>NZ_JBLZNI010000001.1:0-508850 GCF_051194165.1 Halorubrum shenae | reverse complement strand
GACCTGGATGACACCGAACTACCACGGCTCACATCAGATTTCCTCTTACGCCGGAGCGCAGGGGGCGAAATCCTCATTCGGGTGAGTCGGATGAACCGACTCTGCGAAACCGGGACGAATTGAACGTCCCGAGTCCGCGGTGCGTTCTTCGCGTTTCAACCGAACGGGCTTATACACTTAAGCACGTCGGAACGCTTCGGCCGGCCGCGTCGCGGCCGGTCGTTGTCTCCCACGCCGGGGGACCTTCGCATCTGAAACGAACGCCGGGTTATACTTAACCCCGTCGAACCATCGGCGCCACGTCATGCGTTTTCATTGTTAGCGGCTCCCATGATGAAATTCCGGCGGTCCACATCGAAGTCGCTCGGAAGCGGGACTACACAGCCGATCGGACCCCGGGATTCAACCATGAAATGTCTGTATTCTGTCATAGATGCCACGGCAGAAGTGCGCGTGTGAATTCGGCGTAACTCAAAGCTGATTCGATGAGCCTGACACTAGTTCGGTAATACTCGATCGACAAACAATATTCACAGTCTTGAGAGAGCCACCTGTCCACCGCAATAATGGATAACCAAACGGTCGTTTATACCACGGGCGTTTATAAGGGAGGGGGCCACATATAAAAGCGAACGATGACGAACCCTGCAGATTCCATCGAGATCCAGAACGTAGTTGCATCGACGGGGATCGGCCAAGAGCTCGATTTGGAGGCGCTGGCTGAAGACCTTCCGGGCGCGGATTTCAACCCGGACAATTTTCCCGGACTCGTCTACCGGACCCAAGAACCGAAGGCGGCCGCGCTCATCTTCCGGTCGGGAAAGATCGTCTGCACAGGTGCGAAAAGTATCGACGATGTCCACGAGGCGCTTGGGATTATCTTCGAGAAGCTCCGTGGGCTACAGATCCCCGTCGAAGAGGATCCGGAGATCACCGTGCAGAACATCGTATCGAGTGCTGACCTCGGACATAACCTCAACCTCAACGCGCTCGCGATTGGGCTCGGGCTCGAAGATGTCGAGTATGAACCGGAGCAGTTCCCCGGTCTCGTGTACCGGATGGACGAGCCCGAGGTCGTAATCCTCCTCTTCGGGAGCGGGAAGATCGTCATCACGGGCGGGAAGCGCACCGACGACGCGGAAGAAGCGGTAGAGGAGATCGTCGAGCGGATCGAAGGGCTCGGCCTATTAGGCTAACAGAACACGATCAGTGTGGGAGCAGAGCACGGTCGGGGCGTAATCGGAGCGCGTCGGGGCATAATCGGAGCGCCATCAGATCACGGTTGAGCGAAGGGGTGCAGTCCCCGTACGGTCAAATTGGAATCCGAGTCGCATGTGCTCGGTGTGAGTCAATAGCGTTTTTCAAGCCGGTTACTGAGAGGAATCTTCTGTCAGCACTTCTTTAACGACGCTCGGATCCTCCAGCAGCTGGTGTTTCGTGTAGCTCCCCTCTGCGCTTCCACCGCTGTGTTTCGATTGTTCGATGATGTCAAGGAAAGCGTGTTCCTTGAGCAGGTCACGAACTCGTCGAAGCGAGAGGCTGTCGGAGCCCTCTTGGCGGCAGATGTTTTCGTAAATCTCGTACACTCGGCTGGTTCGGAACCCGTCTTGACGACCGCCCGAGAGCGAGAGCAGTGCGAGCGCTTGGAGGACGTACCGAGAGTGCGGCGTCGATCCGCGGATGAGTTCGCGGAACCGATCGGTCTCCGCGCGCTCGCGTGCCTGGGTAACGAACTCCTCTTTGACCGTCGGCTCGCCGTTGCTCTGTGCGATCTCGCCCGCGTATCGGAGGATATCGATCGCCTTGCGGGCATCGCCGTGCTCGCGTGCGGCGAGCGCGGCGGCACGTGGGACCGTCGACGGTTCGAGGACGTCATCGTGAAACGCGTCTGCGCGGGCCTGCATGATTTCTCGAAGTTGATTGGCGTCGTACGGCGGGAACACGAACTCTCGCTCACAAAGGCTCGATTTGACTCGCTCGTCCATGCGGTCTTTGTACTGGATCTTGTTGCTGATCCCGACGACTCCGAGCTTGCAGTCGGTGATCTTGCCGGCCTCACCCGCTCGCGACAACTGCATCAGGATGGCGTCATCGTCGAGCTTGTCGATCTCGTCGAGGATGATAAGTACGACATCGTACCGCTGATCGAGGATACGCCAGAGCCGCTTGTAGTACGTTGAGGTTGAGAGGCCTTTGTCTGGGACGTTAATTCCGGTGGCATCCGAATCGTTGACTGCGTCAGCGATGGTCTGGACTGCCTGCGTCTCGGTGGTGTCCTGCGCGCAGTCGACGTACGCGAACGTTGCGTTGACGCCTTCTTCGCCCGCCGTCGAGATGAGCCGCTTTGAGACATACTTCGCGCAGAGCGACTTCCCCGTCCCGGTTTTCCCGTAGATCAGTACGTTACTCGGACTCTGCCCGAAGATCGCGGGGTTGACAGCCGTCGCGAGGTCGGCGATCTCGTCGTCGCGGCCGACGATCCGACCCTCTCCGGGGAGATGGCTGATCTCGAGGAGCTCCTTGTTCGCGAAAATCGGGTCCTCCCTAGTGAAGAGGTCGTCCGCTGCGTCCATGGGATCGACACCGGGTTTCCGGTGAAATGCGTTCCGTTTCGGTCGTGACAGGATAGTAGTTGAGACACACACCGTGTTTCCGGTGAAATGGGGTGGATTGGGGGTGGTGGGG
This sequence comes from Halorubrum shenae, assembly GCF_051194165.1. Classification (NCBI taxonomy): domain Archaea; kingdom Methanobacteriati; phylum Methanobacteriota; class Halobacteria; order Halobacteriales; family Haloferacaceae; genus Halorubrum; species Halorubrum shenae. The sequence continues at coordinate 506,165 of NZ_JBLZNI010000001.1, read as the reverse complement.
GGTGGGAGGGGCGGGCGGGAGAGTGGAAGGGAAATGATTAGGGAAGTGGCTGGGAGTGGATGAGGGGTGGATCGGTAGAGGGGATCAGTGAGAACAGATAAACAGCGTCTCGGATGTCGGTGGTCTAATTCACCGGAAACCCGGTGTCACCAATTCGATCTGCCCAGTCTTCAAGGCAAAAACCCATACAGACGAACAAAGAGATTGAGATAACAGATGCAAACAGTAGATCGCCGAGTCAAGGAACAGTAGATCGCCGAGTCAAGGAACAGTAGATCGCCGAGTCAAGGAACAGTAGATCGCCGAGTCAAGGGAGTTGCTTGAGTGTTAGCGAGCGAGCGAAATGAAAGACTAAGCTATACAAAGATAGACGATAGTTGAAGAAAAGTTGGGAAAGATCAGGAAGGTAAGAAAAAGAAGGAAAGTCGTACAAGACATACAAGACATACAAGACATACAAGACATACAAGACATACAAGACATACAAAACGCAGACCGGATTTCCGGTGAAACGCCAGCCTTCGGCTACACTGCGTTACAACACTTCTTTGCTTGGCGGATTATACTCAAAACGGGTTTATAATTTTTTCTAATACAGAGCGCATCTTGAGATAGCTGATTCGGTTTGAAGAACACCGATCTCCCGCCCCACGGGGCCCCTACAATCCACCCACCCCAACCAACACCGTTTCACCGGAAACACGGTGTGTGTCTCAAACGATTTTACACCTCTCACACGACGGCGCTCGGTCGGGTCGGTAACAGCCGCTAGTCAGTCAGAAGACGGTCGGTTTCAGAATACGAACCTGATCGACGAGCCGTGAGGGCCTATGGAGACCTACGATCATCCAGTGCGTACGCGAAAACGGCACGCACGTACGCGGAGGCGGTACGTACCCGAACTCCGGTACCCTACTCTTGCGCGTCGACGACGGCAACGCTGGCCAGATTGACGATATCTTTGACCTCGTCGCCTCGCTGGAGCACGTGGACCGGCTCGTCCATTCCGACCAGCATCGGTCCGATTGCCTCCGCACCACCAAGCCGCTGGAGCAGCTTGTAGCCGATATTCCCGGCTTCGAGGTTCGGGAACACGAGCACGTTTGCAGCTTCATCGAGCTCCGAGAACTCGTAGGTATCGTTGAGAATCTCGTCGACGACGGCTGTGTCAGCCTGCATCTCGCCATCGACGGGGAAATCGACACTGTCGTCGTCGTGCAGAATTTCGACCGCACTGCGGGGCTTTTGAGTCCCCTCGTTGTCGACGCTCCCGAAGTTGGAGTACGAGAGCATCGCCGCGCGGGGCTCGATGTTGAACCGGCGAGCGAGTTCAGCGGTGTGACGAGTGATCTCCGCGAGCGTCTCCGCGTCTGGGTCTTGATTTACTGTGGTGTCCGCACAGAAGATGACTCGGTTCTTGAACGTGAGCATGTACACTCCCGCGACGGTATCCGTGTCTGCCGCGGACCCCACCACCTGTAACGGCGGTCGAAGCGCCGACGGGTAGTGGTGCGTCAGTCCCGTGAGCATCGCGTCGACATCTCCCGACTTCACCATGACGCTCCCGAGGTAGTTCGTGTCTCGGCGGACGAGCTCGTTCGCCTCCCGACTCGTGATACCGTTCCGCTTGCGGAGTTGGTAGAGCTGCTCGCCGTACGCGGAGACGTCTCGGTCGCCGGGGTCGACGATCTCCGGCTGGAACGAGAGCCCGAGCCGATCGGCGGTCCTCGCGATCTCGTCGGCGTCGCCGAGGAGTACCGGTTCGGCGATCCGCTGCTCGGAAAGCTGGTAGGCGGCGCGGATCATCTTCTCGTCGGTCCCCTCCGCGAGCGCGATGCGCTTCGGGTCGCTCTTCGCTTTGTTCAACACGACTCGCATCATTTCTCGGGACTTTCCGAGACGCGCCTCAAGCTGCTCTCGGTACTGTTCGAGGTCGATCTCCGTCCGAGCGGATCCAGACTCCATCGCCGCCTTCGCGACACTCGGAGCGACCTCGAAGAGCACGCGCGGATCGAGGGGTTTCGGGATCACGTAGTCCGCCCCGAACTGAAGCGGATCGTCGCCGTACGCTTTCACGACCGCATCGGGTACGTCTTTGCGAGCCAGTTCCGCGAGCGCCTCTGCGGCCGCCCGCTTCATCTCCTCGTTGATCTCCGTCGCGCGCACGTCGAGCGCACCGCGGAACAGGAACGGGAATCCGAGCACGTTGTTCACCATGTTCGGATAGTCCGAGCGGCCCGTCGCCATGATCACCGTGTCGTCGCGGGCGTCCTTCGCGTCCTCGTAGGTGATCTCCGGATCCGGATTCGCCATCGCGAAGATGATCGGGTCCGACGCCATCGACCGGACCATCTCCTGCGAGACGATTCCGCCGACGGAGAGGCCGACGAACACGTCGGCGTCATCCATCGCGTCGGCGAGGTCCCCTCCCTCCACATCGCTCGCGAACTGGCTTTTGTACTCGTTGACGTCGCCGTTCGCAACGCGGTCCTCGGTGATGATACCGGAGGAGTCGCACATCGTGATGTTCTCTCGTTTCGCGCCGAGTTCGACGTAGAAGCGAGCAGTCGCGATCGCGGACGCGCCCGCGCCCGAGAACACGATATCGATCTCGGAGAGATCCTTCCCTGAGATCTCCGTCGCGTTCATCAGTGCCGCCCCGGAGATAATTGCGGTCCCGTGCTGGTCATCGTGGAACACGGGGACGTCCATCTCTTCCCGGAGCCGCTCTTCGATTTTGAAGCACTCCGGAGCCTTGATGTCCTCGATGTTCACGCCGCCGAAGGTCGGTTCCATCGCCTCCACCGCCTCACAGAAGGGATCGACCTCGGCAATGTCGAGTTCGATGTCGAAGACATCGATATCGGCGAAGCGTTTGAACAAGACGCCTTTCCCCTCCATGACGGGTTTCGATGCCGACGCGCCGATGTCGCCGAGTCCGAGGACCGCCGACCCGTTCGAGACGACCGCGACGAGGTTCCCCTTCGCCGTGTACTCGAACACCGACTCCGGGTCCGCAGCGATGTCTCGGCACGGCGCCGCAACCCCCGGAGAGTACGCGAGCGAGAGGTCTCGCTGCGTGTTCGTCGGCTTGGTTGTCTCGATCTCGATCTTCCCCGGCGGCTCCCGCCGGTGATACTCTCTCGCGTCGTCGTCCAGTCCCATGTCTCTCCCAATTCGGTAACGGAGTAAAAAGGTATGTGAACCCGTCGAATACTGATTCGACGTTCGACGATCCTCGAAAGCGACTCAGTCCCTGTCAGTCGACGCCGAACCGCGGTCGAACGAATTCGGATCGATATCCGGATCGAGCAGTCTCAGTTCCGGGTCGAACGCCGCGAGCGTGGCGACCTCGTAGGCGATCATGTACGACCGGGTGACGACGCTCACTGGGAGCGTGAGCACCACGAGTGCCGCTATCGCGAGCAACACGACGATCAAGACACTCACGATTCCGGCGGTCGTACTCACCAGCGCACTGAGACCACCAAAGAGAACGGCCGCGAGGAGGAGCGCGCTCCCGGCAACCGCGACGATAGTCACGCTCGCGATCGTGAGCGCGACCCCCTCGAGGAAAGCGGTTCCGAGACCGACAAAGAAGTGAACGACAATGTAGACCGCCAGCTCCGGCCACTCTCCGCTCACCGCGCGCCAACTCCTCCGCCAGCCGGCGATCACGCCGCTCTCGGTAATTACCATTGCGGGAACGACGAACTCATAGGTGAACCGCAGCGCGAGCGTCGCTCCCAAGATGACGACACTCACGAGGAGCCCCACGCCAATCGCGGGACCGATCGAAAGCGATCCGACCGTTGCTGCAAGCGAGTCGATCGGCTCCCACCCGGTCGGCGTCTCAAACGCGACGGCGACGATCACCGCCAACGCGATCGGCCCGGCGGCGACCGACCACAGGACCACAGAGGCGACGAACAGCCCGACCGCCTGCCGGAGTCGACCGAAAAACGGCCGCCACAGCCGGACCTCATTCGTTCGGAGCGCGTCGTAAAAGACCAGCCGAAGCGACAGCGAGACCACCGAGAGCCCGATCACGGCGACGACCGTGACGGCTGCGACCGCGACGATCTGCCAGTCGCTCGGCATGCCAGCGAGAATGTCTGAAACGACAGCGTCGAGCTCTGCAGCGCCGGCTTCCGTCTCCGTACCGGTCCCCAAGTCGCTAGTGAATCCCGACATCCCGCCGAGTCGGGCGTCGGGAGCGGCGGGAACCGACACGCCGGCGTTCGCCCCGCTACCCATCAGGAGGACGAGGAACGCGAGCTTCGCCCAGCGAACGAGATGAAACGGGAACAGGAACCGACGCGTGGCGTCGACGGCGTCGTCCACGGCTTCGACGGCGTGCCAACCCATGCCCACCGATTTACCGGGACCGCATATATAATGTGACGGAGGGAAACGCGGTCCTATCGGTCCGACGAGACCTTCTGCTCGCCACGACCACAGCCCTTTACGCTGAACCCGACGAAGGGGTTCGCATGAAGGTCCGCGGCGAACGGGAGTGTCAGGAGTGCGGTGCGCGCTGGTCGTACTACGAGACGGGTTCCATCGAATGTCCCGACTGCGGGAGCCTCATGAGCGTCGGCGTCGACGACAGGACCGCCCACACCGACGCACCGGTAGCCCTCAATCTCAGCGCCCACCGCGCCCAGTTCGGCGACGCGAAGGGGACGCTCCCCGAAGCGGGCGTCGACGACCTCAAGACAGACCTCCGCGAGCACGCCCGCAAGCGAGGGTTCATCCGCGGCGGCGAACTGCTCCCGCTCGACGACACCTATCTCGCCGTCCGCGAACTGCTGGAGGCGGTCGACCTGTACGATCGGCTGCGAGACCCCACTGACTCCGACCGAGAGTACCTCCTCGCCCTGCTCGCCGGCGCCGACGACGGTGATCGACCTGCGACCGGAGCGGTCCCCGACCCGCTCCGCGAGGCACGCGGGATGGCGGCGGTGCGCGGGATCGACGACTACCGGACCGACCTCCTCGCGTTCCTCGACGAGCTCGCCGAACTCGATACGGTCGAAGCGGGCGGAGAGAACGAAGCCGCGACCGTCTCCGTCTCCGGCGCCGATCCGCTCGACCGGATCGCTCCCGCGCGCGCGCTTCTTGAACGCCTCCGCGACCGCACGAAACGAGTCGAAGCGCTCGCGGGCGACGTGTCGCCGGCCGACGCCGACGCGCTCACCCACACGGCAAACGCCCTCGGCAAGTACGTCAGGACCGGCGACGAGGCCGCCCTCGACCGGGCTCGCGATCGACTCTCAGACGGTCTGGATCGGGAGTAGTCGCGCGCGCGAAATCACCCCTGATACTCGCGGAGTCACGTTCAACTGTCGGCCCGCAGATCCTCGACGCATGCCGCGTTTCGACGTGCACGACCACCGCCACGCGCTGAAACAGCTCAAGGACACGGGCGCGACCAGCCTCTGGGAGAACCGAAAGGAGCTGTCCTGTCCGGTGTGTAACGCCCCGTTCGACCGGCTGTTCACCACCGGAGAGACGGGAACCACGTTTCCGGAGAACGACGGCGCGCGCTTCTGTCTCCTCCGCGACGAGAACGCAATTCACCTGTTCCGTCACTGAGTGTCCGACCGCGTTACCTCGCGTTCCGCTCCCGCCCTCAGTCGTCGCTCGCGGGGTCGACGTCCGGGGCCGGTTCGTCGATGTACCGCTCCGTCCACGTCCCCCGGGCGAACCACACGACGCCGACGACCGCGCCCAAGACGTTCCCGAGCGCCATCCCGACCCAGATCCCCGTCACGCCCCAGTCGGCGACGAAGACGAGGTACCCCACGCTGGCGACTCGTCCGACCCAAAGGGTGAGAATGGAGATCACCATCGCGGTCTTCGTGTTGCCGGCCCCGCGGAACGCCCCGAGGATGACCTGCGAGACCCCGATAAAGGCGAACTCGACCGACCGGATCCGCACGTACTCGACCGCGTACCCGATGGTCGCGGGCGCGTCGGGCACGTCGCCGAGGAAGGCGCCGACGATCGGCTCCGTGAACGCCACGGCGACGACCGCGACGAGGAACATCACCCCGGCACCGGTCGAGGCCGCGAGCTTGACCGAACGCGCGGCGCGGTCCGCGCGATCCGCGCCGAGGTTCTGCCCGACCATCGTGTCGATCGCACGTCCGAGCCCCATCGCGGGGAGGAAGACGAGCGAGATGAGCCGGTTGCCGAGCCCGTAGGCCGCGACGACCGGCGGCGAGAACGTGACCACCATCGCCGTGAGGGTTATCATCGCGAGCGCGCTGGTCGTCTGCTCGACGCTGGAGGGGAGCCCCAACCGGAAGATGTCCTCGATGAACCCGAAGTCCGGGACGAGGTGACTCACCGAGACCGCGGGACCGAGCCCCGTGGCGAACAGCAGCCACATCCCGATCGCCGTGGCGATCCCTCGCGAGAAGATCGTCGCTATCGCGGCGCCCTCGATCCCGTACCCGGTGAACCCGGTCGCGGAGAGCAACGCCGCCTCCGTCGCGACAGGATCGAGCGCCGCGAGGAGCGGCACCGCAGCCAGCAACTCGAACAACGGGTTCGCTGAGAATCCGAAGATGAGGAACGGATCGAGGAGCACGTTCAGGAACACCGAGACGACCATCACCGCCATCGGTGTTCGGGTGTCGCCGTATCCGCGCATCAGCGCGGAGAACACGAAGAACCCGAACATCAGCGGGATGCCGGCGAAGATGACCTCCATATAATCGGCCGCCAAGGGGATCACGGTCGCCGCCGTGTCGGGGTCGCTCGGGAGCAGTTCCAAGGCCGGGCGGGTGTAAAAGTACCCGGCGATCCCGATGAACACCGACAACACGGAGACGGTGACGATGGTCTGTCCGGCGACGAGTCCCGCGGACCGGTCACCGTCGGCGCCGGTGTACTGCGCGACGAGGATCGCGCCCGCGGTGGTGAACCCCCCGGCGACCGCGATGAGCAGGAAGATCAGGGGGAACGCGAGGCTGATCGCGCCGACCGCCTCTGCCGACAGCCGCCCGAGGTACAGCGTGTCGACGACATTGTACATCACCTGCAGCAGCTGGATAACGACGATCGGCCACGCGAGGTGGAACAGCGGCCGGATCAGACTGCCTTCGGTGATCGACTCTTCCGACAGCCGGTCTCCTGCTCCGTCACCGGAAACGTCTCCGCCGGCGTCGCTCCCGGTCGTCTCCTCGGTCATGTCGTCGGTCGATCCGTCAGTCGGTCCCTCACCGGCGTCATCGTCGGCGTCACCGGTGCTGTCATCGCCGAACCCCGATGGCGACTCCGGCGGATCCTCGGAGGGCTCGTCGCTCACTGATTTATAAGCGGGCGTCTCGGTCTATCAGACTTGCGGTTGCCCGATCAAGCGTGTGACGAGGAGACACACCCAAAGCGGGACGCTCACCGATCGCCGCTGGAGTCGGCTCCGCCAGCGGTATCGGCCCGGTTGCCGGAGCCTGTCTGAGCGGAGGAGTCAGTCCCCGCCGATGACTCGCTGTCGGCGGATGTCGCTTCCGCGGTCCCGTCCGTAGACCCATTTTCGCCACGCCCTTCCGGATCGGGCTTGTCACCCGCCCGTTGACCGTCCGGACGACCGTCGTCCGGACCGCCGACCCGCGCGATCCCGGAGGTGTCGTCGAAGACGAGGTGGCGGTGCGGGTACGCCATCTCCACGTTGGCGTCCGCGAGCCGCTCGCGGATATTGATGTTCACGTCCGACTGGACCTTCGCGAGCTTGTACGGCTTCTTCACCCAGTACCGAAGCTGAAGGAGGACGCCGTCGTCACCGAACTCGTGGAGACGACAGTCCGGGCTGGCGACGTACCGCGCGACGCCGACCCGGATGTCGGGCCCGCCGTCGATCACCGCGTCGCAGTCCCGCGCCGCGCGCTCGATGAGCCGCCGAGCCTTGGAGATATCGCTCTCGTAGGTGACGAGTACCTCGATCGTCCGACGGGTCCGCTCGTCCTCGGCTGAGTAGTTCGTCACGTCGCGCTCGCGCATCGCCCCGTTCGGCACGACGAGGAACGTGTTGTCAAGCGTGAATATCTTCGTGTACCGGATCGTAATGTCCTCGACGAACCCGGTCGTCCCGTTCTCCAACTCGATCATGTCGCCGATCTCGAACGGCTGGTCCGCGAGAATGAACACGCCGTTGATGAAATTCCCGACGAGCGGCGCGAGGATGATCCCGATCACGGCGGAGAAGACGGCGGTCCCCACGAGGAGGTCGGTGAAGCGGAACCCGATCGCCCAGAGGCCGACGAGCAGCGAGATCGTCACCGTCCCGACGCGGACCCCTCTAACGATCGTCTGCGCGACGCTCTGTCTCGACACGCGACGCGCGACGGGACGACCGATGAGGCGCACGAGGAACTTCGAGGCGAGGACGCCGACTGCGACCGAGAGAACCACGAACAGCAGCCGTCCGAGAGCGGAGCCCGCGAACCCACCGAACACGTCCGCGAACCGCGTGAGCCGTCCCCCGATCGAGACGAGGACCTCGGACCGTACCATAGCGAACCCGCCGTCGCCCACCGGAAAAAGCGTTTCTCCCGGCGGGCGACGACTGCGGTCTCCAGAGCGGTGTCCAGACCCGTTTTGGGCAACCCCTAACACCTGTCCCAGCGAAGCGGACCTATGCCGGAACTCCCACCCGATCGTCCGTCGTTCAGCATCACACACGACTCAGAACCGAGCGACGTGCTCATTGCGGGATTCTCGTCGTTCGGCCTCGCCGGACTGACCGCCGTCGACTACCTCATCAAGGACCTCGATCTCGAACAAACGGGGTTCGTCCGGGCCGAAGGGCTCCCGTCGATCACGCCCTTCGCGAAGGGGAAACCGCGGCACCCGATCCGACTGTACTCCGCGGACGACCTCGATATCACCGTACTCGTGGCCGAGCAGTTCGTCCCGCCCGCGCTCGGTGAACTGATCGCAGCGGCGATCCTCGACTGGACGGAGTCGGCGGCGGTCTCGGAGATTGCGGTGCTCTCCGGAGTCCCGATACCGCACGGCCCGGACGCGCACCGCACCTTCTACGTCGCAACCGACGACTACCGCGAGCGGCGCCTCGACGACGGGCAGGTCCCGGCGATGGAGTCGGGTTTCCTCGACGGAACGAACGCCTCGCTGCTCGAGCGCGGAATCGACTCGCCGCTCGGCGTCGGGGTGTTTGTCACACCGGTCCACGCGCAGGTACCGGACGCCGACGCCGCGGTGCGGCTCGTGGACACGATCGACGAGACGTACGACTTGGGCGTCGACTCGGAGCCGCTGGCGTCGTTTGCGGCCGACGTGCGCCGCCATTACGAGGATCTGGCCGAGCAGATCGAGGAGCGCGAGCCGGAGGGGACCTACGATCGGATGTACATGTAGGACGCCGCTCTCAAAACGCGTGCTACTCGACCTATAGTAAAAACCTATATCGGGGGACCATCTCGTTACATACATGACCGATGACCTCCGCGACACGCTCGACCGCGTCGGGGATCGCTTCAATCTCGGCGAGTACGAGATTGACGCGTACCTCGCCGTGCTGGAACACGGCGAGCTGACCGCGAGCGACATCGCCGACCGGACCGACATCCCGCAGCCACGCGTGTACGACACGGTTCGGAGCCTCTCAGACCGGGGGCTCGTTGAACTCCGCGAGTCGCGGCCGATGAAGATCGTCGCCGTCGACCCGGACGACGCGTTCGGCGACCTCCGGTCGTCGTTCGCGGAGATGGTCGACGAGCTGGAGGCCCGCTACACCGCGCCCACCCGCGAGACCGAGGCGGTGTCGCTGGTGAAGTCGCGCTCGACGATCCTCCGGTACCTCGAAGAAGTGATCGCCGGCGCCGAGTACGAGCTGGCGCTGTCGCTCACGCCGGGACTGCTCCGACGCTTCCGCGACGAGCTCGCGGCGAAGGTCCAGGCGGGCGTCAGCGTCGAACTCCTCGTCACGCCGGCCGCTCGGGCGCCGGACCCCGATGAGTTCGACTACCTCGAGGTCGCGACGATAGCTCGCGCGCGCCGCGGGATCACGACACCGATCTTAGCCGTAGGCGACGGCGAGTACTCCGTGTACGCCACGCAGGACGCGCTTCGAGACGACCGCGAGCGGTACGGCGTCATCTTCAACCGCTCGGCGCTCGGGTTCCTCGTCTCCGGCTTCTTCGGCACCGTGTTGTGGACGACCGCCGAGACGCTCGCCGCCGACGGAGCCGCCCGACCGTTCCCCCGGCGCTACGCTTCGATCCGCCGTGCGGTCAAGGACATCCGCGAGTTCGAGGGCGAGGAGTTCTTCGCGACCGTCGAGGGACGCGACATCGAGACGGGCGACTCGGTGACGGTGCAGGGTCGAGTCGTCGACCTCGCGTTCGAGGATACCGAGGAAGTGGCGTCGCTGACCGTCGAGACCGAGAGCGGCCAACTCGATATCGGCGGGCGCGTCGCCGCCCTCGAAGACGTCGAGGGACAGGAGATTGTCATCGGACGCGACGAGCCGCCCGCGCTGTGAGGCACTGCTCGACGCCGATCCGTTGACCGGGTCCCCTGTGTCGCCGTAACACACTTAACATTCCGCTCTGTATGAATACGCAGTGGCTTCCCGACAGGGCGGGCCGGGGGACGCCGAGTCACCCCGTCCCGGATCGACGGAGCGTCGGACTGCGACCACGACCGCGCCGGCGGGGTCTCGCCGGCGGGGGCCGACGAGATCGGACCCCCTCCCACACGGCCCCGATGCGGATGTCCCCCCGAGCCGATCTCCGACGGCGGGCAAACGCCCCTCGGTCGGCCGAACCGCCGAGGATCCGCCCGTCCGAGACCCCGGGCTGTACGCGCTCACAGACCACTTCCGCGAGCGACTGGAACAGCCGGGGCGATACGTCTCAACGCGGGCCGTCAGTGACGCCATCCGTCGCGGACAGCTCCGCTGGAACCGGACCGACGGGTGGCGGTTCGCGCTTGTCGACGGCGGGGTCAGGTTCGTCGTCGTCGTGAGCGACACGGAGACGAACTCCCCGGTCGTCGTCACCGGCTGGACCGAGGTGGTCGACCGCGAGGCGGCCCTCGACGCCCCGCGCTGGGACCCCGTCGACGTCGACACAATCGCCGTGCGGACGGCGCTGAGCGAGGCCGCCTCGACGCCGATCCCCGATCGGATTCGCCCCCGGACCGTGACGCGCCCGTTCGTCGTCGGCGATCACCGGCTCGAGACCGAGCCCGGCGAGCCCTTCGTCCGCTGTACGGCCTGCGGCTGCCGATTCCGGTCGAAAGACGCGATCACCGGTCGCGGCTGTCACGGGCGGTCCGGTCGTTGAGGTCTCGACGTTCCCGAGCGCGGACGCTACCCATTTCCCCCTCGCGGCCGAAGCGGCGACAATGACCGACGACTCCGGCGACCGCTCCGCCGGCGACCCCACCGCGGGCGACGACTCCGATGCGGGTCCCGATTCTCCCACTGAGGACGCCGTCGAGGACATCTCGCTCGACCGCTTCCACGAGGCGTTGGAGGCCGAGGAGCGACCGGTGGCGACCGCGAGCGAAGTCGCGCGACGGCTCGGGACGACGCAGGCGAACGCTCGCGACGCCCTCGCGGCGCTCGTCGACCGCGGCGACGTGGACCGACTCGACGTCGAGAACGACCCGATCGTCTTCTACCCGACCGACTGGGGCCGACTGGCGACCCGCGAGCGCGTCGTCGCGTTCCCGGACCGCCGAGAGATCGTCGTCGACCGGCCGACGCAGTTCACTCGCGCGCGGCTCTCGCAGTTCGCGCACCTCGTCGACACCACCGGCACCGAGCCCGGCACGCGCGGGTACCTCTACCGGATCAGACAGGAGGACGTGTGGGCCGCGCCGTTCGACGACGCCGACGGCCTCATCGCGAGCCTCCGCTCGGTGCTCCCGCGCCGGTTCGACCACCTCGAAGAGTGGATCCGCGACCAGTGGCGCCGCGCGCACCGCTTCCGTTTATATACCCACGAGGACGGCTACGTCGTCCTGCAGGCCGCCTCGGAGAGCCTGATGGGCAACGTCGCGGACCAACACCTGGAGGACGACCACCTCCGTGCGCCCATCTCCGAGACGGAGGCGTGGGTCAACGAGGACGCCGTCGCCGCGGTCAAACGCGCCCTCTACGACGCCGGCTACCCGGTCGAGGACGACCGCGACCTCGACGTGGGCGACCCGGTCGACGTCGACCTGACGACCGACCTCCGGTCGTATCAGGAGACGTGGGTCGAGACCTTCCTCGACGCGCGCTCCGGAGTGTACGTCGGTCCGCCCGGGTCCGGCAAGACCGTCGCCGCCATCGCGACCATCGCGGCGGTCGGCGGCGAGACGCTGATCCTGGTTCCCTCCCGCGAACTCGCCGACCAGTGGCGCGAGGAACTGCTCGAACACTCGACGATCGACCCGGCCGACATCGGTCTGTACCACGGCGGCCAGAAGGAGATCCGCCCGGTGACGATCGCGACCTACCAGATCGCCGGGATGGACCGCCACCGAGCCCTGTTCGACTCTCGGAAGTGGGGGTTGATCTGTTTCGACGAGTGTCTGACCGGAGATACGATTGTTGAAACACCGTCTGGAAGGACGACGTTCGATGAACTTGATGAGAGGTATGAGTTGGAGGATGGGTGGACGACAGATATCGATCTCTCGGTCCGCACGTTCAACCGAGAGCGAGGCACGTACCGGTTCACTCCCGTCACGGGTATTTATAAATCGACGGCACCGGTCGAACGAATCGAAACACGCCAGGGATACCCGATAACGGCGACTGCGGGACACACTCACTTCGTCTTCGATCCCGAGTCAGGACGTATCTCGAAGCAAAAAGGTATCTCGGAGGGTGATTTCATTGTTAGACCGCAAACAGAATCGAAGAATTACACGGAGATAAACGCGCCCAGTACCGCATCTGCCGAACTGCTTGGTTGGTTCCTTGGGGACGGTCACCGAGATCGTCACGGACACGCAAAGTTCTCGTTCGCACGGAACAAGCGGGAACAGATAGGTATACTCGAAGATCTGTGTGATCGGCTCGGGCTCGACTACTCGGTGTTCGAAAACAGTAGGGGTGACCTCACGCTATGGTCGAAACGCTTTGCAGACAAACTTCCGTGGGATATTCTGTCCGGGAGTAAGGCAAGGAGAGTGACCGTTCCGCCGGAAGCATACGGATGGCACCCGAACCAGGTCGGTGCGCTGTTGAGAGGGTTATTTGACGCAGAGGGATCTGTTGATAAGAAAGGACGAATACAGTTTAACACGGTCTCAGAACGACTCGCTAAAGACGTCATCTTGCTTCTACAGCACCTAGGAATCCCGTCGAGATATCTCAAGATAGACCGAGATGCTCCTCACAGCAATCTGTTTCGGATACTGATTGCCTCGCGGTACGGCGTATTATTCTCTGAGAAAGTCGGATTCAGATTACAGCATAAATCGGACCGGATCTCAGTTGGCAAGACACCTGCAACAGGGGTTCCTGTTGGAACATATCTGAAACGAATCAAAGACGACGTGGAACTCTCGAACGAACAGATCGCAGATATGACCGACGTCTCCCGACAAACGATCGGAGATGTCATCCGTGGAAACAACCGTCTGGGGCAACGGCATCTGAGTTCTCTCGCTGAGGGGCTTCGAGAATATGCGAAGACAGATCCAATCTCAACCAATGATATGCGTGAAGATAATAACGTCACATACGCGGAAATCGGCGACAAACTAGATGTCTCAACCGGTCATGCGTACACTCTGGTTGGCCAAGGAGATGAACGAACAGAGAAAGTGATCGGTGAACGTGATCAAAACTGTCGTATAAAGGCAGCCGAGCATGCAGATCGGTTAGATATATTCAAAAATTTACAGATTGTCGAAGTCACATCGGTCACGGAACAAGGAGTTGAGACGGTCTATGACTTCGAGACTCAGGATCATACGTTCATCGCAGATGGCTATCTAACGCACAACTGCCATCATATTACGGCTCCCGTCTTCTCCAGGTCCGCCGAACTCCAGACCAAACACCGCCTCGGCCTCTCGGCCACCCCGGTCCGGGAGACCGGCAGCGAGGAGGAGATATACACCCTGATCGGTCGGCCGATCGGCGCCGACTGGGACGAGCTGTTCGAGGCCGGTTTCGTCCAGGAGCCGGAAGTCGAGATCCGGTACGTCCCGTGGCGCGACGAGATGGCCCGCAACGAGTACGCCAGCGCCGACGGACGGGAGCGACGCCGGCTCGCGGCCGAGAACCCCGCGAAGATCGAGGAGATCCGGTATCTGCTGGCCGCTCACCGCGACAAGAAGGCGCTCGTGTTCATCGAGTACCTCGATCAGGGCGAGGCGATCGCCGACGCGCTCGGCGTCCCATTTATAAGCGGCGAAACGCCTCACCACGAGCGCGCCGAGCTGTTCCGTCGGTTCCGCGACGACGGGGAGTCGTCCGGCGCGGATCGCGACGACATCGACACGCTCGTCGTCTCCCGCGTCGGCGACGAGGGGATCGACCTCCCGAACGCCGAGCTCGCGATCGTCGCCAGCGGGCTCGGCGGGTCTCGCCGACAGGGTTCACAGCGCGCGGGGCGCACCATGCGGCCGTCCGGCTCCGCGCTCGTGTACGTCCTCGCGACTCGCGGGTCGAGCGAGGAGGAGTTCGCCCAGCGGCAGATGCGACACCTCGCGCGCAAGGGGATCCGTGTGCGAGAGACGAACGTCGCGGAGTAGCGCGTCCCGAATCTACTCCAGCGCGTTTCGCAGCGTCTCCGCCCCGTTCTCGAGCGACCCGATCGGGTCTTCGGGATCGTCGTGTTCGTAGACGAGCCACTCCGCGTCGGCGGTCCGCGCGCTCGCGACGACCGCGTCGAGGTCCACGTCCCCCTCGCCGAGCGCGACCGACTCGCCGCGGTCGACGTCGATGTCGGCGGCGTGGACGTGCGTGATCTGGTCGCCGTGCCGGTCGATGAGCGCCGCCGGGTCGGCGCCGCCGGCGAGCGCCCACCCCACGTCGATCTCGAATCCGACGCGGTCGTCGGTTCGGTCGATCAGCCGTTCGATCGCGGGCGCGCCGTCGACAGGCGCAAACTCTTGATCGTGGTTGTGGTACGCGAGGCGGATGCTCTCTGCGCCGAGAGCGCCAGCAAGGTCGTTCAACCGCGCCGCGACCGCGTCGACCGCGGCTGCGCTCTCGAAGTGCTCCGGGTCGAGCCACGGGACGACGAAGGTGTCGACCCCGAGTCGGTCGTACAGGTCGACGGTCTCGTCGAACTCGTCTTCCAACGCCTCGGTCGGCGTGTCCTCCAACGCCTCGATCGGGACGTGCGCGGACGCGGCGTCGAGGTCGTTCCGATCGAGGGCCGCAAGCACGTCCTCGACCGGCGACTCGCGCACCCGATAGGCGAACTCCACTCCGTCGTAGCCGGCCTCTCCCACGCGATCGAGACGCTCCGGAAGCGGCGCGTCGAGCGAGCGCAGCGTGTACAGCTGAACCGCGATGTCGAGCATACCCGAACTCTCTCGCCCAGCGATGTATCGGTTCGGGTGTCCCGCGACCGCGGCGTAAGCGTCCGCCCGGACGTCGCGCCCTCGGAGTCCGCACCATCGAAGGTTTCAACAGCCGCTCCGTCGACCTCGCGGTATGGACACGGGCGAGTCTCCGACTGACGCGGGTCCGGTCGCGGTCGACGCTCCGACCGTCGGCGAAGCGGTCGTCGACTGCATGCTCGACCGCGGAATCGACGTCGCCTTCGGGATCCCCGGCAAGCAGACCCTCCCGCTGAATCGGGCGCTCGGCGAGCGCGACGCCCGGTTCGTCGTCGCGCGCCACGAGACCGCCGTTACTCATCAGGCGTGGGGGTACGCCGAGACGAGCGACTCCGGGGCGATGGCGGCCTCGATCGTCGTCCCCGGCCCCGGCGACATGAACGCGATGAACGGCCTCAAAAACGCCCTGAACGACTGCGTCCCCCTCCTCCACCTCGCGGTCGAGACCGAACGCGAGGTCCGCGGCGGCGACGGCATCCACGAGACGCCGCCCGAGACGTACGACACGGTCGTCAAGGAGAACGTCCTCGTCGACTCCCCCGCCGGCGCGGTCCCGGCCGTCGCCGAGGCGATCCGAGTGGCCCGCGAACAGCCGCAGGGGCCCGTCCGCGTGGGGATCCCGAAAGACGTACTCGCGAGCCGCACGCCTCAGCCGGCAGTCGGGCAGCGAGAGCCGGCCGCGCCGCCCGCCCCGCCCATGGACGCGGTCGAGCGGGCGGCCGACACGCTCGCCGAGGCCGACGCGCCGGTAATTCTCGCGGGCGGCGGGGTCAGGCGCGCGGGGGCGAGCGACTCGCTCCGCGCGGTCGCCGAGCGCCTCGACGTTCCGGTCGTCACGACGTATAAGGGAAAGGGGACGCTTCCCGAGACGCACCCCCTCTCCGCGGGCGTGCTCTGTGGCGGGTCGAGCGCCGAACTCCGCGACCTGCTCGCCGACGCGGACTGCGGGCTCGTCGTCGGCTCCGACCTCGACGCGGTCGCGACCGCCTCGTGGTCCGTGTCGCTGCCCGAGCGCCTCGTTCACGTCACGCTCGACGGCGACGACATCGGGTTCGGCTACGAGACCGACCTCGGCGTCGTCGCCGACGCCGACCGGTTCCTCCGGGCGCTCGGAGAGCGGCTGGAGCCGAGCGAGAACGGGTCACCTTCGCAGTCGCCCGGCGCCGCGCGGGCCGAGGCCGTTCGCTCCGCTGACCGCGACCGCTTCGCGGCGCTCGCTGACCAGCGCGCCGCCGACGATCCCCTCCAATCCGTCGAAGTCCTCAGCGAGGTCCGCGAGGCGCTCCCGACGGAGGCCGTCGTCGCCGCCGACGCCGGCGGGTTCCGGCTGTGGACGCTCGTCTCGTTCCCCGCCGCCGGGCCCTCTAGGTACGTGAATCCGGGGTCGTGGGCGACGATGGGGACCGGGCTTCCGTCGGCGATCGGCGCCAAACTCGCGAATCCGGACCGCGACGTGGTGGCGCTCACCGGCGACGGCGGGCTCATGATGTGCGTACACGAGCTACACACGTTGGCGGCGGAGGAAATCGACGTGACCGTCGTCGCGTTCACCAACGACGACTACGCGATCATCAGCGAGGAGGCGTCGCGCTCGTACGACCTCCCGGCGGGCGCGTACGGCTGGGCGGAGACCGGAATCGACCTCGTCGCCGTCGCGTCCGGGATGGGCGTCCGCGCTGAGCGGGTGGCGGAGCTGGATGGAGTCGGCGAGGCGGTGGCGTCCGCGCTGGCTCACGACGGGCCCGCGCTGATCGAGGTCGCGACCGATCCGGACGAACCGCAGGCGAGCGAGTGGATGACGCGGGAGCGCTGACCCGGTCGTCCGCTTGCCCGTCTCGGTTCCCTTCACCGCCCTCGTTTCGGAGATCTGAAGCGAGGTATATGTCAGCGGGAGAGTGATAGTCGGTATGCGCAACCCCTGGGTCCACGACGACATGCCGGACGGTGCCGGCATCGGGTACAACGGCCACGTCCGTCTCTTGGCGATGCTCGTCTGGGGGACGCTCGCCGTCGCAGTCGGCGGGTTCGTCGTCCTCTCGGGGACGGGAGTCGTCGATCCGGCACTCGGCGGGTCGGCGGAGACGGTCGTCACGTACGTCGTCGGCGCGCTGGCCGCGGCCCTCTTGCTCCCCCTCATTCTGCGGCTGCTCCTCATCTCGCGGCTCTTGGCGACGATCGCGTTCCTCGGGAGCGGCTGGGTCCTCGGGCGGTTCATGTGGACGCGGGAGTCGGAGCACATCGAGCGGTTCTTGACCGACGGCGAGCGCCTCGGTGCCGGCACGGAGTCGGTCGATCAGCTGATCGAACTCCTCGACGTCCTGCTTGGCGCGCTGACGGCCGTTGTGTGACGGCCGTGTGAGGGCTTCTCAGGGGGCCCAGTTATAAACGATCTTCCTGCCGCTGATCGGTTCGTGAACTTTAACAACATTCGTTGTGAATTCGGCTCATGACTCACCCCAGCGACGTGGCCGTCGGGATCGTCGGTCTCGGCGGAATCGGTCAGCACCACGCGACATTACTCGTCGAGCGCGGCGCCGCCCTCGTCGGCGGAATGGACATCGACGCGGACGCGCGCCGGCGGTTTCACGAGGAGTTCGACGTACGGGCCTACAAGGACGAGTCGGACCTCTACGCGAACTGCGACGCCGTCTTTATCACGACGCCGAATCGGTTTCACGAGGAGTACGCGATTTCCGCGCTGAAGGCCGGCCTCGACGTGCTCTTGGAGAAGCCGCTCGCGCACACCGTCGAGAGCGCGGAGCGTATCGCCGAGGCCGCCCGCGCCGCCGAGGGCTTCTGCATGGTCGGGTTCAACAACCGCTTCGCAGAGCCGGTGCAGGTTCTGAAAGGGTATCAGACAGAGGGTCGGTTCGGCGAGACGACTCACGTCGAGGCCAACTACGTCCGCCGGCGCGGCGTCCCCGGTCGCGGCTCGTGGTTCACGTCCGAAGACGTCGCCGGCGGCGGCGCGCTCATCGACATCGGCGTCCACGCGATCGATCTGGCGCTCTACTTCCTCGACCATCCCGAGGTCGTCGAAGTGTCCGGCGAGACGCGCTCGGAGTTCGGCGGACGCGACGACTACGCGTACGTCGACATGTGGGGGGACGATGCCGGCGCCGACGGGTTCGAAGTCGAGGACTCCGCGACGGCGTTCATCCGCGACGCCGACGGCAACACCGTCTCGCTGGAGGTCGCGTGGGCGACGAACCGCCCGACCAACGACGAGTTCGTGATCCGCGGGACGGAGGCGGGCGCGACGTTCGACCGCGGGAGCAACGAGCTCACGCTCCACGAGGCGACCGCCTTCGACGGCGACCACCACCACTTCTCGGACGCCGCGATCGAGACGCGCGGGAGCGACGGCCACGCCGCCGAGCAGGGGGCCTTCCTCCGGGCGGTCGCGGCGGGCGAGGCGCCCGACATCAACACGATCGACGAGGGGCTATCCGTCCAGCGCGTCATCGACGCGATCTATCGGTCGTCGGAACGCGGCGAGGCTGTCCGGCTGGACTGATCGGTCCGCGTCGCTCCCGGTGTCGCCGATCGGCCGCTATCCGAACCTATTCGGTCCTGCGTCCCAATTCGTGAGTCAACTCGTGACCCGTGACGCCGGCCCGACGCCACCCTCCGAACGCATCGTCAGCCTCGACGCGCTCCGAGGGCTCGCGTTACTCGGTATCCTCCTGATCAACGTCTGGGTGTTCGCGATGCCCGAACAGACGCTTTTTAACCCGACGGTGTACGGCGACTTCACGGGCGCGAACTACTGGGCGTGGGCCGTCAGCCACGTGTTCGGACAGAACAAGTTCATCACGCTGTTCTCGGCGCTGTTCGGCGCCGGGATCCTGCTTTTCATCGACAGCAAGGAGGAGAAGGGACAGGACGCGATGCGGCTCCACTACCGGCGGACCGGGATCCTCATCGCGATCGGGCTCATGCACGCCTACCTGCTGTGGTACGGCGACATCCTCGTCGCCTACGGGGTGACCGCGCTGGTGGTCGTCGCGTTCCGAGACCTCGAAGCCCGGCAGCTCGCAGGGGTCGGCGTTGGCTTCCTGCTGTTTCTCCCCGTGGTCGAGCTGTTCGCCGCGGTCACGCTCGGCGGCGACGCGATCGCGTCGAAGTGGGCGCCCGCGGAGGCCGCGATCGAACAGCAGGTCGCGACGTACCGCGGCGGCTGGCTCGAGCAGCTCGACCACCGCGTCCCCTCTTCGTTCAACCGACAGACGACCAACTACATCAACGGGACCTTTTGGCAGGTCGGCGGCACCATGCTCCTCGGGATGGCGCTGTACCGCTGGGGCGTGTTGACCGGCGAGCGCTCGTCGGCGCTGTACCGGCGACTCGTCGCGGTCGGCGCCGTCGGCCTCGCGATCACCGTCGCCGGCCTTGTCTACATCGAGGCCAACGACTGGAGCGCCGATGCCGCGCTGGTCTGGCGGCAGTTCATCTACGTCGGGAGCTTCCTCCTCGCCGGCGGCTACCTCGGGCTCGTGATGCTCTACACCAGGTGGCGTCCTAACGGGCCCGTGGTCCGCGGCCTCGCCGCGGTCGGGAGAACCGCGTTCACGAACTACCTCCTGCAGACCGTGATCGCGACCACCGTCTTCTACGGCCACGGGCTCGGGCTGTTCGGCTCCGTCAGCCGCGTCGAACAGCTCGGGTTCGTTTTCGTCGTTTGGGTGGTCCAGGTCGTTTTGTCGGTCCTGTGGCTGCGGTCTTTTCGGTTCGGTCCCGTCGAGTGGGTCTGGCGGACGCTCACGTACGGGGAGCGACAGCCGATGCGAAACCCGGAGTAGGTGGACGATGGGCGTGTTGAGCTGTTTGACTGGCGTTCTGACGTGACTTCCTGCTGAACTTCAGCCGCTCGCTTATAAACCGCTACTGGCGGATCGACAGCGAACACCTCCAAAGCCCCAGCCGCGCCGCTCGCTTGGGGCTCCCTTCGGTCGCCCACGTCGCTCGCGGCGTCCCTCGCGCGTGCGAGTCGCGCCCTTCGGGCGCTCCTCGGCACGCGCCACCGCACAACGGCTTAAAAAGGATCGCGGCTACTCTCCGTCGACGACCGGGTTCGACAGCGTCCCGACGCCCTCGTAGGTGATCTCGACGCGCTCGCCGGGCTCAACGAGCCCCGGATTCGCCGGGCTCCCGAAGGCGATGCAGTCGCCGGGCTCGAAGGTAAACCGCTTCGAGAGGTACGAGACGATCTCGCGCGGGCCGAACAACATCAGTTCAGTGTTGGCGTCCTGTCGCTGCTCGCCGCCGACGGTCGTCGAGATGTCGAGGCTCGTCGGGTCCACGTCGGTCTCGATCCACGGACCGAGCGGGCCGGAGCCGTCGAACGCCTTGCGCGCGGTCCGACCCTGCTGGTCGAGCGCGTCCATGTCGTTCATAATGGTGTACCCGCGGACGACCTCGGGTACGTCGGCGGGCTCGACGTCTCGGCACCGCTCGTCGATGACGGCGACCAGCTCGCCGGCGTACGTCAGTTCGTCGGTCCACTCGGGGTACCGGATCGGCTCGCCGTGCGCGAGCAGGCTCGCGGGCGGCTTGATAAAGAAATCCGGCTCCTCGGGGCGTTCGTACTCCATCTGGTCGAGCGTCTCGGCGTAGTTCCGGCCGACGCAGTAGAGCGCGCTCGGGTCGCAGGGCGGGAGAAGCCGCCCGTCGCGACCGACCTCGTAGCGGCCGTCCTCTGTGACCACTGTTCCGTCCTCGTAGCGTCCCGAGACCGGGCCGTCCGGAGTGAGCAGGCGAGCGAGTCGCATGTCGACACGTCCCGCGCGGGGCGCCGAAAAGGCGTCGGTGACCGCAAGCGGGCCGTCACTTCTCGTCGCGGTCGTCCGGGAGACCGATCACGACGCCGGACCGGATCTCGAGGGCGGTCTCGAACTCCGCCCGTTGGTCGCCGTCGCCGGCGCGCTCGACGGCGGCCTCGTGAGCGCGGACGACGGCGTCGCGTTCGCGGTCCGAGAGGTCGAGCCGCTCCGCGACGCCCTCCCAGTGGGTGAGTTCGACGAGGAACGTCTCGCGGTCCGGCTCCGTCGCGATCCGCTCGTACTGCCGCCGATACTCGTCGATTCGCGGGCCGAGGTCGGCCTGCACCCGCGCGAGCAGTTCGGGGAGGCGCTCGGCCGGGACGCTCGCGAGGGCCGCCGCCTTCACGAGGGCCGTCCCCTCGATGGGATACGGGCCGGGTTGGGAGGAGTCCCCATCGGCTCCGTCGCCGTTGACCCCGGGTCCGTTGCCGTCGGCCATCACCCGCCCGCGCGCATCGCCTTCTGCCGGTATTTCGGGAGCAGCTCAGCGAGCGCCTCGGGGTCGCCGGCGAACGACGCGGTCACCTCCGTGAGCGAGATGGCGCCGGCGGCGTCCACCGTCTCGGCGCTGAGCCCGACCCGCCACTCGTCTCCGTCCACGCGGGTCGCCTCTGCGGGGTCGTCGGTCCCCACGAGTTCGCCGCCGAGATTGACGAGGTAGTGCGCGGCGAGCCGCCGCGAGATGCCCCGGTACGCGATCTCCTCGCGCTCCCAGCCCGCCTCGGCCGGCGGCCGGGTCTCAGACCCGCTGGCTGACTCGTCGTCCTCGTCGTCGCTCATGGCTCGCACCCGCCCGCGACCGGCGGGAACACCGAGAGCCGGTCGCCGTCGGCGAGGGGCGTGTCGAGCCCTTCGAGGTGGAGCACTTCGCGCCCGTTCTTCAGCACGTTGATCTGCGGGGCGAGTCTCCCGTCGACTATCAGGCGACCGTTCATTCCCTCGTACTCCGCCTCCAGTTCTCGCAACACGTCGCCGACGCTCGACCCCTCGGCGAACTCCGCCTCGACGATTTTCCCGCCGGCGGCCTCGCGAAAGGTCGCGAAGAACCGCAGTTCGAGTTCCATACGGGGGTATCGGGCCGCGGCGGCTTAAAAACGGGCGACACCGGAAACCGTCGGCGTCGCGACGCCTACAGATCGGACAGCCGGATCCCGTCTTCGACGAGCCGGAAGTTACGTTCGCGATCGAGGTCGTCGCCGAGCCACTCGTGTTCGTACAGCTGGCCGATGAGCTCCACGTAGAGGTTCCGCCACGCGATGGCGTAGATCGGCGACTGGCCCCACGCGCGCAGCTCCGGGACGAACTCGTGGTACGTACTCGCCTGCGCTTCCATGCGCTCGACCGCGTCGGCGACGACCTCGGCCGCCTCCGCGGGCTCCGCGCCCTCAATTTCGTCGTTCAGCCGGGACTGGATCCCGACGATCGCTCGCCGCATGTCTTGCTCGGCGGTTCCGTCCTCCTCGGGTAGCGACTCGACGACTCCTCTCGGCACGCCGAGTTCGATCTCTGGCATACCGATCCGTCCGACGGCGACGCTCAAAAAACCCGCTCACGCGGCGAGCCACTCGCCGGTGACGTTGCCGACGCGCTCGCGCATCGCGGCCGGTTCGGTCGCCACCGCCCGGTCGCCGCGCTGTGGCCCGTACGCGCCGAACCCGGCGTGGTTGACCCCGTCGAGCTCGACGACCCGGGCGTCTGGCGGGAGATTCGCGCGGCTCTCGCGCTCGCGCTCGGCGTCGATCACGCCGTCGGCCGCGCCCAGCACCGAAAGGATGCGGAGCCCGCTGCCGGAGACGTCGCGGTCGCAGTACGAGGCGTGAAGGACGAACCCCGACAGCTCGTCGGCGTTGTCTCCGGCGTACCGGCAGGCCATCGCCCCGCCGAGCGAGTGGCCGCCGACCGACCACGACTCGATCGCCGGGAGCGCCTCCCGAGCGTCGTCGGCGCGGTTCGGACCCAACACGGCCAGATTCAGCGGCACGTCGACGATCACGACCGCCGCGTCTCTCCCCGCGACCGTCTCCGCGGCGGTCGGGACGTAGCTCTCGGAGTTCACCCGCGCGCCGGGGTAGTAGATCAGTCCCTCTGTCTCTGCGGTCACCGGACCACTCCGGACCACGACCGCGCCGTCGAGCCGCTCGACGGTCACGCCCTCCGCGGACTCGACCGCATCGACCGCGCTCTCGTCGGGACCGAGCCCGATTGCGAAGTAGACCCCCGCACCGCCCGCCACGAGCGCGCCGACGAGAAGCAGCGCCGCGAACGCGATGCCGACGGTTCGGCGGTCGGGCCGCCTCACGGAGCCGAGCCTCACGGCGTCGGCGCGGCCTTCTGCAGCGCCGTCTCCGCGATGTTCCCGCCGTAGTCGGCCGAGCGGAGCACGGAGTCGACGACCAGCCCGAGCAGCTGTGCGCGGGTGGGGTCAAGATCGCGGAGCAGCTCGTCGATGGCGCGCACTCGCTCGTCGATCGCCCGGACGCCGGTGCGCGCCTCGTTTGCGAGGCGGGTCGCCTCGTCGCTGTCATCGTTGAACAGCGCGTCCATCGCGGTGTCGACCACTTCAACCGCGTCGTCGTGGAGGTCGCTGACCGCCGCAACGACGTCGTCGGGGAGGGGCTCGTCGATGTTGAGCGTCAGATGGGCGATCTTCGTCGCGTGGTCGCCGATCCGCTCCAGCTGGCGAGCGCTGGAGTGGTAGTCGAAACACTCCTCGCGGGGGAGTCCGAGCTCCTCCGCCGCCTTCGGCGTCCGGAGGGTCGCTCGGAAGATCCGCGAGACGACGAGCCAGAGTCGGTCGAGGTCGTCGTCACGCCCGATCACGTCCGTCGCGAGGTCGTGGTCGCGCTCGGAGAGCGCCGTAATGGCGTCTTCGAGCATCGACAGCGAGATCAGCCGCATCCGCGTGACCGCGTTGTGGATCGATAGCTCCGAGGAGTCGAGTAGGTCCTGTACGACGACTCGGTCGCGGGTCTCCTCTAACACCTCCAGCCCGACGAGACTCTGGACCGCCTCGCGGATCGTCGACCGTTGCTCGGTGGTTATCTCGCCACCTTCGAGTTCGATCACGTCGAACCCGCTGACGTACATCGTCGTCACCGCCCGAGTGAGCGCCCGTCCCGACAGATCGGTGACGTCGAGCGTCCCGCGAGTGCGCTCCTCCTCGGAGCGCGGCGTGAGGAACAGCGAGTCGCCGTCGGGGTGGAACTCGATCTCCGTTCCAGCCTCGACATCGTTGTCGGTCGCCCACGTCTTCGGAATCGAGACCGTGTACGTCGAACCGCCGGTGACTTGCACCTTCCTCGTCTCCATATCACAGTATGACACACCTGCTCCCTTAAATCTATTCGAAATATATACTCACGTACGAGGGGCTCAAGATAGCAACAGACCGCTTTTTAACAGATTGTAGGGCTACCCTCTCTCACGAACGCAACTCAAGAAGCCAGAAATAGCCGATTTATATAGAGATATATAGTCTACTGACCAATCGGTATCACGCCACCGACGTTCGAGGGTGAACCCCGGGGTTGAGGCCGCCGGCGACCGACTCACGATCCATGCCAGTCGCAACCCTCGGCGAGGCGGCGTCACACGAGGTAGAAGTCACGGCGGAGACGATCGACGCGTTCGCGTCGCTCTCCGGCGACGAGAACCCGATCCACCTCGACGAATCGTACGCCGCGGAGACGATGTTTGGCGGCCGGGTCGCGCACGGAATGATCGCCGCCGCGGCCGTTTCGGCAGCGCTCGCGTCGCTTCCGGGTGACATCGTCTATCTCCAGCAGGACCTCACGTTCGAGGACCCGGTCCGGCCCGACGAGACCGTCAGGGCCGCGGTCGAGGTGATCGAAGAACTGGACGGCGATCGGCTCGGTGTGCGGACCGAGGCGTTCGTCGACGCGCGCGACCAGCGCGTTCTCGACGGGGAGGCGACGGTGCTGTCGCTGGCGCACGGAAACCAGTGACCGGCTGACGAGAGACGACAAATCCGTCGACGTCGTGTATCCGGTCTCAGCAGACGGCTGTACTACGTACAACACAGGCTGAGAGAACTGACTAACCGTACAAGCGTCTGAGAGAACAGATTTCCGGCCATCGCTACAAACGAGGGCAGAAGTAGTCGTTAGTTGCGGACGAGGTTCGTCGCGCGGGGTCCCTTGGGGGACGATTCGATGTCGAACTCGATCTCCTGACCTTCTTCGAGGTCCGGGCCGCCAACATCCTCCATGTGGAAGAACACGTCTTCGCCGTCGTCGAGATCGCCGTCGTCAGTCGAAATGAAACCGTAGCCGCCAGTATCGTTGAAGAAATCAACTTTTCCGTTTGCCATTGCAATCAAACGTACACCCTTCCGCCGGATAACGCTTCCGAACGTCACGGTACCACGGCTCTCGGTCAACGAGGCGTGTTGGCTCGGGATCTAGAGCCGAGACCGAAGGACCGCTCCCGACACGCTCGCTTATAAATCGGTCATCCGTGCCACCGGAGTACCGTCGCCGCCCACGTGTACCCGGTCCCGGCGGCGAGGAAGCAGACGAGGTCGCCGGCGGCGAGCCGACCGTCGGCCAACCCCTCCTCGACGGCGAGCGCCTGATCGACGCTCTGGACGTGGCCGTACTCGTCGAGGTAGTAGCCGTCGCGCTCGGGATCGAGCCCGAGTTCCGAGAGTACGCGCTCGTGAAACGACCGCTTCATATGGGTGAGTGCGACGAAGTCGAGGTCGTCGCGCTCGAATCCCGATCGATCCAGCGCCGCGTCCGCGACCGAGCAAAACGCCGGCAGCGAAACGGGGGCCAGTCGTTCTTTCATCCCGTCCGGGTCGGGCACGCTGAGGGTGTGGAGCCCCTTTCGGACCGTCTCCTCGGTCGCCGGGCGCTTCGAGCCGCCGGCGGGCATCACCACGTCACCGGCGAAGGAGCCGTCGGTCTCGGCGGCGCTCGCGTGGACGGTCGCCCGGGCGCGGTCGCCCGGGTCCGACTCCACGACGAACGCGCTCGCGCCGCTCCCGAAGTTGAACATGAACGACGCGTCCTCGTCCTCGTAGTCGACTAGGTCCTCCTCGCGGCTCGCGGACACGAGCAGCGCGGTATCGGCCTCCTCGACTCGGAGCTGGGCCGTCGCCTGCCGGAGCGCGATCGGCGCGCCTGCACAGAGCGTGTAGCTCTCGGTGGCGTAGGCGTTCTCGGCGCCGATCGCCTCCGCGATCGCGGCCGCGACCGACCACACGACGTGATCTTTGTACTCCGAGCCGTGGTATAAGAGAAGGTCAACGGCTTCGGGCGCCACCCCCGCGTCGTCGAGCGCCTCGACGGCCGCCTTCTCGGCCATGTCCGTCGCGTGGTCGTCGTCGGGCGGGCAGACGCGCTTCTCGACGACGCCCATCTTCTCGACGACGACCGTTTCCGGGATCCCGCTGATCTCGGCGATCTCCGCGCCGGTGATGGTGTCGGACGGAACGTACGTCCCGAGCCCGGTGAGTCCGACCGTCATCGGCGGTACCTCCGTAGCCGCTCCGGAAGCCGCTTTCCGACCGTTCCGCCGAGCCGATCCCGAACCGTCCCCAAGATACCGTTCGGGACGAACAGCACGAACAGCACGAAGACGATCCCGAGGTAGAGCGGCGCTCGACCGTCGACGGCGGTGTTGACGAACAGTTCGATGCTGACGCCGAACAGCTCCGCGTCGAGGACCGCCTCGGGCAGCCCCTCGCGTAGGTACGTCGCCAGCCCGCCGCTCTCGGTCGAGAGCACGTCTTCGAGCCACTGGTGGAACGCCGTCCCGTACAGCGGCCCCGCCAGCGTGCCGAACCCGCCGATGATCGTGGTGATCAGGGCGTCGGCGGTGACGAGGAAGAAGTACGAGTTGTCCGGCGAGACCGACCGGGCGTAGGCCGCGAAGATGCCGCCGGCGATCGCCCCGAAGAAGCCGCTGATCGCGAACGCGGCCATCTTGAACCAGTAGGTCGGGTAACCGACGGCCCGGGCGCGCTCCTCGTTCTCGCGGATCGCGACCATCACCCGCCCGAACGGCGAGTGAAGGATCCGCTGCATGGCAAAGTACGAGACGAAGACGACGACCCCGAGCGCGTAGTAGGAAACGACCGTCGCCGACACGTCGATCCCGAGCCCGAGCAAGTTCTGGACGCTGTCGCCGGTGAGCCGGCCGACCCGGAGACTCAGGGCGTCGACGTACGGGACGCCGATCGCCAGCCCGTCGCCGCTTATGGTGGCGCCCTCCCGGGGGTTCGAGGAGACGTACCCCCACGACCGGATCAGCTCGTAGATCACCTGTGCGAACCCGAGCGTGATCATCGCGAAGTAAACTCCGGTGAGCCGGAAGGAGACGGAGCCGATCACCAGCGCCACCACTCCGGCGAGCACCGCGCCGAGCAGGAGCGTGATCATGAACGGCGTCCCGCCTGGGATCCCCGGAATCTGGCCGTTCGCAGCGAGCACGACGAAGTACGCCCCGGTACCGAAGAAGGCGGCGTGGCCGAAGGAAAGGTAGCCGGTGTACCCGCTGATGAAGTCGAAGCTCATCGCGAACAACCCCATGTACAACACGACGATCATGAACGTGATTCCCGGGAGGAACGCCTCCGTCTCGGAGGCCAACGGCGACGACAGCAACGCGCCGTTGACGGGCGGGTACAGCAGGAACGCCAGCGCCACCGCGAGATGGACCGCGTAGTCGCGCACCGCATCGGCGAGACCGACGGTGCGATCGGTCGTGGTGTCGGCGGTTCCACGGTCGCTCTCGGCGTTCGGGCCTCCACGGTCGCTCTCGGCGTCAGTCCCCGCCTCGTCGACGGGGGAGTCGGGGTCGCTAATGGCCACCCACCTCCTCGACGCCGTAGAGCCCCTGCGGACGGACGATTAGCATGCCCACCAGTAGCAGGAAGATCGTCACCTCGGAGAGGCCCGAGAACGTGACGACACCGGTGGTGAACAGCCACGTCGTCACCGAGTCGGCGATCCCGACGATCCCCGCGGCGACGACGGTGCCCCGGAAGCTCCCGAGCCCGCCGATGATCACGACCACGAACGCGTACAGGAGCACGTCGATGCTCAACAGGACGCTCGGCCCCCAGATCGGGTCCCACATCAGCAGGACGCCGCCGACGGCCGCGAGGCCGGTTCCGATCCCGAAGACGACGGTGAACGCCCGCCGGACGTCGATCCCGAGCGCTTGTACCATCTCCGTGTCCTCGCTGCCGGCCCGGATGTAGAGCCCGTACAGCGTCTTCGTGAGGAACAGCCAGACGGCGACGAGTACGACCGCACCGATGAGGATCTCGAACAGGTACAGGGGGCGGATCGAGACGCCGAGCACGTCGGCCCGCCGGAGCAACACGTCGGGGGCGGTTCCCATCGGCGCCTGCCACTGCGGGTCAGGCTGGATGCCCCGGACAGTCAACGCGATCCGGACGACCTCCTCGATGATCAGCGAGACGCCGAACGTGAGCAAGATCTGGTAGGTCGGCGTTCGGTCGTAGATCGGCCGGATGAGTTTCAGTTCGATGACGCTCCCGGCCGCGGTCGCGACCGCGAACACGATCGCCATCGCAGCGAAGAAGATGCCAATCGTCGCGAGCGTTCCCGTCCCGGAGCCGACGACTAACACGAGTACGAGCCCCCCGAGGTACGCGCCGACCATCGTGACCGCGCCGTGCGCGAAGTTGAGGACTCCCATTAGCCCGAACACGAGGGTGAGCCCCACCGCGATGGTGAAGTAGACGGCCCCCTTGCCGAGCCCCTCGACCAGAACGCGCGCGGCGGTTCGGACGCCCTCGAACCCGCCGCCCGTCGAGAGCAACGCGGCCGAGTCCGCGACACCGAGCGCGACCGATGTTCCCCCCGTCATGCCGTGAGGTACCTCCGGATACGCTCGTCGTCGCTCGTGACGCCCGCGGTGTCGCCCTCCTCGACGACGACGCCGTGGTCGACGAGGTAGAACCGGTCGGCGAGGTCCATTGCGAGCCGGAAGTTCTGTTCGACCAATACCATCGTCGTGTCGGCGGAGGCGGCCCGCAGCGCCTCGACCACGTCAGAGACGATCTGCGGCGCGAGCCCCTCGCTGGGCTCGTCGACTAACAGCAGGTCGTTGTCGCCGAGCATTCCGCGGGCGATCGCGAGCATCTGCTGTTGGCCGCCGCTGAGGTCGCCGGCCTCCTTGTCCGCGAACCGCTCTAAGGCCGGGAACAGCTCGTACGCCTCGTCGAGGCGGGCGCCGGGGTCGGCCGCGGTGTGCGCGGCGACCCGGAGGTTCTCGGCGACCGTAAGGTGTGCAAACACTCGACGATCCTCCGGGACCCATCCCATCCCGCGACCGGCGATGACATGCGGTTCGACGCCGGTCACGTCCTCGCTTTTGAACTGGACCGTCCCCCGACGCGGCGGGGTCAACCCGAGTGCAGTCCGGAGCGTCGTCGTCTTTCCGACTCCGTTGCGACCGACGAGCGCGACGATCTCGCCCGCCTCGACCGAGAGGTCGAGCCCCTGGAGGATGTGGCTCTCGCCGTAGTAGGTGTGGACGCCGTCGAGTTCCAGCAGGCTCACCGACGACCACCCCCGTGAGGTGGGACGCCGAGCGAGACTCCTCCGTCTGTGGCGGCCGGGGACCCGTCGCCGGCCTCGTTGTTCGTGTCGGCGTCGGTCTCGTCGCCTTCTCGACCGTACCCACCGAGGTACGCCTCTTGGACCGCCTCGTCGTCACGGACCGACTCCGGTGGGCCGTCGGCGATGAGCTCGCCGCGGTGGAGCACGGCGATGCGGTCGGAGATGCCCATGACGACCTCCATGTTGTGCTCGATCAACATGACGGAGTGGTCGGCGGCCACGTCTTCGATCAGCGCGACCACGTCGTCGACGCCCTCGCTGGAGACGCCGGCCGTCGGCTCGTCGAGCAGGAGGAGGTCGGGGTCGCCGGCGAGCGCGACGCCGACTTCGAGGCTGCGCTTTTCGCCGTGGCTGAGGTTCTCCGCGACGGCCTCTGCTTTGTCGGCGAGCCCGATGCGCTCCAAGACGCCGTGTGCCTCCTCGTAATGCGCGTCGAACGACCGCACGTTGCGCCAGAGCTTCCAAGCGTCGCCGCCCCGTGCCGCCTGCGCCGCGATTCGGACGTTTTCCAGCACCGTAAGCGTCGGAAAGAGGTTCGTGATCTGGTACGAGCGGTGGATCCCCGCGAGCGCCGTCTCGTGGGGCGACGCGTCGGTGATGTCGCGGGCGCCGGCGTTCGGTCCGCCGTCCCCTCCTGCCGGTGCGAACCGGATCGCTCCGCTGGACGGCTCCAACACCCCGGTGAGGAGGTTGAAGAACGTCGTCTTCCCGGCGCCGTTCGGACCGATCAGCGAGCAGAGTTCGCCCGCCTCCAGCGCGAAGTCGACGGCGTCGACGGCGGTGATCCCGCCGAACCGCTTGGTCAAGCCGTCGGTTTCGAGCAGCATTACAGCGAGCAGCTGGCGTCTTCTTCGGGGACCATCACGTCATCGGCATCGATCCGTTCGAGCGGCTCGCCCGGCATGATCGGCGCGCCCCACGTCTCGGCGTACTCGTCGCTGGTCGGGACGGGCCACGCGACGGTCATCTGAGAGGCCGCCTGATTGTTGTGCCCTTGGAAGGTGTAGCCGTCGGCTCCTTTGGGGGTGTCTGCGACCGTCATCCCGCGCATCGCCTCCGCGATGTCCGCGCCGTCGGTGGAGCCGGCCTCCGTGACGGCCTGGGAGAGCGCGGAGGCGGCCGTGAACGTCCCGGAGCTGAACAGGTCGGGGACGATATCGTACGTGTCGATGTGCATTTCCCGGAACGCCTCGTTGATCGGATTCTCGTACTGGTTCCAGTGGTACCGGCTGGTGAATGGCCCGAGCCCGGCGTCACGGATGTCCTGCTCGGTGAAGTCCTCGCCGAGCGCCGACTCGATGGTGCCACCGATGAGCTGGGTCGTCAGCAGCGCTGCGAACCCGCCGAACACTTGGACGTCGAAGGATATCGCCGAGGTGAGGAACTGCGGCAGCGTCGCCGCCGTGAACCCGCCGACGACGCCTGACGCGCCGTTGGAGACCGCCTCGTCGAAGAGGCCGTCGAACTCGGAGTAGCCGACCTCAACGAACCGCGGCTCCAACACCTCGACCCCTTGGCCCTCGAGGACTTGAGCGTAGTTGCTCGCGACGCTCTGCCCGAACGCGTTGTCGGACGCGAAGATCGCGACCGTGTCGATGTCGAAGTTCTCGGCGACGTACGTGCCGCCCGCCCGCGCGTCCATCGCCGTGTGCTCGCTCGCGCGGAACGCCAGCGGGTGACAGTACTCGTCGCTCACGGTGATGCCGGCGTCGGCCGCCGGGCCGATGAGGTACGGCACCTCCGACTCGTCGACGACGGTGTCGATGATCCGGCGCGCGCTGTCCGAGGATGTCCCCCCGAAGAGGACGTCGACCTCCTCGTCGAGCACGAGGGTAGTCGCGACGTTTTGTGCGGTGTCCGGGCTGAACTGGGTGTCCTCGACGATGATCTCGTAGGTCGGACCGTCCGCCGGCTCTACCGTGTACGTCCCGGGCGTGAGTTCTTCGATCGGGTCCGTGTCGTGTTTGTACGCCAGCCCGGAGTAAAAGCCCATCAAGCTGATCTGTCCGTAGTATTGGAGGTCGCCGGAGGTCGGCTGGAGGGCCCCGATTCGGATCGTCTCTCCGGAGAGGTCACCGCCATCTCCGCCGCCGTCGGTACCGTCTCCCCCGTCGCTACCGCCTCCGCCGCCGTCGGTACCGTCTCCCCCGTCCCCACCGTCTCCGCCGTTCCCCGAACAGCCGGCGAGGCCGGCCAACCCGACTCCTCCGGCCGCGGCACCAGTTCGTCGCAGATACGATCGCCGTGTGGTTGCGTCTCGCATACCTATATCGGTGTGGACCTACCGACAAAAGAGGGCGAGTTAAGATGTTAACAAGCAGCGTGGATCTGACGGGTTCCGACCGTTCGGCCTGGCTCAGTTGATTCGGTCGAGTGCCTGCACGACGCTGCGGAGCAGCTTCTTCTCGCCGCGGCGCATGTTCTTCGAAACCGCCGCGGTCGACACGTCGAACTCGTCTGCAAGCGTCGACAGCGTCGCCTCACGGGGCGACTCGAAGTAGCCCCGATCGGCCGCCGTCTCGATGGTGTCGCGCTCGACGTCGGTGAGGTCGCGACAGGCGTCCAACATCGTCGACGCCGCGTTCGCGTTGCGCATGGTGTCGAACAGCGAGTCCATCGACGGCTCCGACCGGTCTTCGACGACGAACTCGTTGCCCTTCTCGAGGTCGTGAAGCGCCGCCTCTATCGTCGTCTCGTCGTCGAACCCGACCTGCCACTGCTCGGAGCCGTCCGCGATTCGGAAGGGCCCGGTGATGTAGCCGCCGTGGTCGGTGATCGTCGACATCGCGTTCGTTTCCTCGATGACGGTCCGGATGATCGCGGTGCCATCCCGCTTGGAGAACAGCTTGTACTCCGCCATGTTCTCGTGGTCGCGGAGCGTCGAAAGCCCCTCGCCAAGCTCGTAGCGGTCGGGGGACTCGACGAGCAGCCGCGTCTCAAGCTGCTCGGCCGCCGTGTCGAGCTGCCAGTGCATCGCGGAGAAGCCGACGTCGTGATCGGCGGAGGTGTCGATGAACGGGCAGTCGAACTGCTCCATATCCATCGTGACGTCGATCATGGACTGACCTTGGCTCCTACATATATAATGGTTATTCCTTAGAGAACTTTCCAACGCACGTCACTCGCCGAACCGCTCTTTCAGCGCCGTCCGATCAATCTTGGACGGGCCAGACGTTGGCATTTCGTCGACAAATGCCAGTTCCTTCGGTACCGCGAACCGCGCGACGCGAGAGGCGAGATGCGATCGCACGTCGTCGAGGGTCAGCGACTCGTCGCCCACGAGAACCGCCTTGCCGATGGTCCCCCACTCCTCGCTCGGGACGCCGATCACCACGGCCTCCTCGATCCCCGGGTGGTCCGTGAGTGCGTCCTCGACGCGGGGCGGGTAGACGTTCTCCCCGCCGGAGACGAACATGTTCTTTTTCCGCCCCTCGATGTGGTAGTAGCCGTCGCCGTCGACGCGGGCCAGATCGCCCGTCGAGACCCAGTCACCGAACGTCGCTGCCGTCTCCTCGTCGTTGTTCCAATACCCGTCCGCGGCCGCCGGCCCGGCGAGTTCCAACTCTCCGACCGTCCCGTCCGGCACCGGACCGTCCTCGTCGACCACCCTCGCGTCGACCGCGAGGGCAGGCACCCCGACGCTCTTCGTCTTCGCTTCCGGGAAGCCGTCGGGCATCGCGAAGTTGTTCGGGCCGCACTCCGTGAGCCCGTACCCCTGTGAGATTTCGACGCCGCGGTCGCGCCACGCGTCGATCACGCTCTCACGGCAGGGCCCGCCGCCGCTCTTGACGAACCGGAGCGTCGAGAGGTCCGTCGCCCCCCACTCCTCGTGACGGGCCATCATCCGAAGGACGGCGGGAACCGCCACGAGCGTCGTCGCGCCCTCGCGCTCGACATCAGCGAGGACGCGACCCGGGTCGACTTCGGGGCTCAACAAGATCCGCGCGCCCATCTGGAAGAACGGCACCGTCAACACGTTCCAGCCGCCAGTGTGGAACATCGGGAACACCATCGGGGTCACGTCGTCCTCGCGGAGCCCCCACGCGGTGATGGTGTTGTACCCGTTCCAGTGGACCGCGCCGTGGCTTATCACGGTCTCTTTCGGGATCCCGGTTGACCCGCCGGTGTGGAGGAAGAGGCGAGGGTCGGCAAGCGACACGTTCACCGTTTCGACCGGCGACCCGTCAGCGGGCAGGTCGGCGGTGTAGGGTCGCCAGGCGTTGTCCTCGTCGGAGGGGATCGCCCGGACCGGAGGCTCCGCGTCGGCGCGCTCCAAGGCGTCGACCACGTCGCCCTCGAAGGGTGTCTCGACCATCAGCAGCGCGGGGTTGACGTCGCCGAGGACCGCGGCCAGCTCTCGCTCGGCGAGCCGATGAGACAGCGGAGCGAGTACCGCGCCGATCTTCCCGGTCGCGAAGAACAGGTCGACGAGCTCCACCCGGTTCCGCGAGACGACCGCGACGCGGTCGCCCTTCGAAACGCCCGCATCGCGGAGGAACCGCACGGTGCGGTTGGCGCGCTCGTCGAGTTCGGCGTAGGTGTACTCCTCGCCCGCCGCGGTGTCCGTAACGGCGACGCGGTCCGGCGAGAGGCGGGCGCGTCGCGCCGACAGCGACCCCACCCAGTCGTACCCCCGATCGGCGTGTGGATGCGGTCCGGGGTCGGCGGTCACTCCGGTCGCCCGCGGATCGTTCCCCTCCATGTCAGGCGACCTCGTCGAGGAACGACCGGATCCGGTTGTCGATCTCGTCCCGTCGTTCGATGAAAAAGAGGTGCGGGCCGCCCTCAATCCGCTCGACCGTCGCGTGCGGCAGGTGTTCGGCGAGGAGATCAGCGTTCCCCACCGGAAGCACCCGGTCGCCGGTGCCGTGGAGAACGAGCGTCGGGATCGAAATCCCGTCGAGCCGGTCGGTCGCGTCGAACGCGACCACCGCCCCGGCCTGCGCCTCCCGGCCGCTCGGCGTCGCGTCGCCCGCGAGCCGCCAGTCGACGATCCGGTCGACGAGGTCCGGCTCGCGCTCGTAGAACCCGTCGGTCACGGCGGGCTCCATCAGGTACCGGATCCGCTCGCGCGCGCCGAGGTCGTCGGGCGCGGAGAAGATGTGCTCTCGGACGTCCGCCGGCATCTCGGGCGCCGCTTCGCCCCCCGGCGAGGTACACAGCAGCGTCAGCGATGCGACCCGGTCGTCGGCGAGCGCGAGCTCCTGCGCGATCATCCCACCCATCGACGCCCCGCAGACGTGGACCCGATCGACCCCGTGGTCGTCGAGGACTGCCCGCGCGTCGGCGGCCATCTCGTCGATCGTGTACGGCCCCTCAGGGACGTCTGAATCGCCGGTACCTCGGTTATCCGGCCGGACCACTTCGTACTCGTCGGCGAGGTCCTCTGTCAGCCACCGCCACATCCAGCGACCGTATCCCAACCCCTCCAACAGGAGTACCGTCGGGCTGTCGCTCGTTCCGTCGGCGGCGTAGTGGATAGAGACGCCGTCCCGCATTACTCTCGGCATACGTAACACGAAGCGCACGGCGGCCTATCAACCCGCACGTTAACGTTTCAACCAGCGGTCGCCGACCGCGCTCGAACCGGGAGACCGGACCCTGGCGACGCCTCCCACGGTGCCGCGAGTTAAGAAGAGTTAAATTGGATGC
Source organism: Halorubrum shenae (assembly GCF_051194165.1). Taxonomy (NCBI): domain Archaea; kingdom Methanobacteriati; phylum Methanobacteriota; class Halobacteria; order Halobacteriales; family Haloferacaceae; genus Halorubrum; species Halorubrum shenae. The sequence continues at coordinate 470,527 of NZ_JBLZNI010000001.1, read as the reverse complement.
GTCATTAGTCATGATTGCGCTCGGTTGGTGTAGTCCGGCCAATCATGTTGGCCTTTCGACAGACGCGGCGCGACGGCGCGCCGGTTTGGAAGACAGCCGACGACCAGGGTTCAAATCCCTGACCGAGCACTTCTCACAACACCCGCATCGCCAGCGGCTTCGCTCGTCGTTTCCCGTTCCCCCTCCCGCCTCGGAAGGGAAAGAATCACTCCCCTCGGCGTCGAGAATTGGGTATGAGCGACCGATCCGACGCCGGCGATGACGGTGACCTCCACGAGCGCGACGACTCTCGCGACGGCGACGCCGACGACCATCGCTTCGAGACCCGTGCGATCCACGCCGGACAGGAGCCCGACCCGGAGACGGGCGCGCTGATGACCCCGATCCACGCGAACTCCACGTATAAACAGGACGGACCGGGCGACCACCGCGGCTACGAGTACAGCCGGACCGGAAACCCGACGCGGACCGACCTCGAGGCCAACCTCGCCTCGCTGGAGTCGGGGAGCCACGCGCGCTGTTTCTCCTCCGGCATGGGCGCGATAAACACCGTCCTCAATCTGCTCGAGGCGGGCGACCACGTCGTCGCCGGCGACGACGTGTACGGCGGGACTCACCGCATTCTCACGCAGGTGTACGAGCAGTACGACATCGAGACCTCTTTCGTGGACACGACCGACCACGACGCGGTCCGGGACGCGATGCGAGAGGAGACGGAGCTGGTGTGGGTCGAGACGCCGACGAACCCCCTTATGAACGTCAACGACATCGGCGGGCTCGCCGAAATTGCCCACGCCACCGGCGCGCTCTGTGCGGTCGACAACACGTTCGCGACGCCGTACCTCCAGCGCCCGCTCGAACACGGCGCGGACATCGTCTCGCAGTCGCTGACGAAATACCTCGGCGGCCACTCCGACACCATCGGCGGCGCGCTGATCGTCGACGACGCCGACCTCGACGAGCGGCTCGGCTTCTACCAGAACTCGGTGGGCGCGACGCCCGGTCCGTTCGACTCGTTCCTCGTGTTGCGCGGGACCAAGACGCTCTCCGTCCGGATGGACCGCCACTGCGAGAACGCGATGGCGCTGGCCGAGTGGCTCGAAGACCACGACGACGTGAGCCGCGTCTACTACCCCGGACTGGAGAGCCACCCGGACCACGAACTCGCGGCGGAGCAGATGGACGCGTTCGGCGGGATGCTCTCCTTCGAGTTCGACGGCACCCTCGACCAGGCGTCGACCGTCGTCAGCGAGACCGACGTGTTCACGCTCGCGGAGTCGCTCGGCGGCGTCGAGAGCCTGATCGAGCAGCCGGCGGCGATGACTCACGCCGCGATTCCCCGCGAGGAGCGCCTCGCGGCCGGGCTCACCGACGGCCTCATCCGGGTGTCGGTGGGGATCGAGCACGTCGACGACATGACGGCCGACCTCCAGCGGGCGTTCGACGCGGCACTGGCGTAGACGGACACCCTTTATATATATCGCGCCGAGTCTCCGCGCCATGAGCGACCCAGACGTCGTCGTGTTGCGACAGACGATCCACGGCTCGGGCGGCCCGGAGCTGGCCGCCGCGATCCGCGAGCGACTCCCCGACCGGTCCGTCGCGCTGGCGCGGACGCCGGCGGAGGAACGCGAACTGCTGGAGACCGCGCGGATCGCGGTCGGGCTCTATATCGACGAGGAGCTGCTGGACGTCGCCGAGAACCTGGAGCTGTTCGCCTGCGTGTTCGCCGGCACCGGCCACCTCCCCCGGGACGCGCTCGCTGACCGCGGCGTCGCTCTGACGAACGCCTCGGGGGTGCACAAGCCGAACATCGCCGAACACGTCCTCGGGTCGATGATCACCCACGCCCGTCAGTGGCCGCGCGCACACCGCCAGCAGGAGCGCCGGGAGTGGCGGACCTACGAGACGACCGAGGTGTTCGGCTCGACCGTCGCCGTCGTCGGGCTCGGTGCGATCGGCACGGCGATCGTCGATCGCCTGGAGCCGTTCGACGTCGACACGGTCGGGGTCCGGTACTCCCCCGAGAAGGGGGGTCCGACCGACGAGGTGTACGGGTTCGACGAGTTCCACGACGCGGTCGCGGACGCCGAGTACGTCGTCCTCGCGTGTCCGCTCACGGAGACGACCCGCGGGCTCGTCGACGGCGACGCGCTCCGGACGATGCGGGCCGACGCCGTCGTTATAAATATCGCGCGCGGCCCGATCGTCGACACCGACGCGCTCGTCTCGGCGCTCCGCAACAGTCGCATCCGCGGGGCCGCGCTGGACGTGACGGACCCCGAGCCGCTCCCCGAGGACCACCCGCTGTGGGGGCTCGGTAACGTGACGGTCACCCCGCACAACGCCGGCAACACCCCGCACTACTACGAGCGCGTCGCCGACATCCTCGCGGAGAACGTCGACCGGCTCGACACCGGCGAGGAGCTGGAGAATCTGGTGGTGTGAGCGGGCGGGGGCAGCGAGGCTGTGTGATTTGCAGGGCGAAAAAACAGCGGCCGTGGCCGTGGGAGGACGTCACTCGGTCTGTCGCTACTAGTCGTCGTCGTTGTCACCTGACACGATGAACGGACCGACGGCGTCGAGAACGGCCTGCTGAGAGAGAGCCGAGTCGAACGCGTTCGGGAAGGGGATCTCGCCGTTGACGTGGTTGAGGAACGCGGCGTGACGCGCCTCGACGCTGTGGATCGACAGCGCGGCACTCGCGAGGTCCGGGCTCTCGATGAACGGCGCCGCACCGGCGTAGGCCGCGACTCCCGTGTTCTCGAACACTTGAGCGGTCGCGAGGAACCCGTCCACCGTGTCGACTCCGAAGTCGTAGGAGGCCTCGGGGTTAGGCTCACCACCGAGCAGCGTGATCGCCTCCGCGAGGACGTCGACGTGGGTCGCCTCGTGTTCGCCGATCACCTCGACGTAGTCGTACGTCATCTGGACCGTTTCGGCGGTCTCCATGCTGAGGTCGTCGAGGTTTTTATCGTACATCTCCCGCGCGAAATCGTCCACGCTGAACATCTCTAGCGCCTCACGATAAAACGCGTTTTCGAGGTGTTCCAGCGTGAGCGCGTAGTTCAACACGTCGATGTCGGTCCCCTGCACGTCGTCGAACATTGCCTCCAGTTCGTCGTCGTCGTCATCGTCGTGTTCCGAGGCGAGGCCCGTGCCGCTACCGAGTGCGAGTAACGCCCCTCCGGCCAGCACCGAGCGGCTCAAAAACTTCCGACGGGAACCGCCAGTACCCTCCGCCTGTTCTTTCACCGATTCTGCGATCCGTTCCGCGTACGTCTCCGGGTCGTCTACATCTGTCATAGTTAGACTGGGGGGTCCCCAGCGTGTCCACAGTCGTATATATGCTTGATAGTTATAGACTCGTCAAAAACGGTATCACGATATTATTATTTTTTAATTTAATATTATATTTGAAGCAAAAACCTGCGAAGATGGCAATCTCACCGGTTTTTCTCAGAGTAACGGCGGTTGTTGAGGCTTCGGAGAGAGCCACCGCCGGAATCGGCTTCAATTACTTATAAACGACTCCGCGGATCGACGTCCTACTCGTCGACCGCGACCTGCTCGATCTCCACCGCGTCACGGGGCTCGTCCTGACGGTCGGTCGGGACGGCACCGATCTCCTCGACCACGTCCATCCCGTCGATGACCTGCCCGAAGACGGCGTGCTTGCCGTCGAGGTGGGGTGTCGCGTCCAGCGTAATGAAGAACTGCGAGCCGTTCGTGTTCGGGCCGGAGTTCGCCATCGAGAGGATACCCGGGCCGTCGTGGGTCAGGTCGTCGTGGAACTCGTCGTCGAACTGGTAGCCGGGGCCGCCGCGGCCGCTCTCCATCGGGTCGCCGCCCTGAATCATGAAGTCCTCGATGACGCGGTGGAAGACGTTGCCCTCGTACAGCGAGTCGCCGCGAACTTCGCCGCTCTCGGGGTCTTCCCACGTGTTCGTGTCGCGGTCGGGGTCCGCGTCGGCGGCGGGGTCGTGGCGCGCTAATCCGAGGAAGTTCTCGACCGTCTTCGGGGCGCGGTCGGCGAACAGCTCGACGACGACGGCGCCGTGATTCGTCTGGAGCGTCACCTGCGGGTTGTCGGGATTGGAAACGTCTCGTGCCATGTGACCGTAGAGGGGCGCCCGTCTGAAAACCCTACCCATCCGCGGCGTGGGGAGCCGCCGACGGGCGGTCCGCCGAACGCGCCGGACCGGCCCGGAACGTCGCCCTTAAGAATCAACGCCGCCGAACCGCCGACATGAGTTCCACGTCCGTGGTGACGCTCGCGGCGCTCGTCGTCGGCGTCACGGTCGGCGCGCTGTCTGGGGTTCAAGCTCGTCGGCTACGCAGGGGTCGGCTTCGATCTCCTCGACGCGCTCGGGCTGTAGCGGCCCGCTTCAGAAGACCGACGTTCCGCACCATGATCGCCGGTACCGTTTTGCACCCGGCGGGCGGATTCCCGCGTATGTACGACCAAATTCTCCTCCCTGTGGCGCCGGGTAGCGAGGCGAACGACGCGATCCCGCACGCGAAGAGCCTCGCGGAGCGGTACGACGCGACCGTGTACGTCGTCTCCGCGATCGACACGGTCGCACAAACGCTGCGCGGCCCACAGGCCGGCTCCTTCGCCGAGCGCATCGGGGACGCCGCCGAGAAGCGCGTTGAGTCGGTAACAGCCGATCTCGAGGCGGACGGTATCGAGGTGGTCGGCAACGTCGTCCGCGGCCAGCCCGTCGATATCATCGAGAATATGATCGATGACGTGGGTGCCGACATCGTCGTGATGCCGAGTCACACCCGGTCCGGGATCCAGCGCGTCCTCCTCGGCAGCGTCACCGAGAAGGTCGTGCGAGTCTCTTCCGTCCCGGTCGTTACGGTACCGATGGCCGACAGAGCGGAGGGGGCGGCAGACGCGGAAGATGCCGACGCGGAGTGACTGAAACTCCGACGGTGACCCGCGCGTTTCGGGTCGCGTACGACGGTCGCGAGTACGCCGGCTTCCAGCGCCAGCCCCACGCGACGACCGTCGGGGGGACCCTCCTGCGGGCCCTCGCCGAACACGGGATCCTCGACCGGGGCGACGGACCGACGCACGCGACGCCGACCGGGTACGCCGCCGCGGGGCGGACGGACGCCGGCGTCTCCGCGGTCGGACAGACGGTCGCGTTCGCGGCGCCCGAGTGGCTCACCCCGCGGGCGTTCAACGGACACCTGCCCGGCTCGGTGCGGGTGTGGGCGGCCGCAGACGTCCCGGAGGGGTTCCACGCGACTCACGACGCGGTTCAGCGGACCTACCGCTACCACCTGTACGCGCCCGCCGGTGACGAGGGGCCAGATCACGCTCACGATCCCGCTCACGTCGTCGACGACGACCGCATCCACGACGCGCTCGCCCGGTTTTCGGGCCGGCACGACTTCCACAACCTAACGAGCGATGAGACCGGGACCGTCCGGGACCTGACCGCGACCGCGACCCGCGAGGGCGACCTCCTCGTCGTCGAGGTGAGTGCTGGCGGGTTTCCGCGAGCGCTCGTGCGTCGGCTCGTCGCTGCGATCCGCGCGGTCGGCCGCGGCACGGCGGACCCGTCCCTGATCGACCGGCTGCTCGCGTCCGAGCCGATCCCCGGCGAACTCGGCGTCGGTCCCGCACCGCCGGAGCCGCTGGTGCTCTGGAACGTGTCCTACGAGGGCGTCGCGTTCGAGGTCGACCCCGAGGCGGCCGAGAGCGCGCGCGTCGCGTTCGAGGAGCGGTACCGAGACGCCCGACACGCCGCCGCGGCGACGGGCGCGATACGGGACCGGATCGCGGAGACGGACTGACCGAGACCTACGCGGCGGACCCGTTGCCCGGCGTCTCCATGCCCTCGACACGGACCAATAAGGTGTTGCCATCGACGTGGGTCGCGTCGACGACTCCGGAGAGCCGGAGCCCCGCGCCCGGCGTTGGACCGACGGTCACCCGATCGCCCGTGTCGAAGGAGCCGACAGGACCGCGGATCACGAGCTCCGCCCGGCACAGATCGGGGTTGGCGACGCTGGAGAGGTCGATCTCCTCGACGTTCACGCCCTCTACGGTATTGCCCTCGCGCTCGACGGGTGTGCGCTCGGCGTCGTCCATCCGCTCGACGCCGAGGGTCTCGTAGGCGGCGTCGGTCGGGACGTACCCGCCTTTCGGGCCGGCAACGCCCTCGACCAACCCGATGGTCCGGAGGCTCTGCATCTGGTTTCGAACCGTACCGGCGCTTCGATCGATCGACTCGGCAATCGCTCGGCCGGTCACCGGCTCGTCCGCGTTCTCCGCGAGGTTCACGAGCGCCGTGAGTACCCGTTTCTGACTGCTCGTGAGCTGTATCGTCGACATGGTCGCAGGGAGCGAATATGTGTGTATAAATGTTTGGGTATTTTCCCCTTATATTGTTTATTCGTGCGTATCTCTGCCTATTTTATTTATAATCTAGTAGCTATACGAGAAATAACGCATTTTTGTAGTGTTCTTAGCTATTAGAGTAGCATTATTTCTTTTATAGTACTTTTTGTGCGTATCTTATGAGTTGTCTGCCGTTTATTCTGGCGGAACTGCCGGTTCTCTGCGTGAAATGGGAAAGTCCTTAAACAAATTACACCGTGAGTATTTACCCGTCCGTTCGGAAGCGACGGGCGACCATGAACTCACGAACTGGCCCCCGCACCTGTCCGCGGCGTGTGCAAGTCACGGCTCGCATTCGAACGACCGGCGTGCCGCGGGCTTCGACCGGGTCGACTCCCGACGAGTCGGTCCCGGAACCACCGTTTGGAGGGCGTACCGATGGGTGACTCGCGATCGACCGCGTTTGAGCCGGGAGCGATATCCGACCGCTCCGCGGCCGCGGTGTCGAGTGACGAGGGCTCACCGTCTCGCGACCACCCCGACGACGCCGTCGACCCGTCCGACACCCCCGAGCCGTTCGACGCCCCCGACCCGACCGCGGAGCGCGAGCGGATCCGGGGATTCATCGAAGACCGGGTCGCGGCCGCGGACGGGCTGATAGTCAACATGAGCGGCGGGCTCGACTCGACGGTCACGGCGGCGCTGGCGGTCGAGGCGCTCGGTGCCGACCGCGTGTACGGACTGATTCTGCCCTGTAACAAGATCGGGGCGCCCCACGCTCGCGATGCCGAGGCGCTCGCGGACGCGCTCGGAATCGACCACGACACGGTCCACCTCCAGCCGCTGTTCGCGCAGTTCGGCGCGGTCGCGCCCGATCGGTTCGACCTCCACGACGAGCCGATTCTCTCCGGGAACGCGATCGCGAGACTTCGGATGGCGATGGCGTACCTCGCCGCCAACGCGACGAACCGGCTCGTCTGCGGGACGACCAACCGAAGCGAGCACCTCCTCGGCTACGTGACGAAACACGGCGACGGGGCCGCCGACCTGCTCCCGCTCGGGCACCTGTACAAAACCGACGTTCGCGCGCTCGCCGCCGAGCTCGACGTCCCCGACTTCGTGGTCGAGAAGCCGCCGACCGCGGGATTCCTCCCCGGGCAGCGCGACGCCGACGAGAGAACGGTCACCGACCTGCTCGCGCGCCACCGGGCCTCAGCGCACAAGCGGACGACGCCGCCGATGCCGACCGGACGGGGGGAGTGATCGGTCGAGCGCATGGGGTCGGCGCCGTCGGCGACGTCGGGGGCGGCGGCTTCGAACACCTGAAACGCTACGTTCAAGTGTGGCGATTCGGTACATTCGAGTGAGCACCGTTGGTCCAGTGGTAGGACATTAGCTTCCCAAGCTAATAGCCCGGGTTCAATTCCCGGACGGTGCATTTTCTCTCTGACTCCGCTAGTGTTTTTGTTTCGAATAGCGCCGGCACAGTCAGCATGAACAGTTGCCCGAAATCCACGACGGATCGAAAGTTAACAGATATATCCGACAAGCGTGTATCTCTCCGTTACATGCAATTCTGCGACGAGTGCGGTTCGATGATGCACACGGAGGGCGACACGTGGGTGTGTCGCTCCTGTGAAACCGAAGAGCCGCGGGACTCGCGTGCAGAATCGGCGATGACGACCCAGGATGGACAGCGGGACGACGGGACACCCGCCGTGGCCGACGCGACCCAGGGCTCCACCGAAACGATGCGGGAGCCCTGCCCGGCGGACGACTGTGACGGCGACCGGGCACACTACGAGATGATCCCGAAGCCGGGCGGCTCCTACGAGGTTCGGCTGTTCAGCTGCGTCGAGTGCGGCCACAAGTGGCGCGAGTCCTGACGGCGCATCTCGCGAACCCCCGCCCCTTAAAGCGAGACGATCGGTCCCACTTTGCTCGCTCGAGTTCGGAACTCTGCAGTGCTGTGGCGAGCAGCAACAAGGATTGATGCGAGGTCCCCGAAACCACGCTCTCTCACTCGCACTACGCGGCCACCAGCCGACGGAAACCGTACTCCACACCGCCCGCGACCAGCGCCGCCCCGAGCACAACGACCCACCCGATCAGGTACCAGCCGAACGGCGTGGGATCGACCGGCGTCGGGGTCACGTCCGGCGCGACGGACACGGACCACGTCCCGTACGCCGACACCGCGAGCGCGACGACGACGACGATCGACGGGACGACGAGTCGGTTCTCGACCAGAAGCACCACCGGCACCGCCCCGAGCAACAGGCCGCCGACGGCGACGTACCCGAGGAACGGGTTGACGTTCATCGTGAACCCGAACCACTCGGCGAGCGCGCCGGTGACGATCAAGTGAACGAGACCGGCCAATAGACCGATCCCGAGCGCTCGACGGGCGGGGACGAGGGCCGCGATCGCGGGGGACATGACGATCCGTTGCGCGATGCAATTTATAAAACCACCCCGCTGCGCGGACGCCCGTCAGAAGATGTTCGCCTGTCCGTACACTGAGATCCCGGTGTCGGTGATGTCGTACGGCTTCGACTGTCGGGAATGGTTCGCGTCGCGGATCTTCTGGATCTCGACGGCGAGTTGGGTCTCGCGGAAGTCGCTGCCGCGGATGTACTGGAGCACGAACACGGCATCAGTGAGGTACTCGACGATTCCGTGTCGGGAAGCGTAGGGGTTCTCCTCGCTCGCCTCCGAGGTGAGGAGCGTGGTGACGCCGGCGTTCTTCAACGAGCGGGTGAACCCGAACACCTCCGAGCGGCGCTTCGCCGGATGATCGTACATCATCTCCAAGAGGGAGACGGAGTCGAGCACCAACCGGTCGGCGTCGAACTCGGCGATGAGCCGCGTGAGGTCGTTTCGGATCGACGCCAGCGAGTTCGCCATCTCGATCGGGTCGATCGCGACCACCGCGAGCCGGTCCGCCTCCGCGTGCTCGCGGAACGACCACCCCTTCTCCTCAGCCGTCGAGAGAATCGACTCGCGGGTCTGTTCGAGAGTGATGTAGATCCCTTTCCGGTCGGATTCGAGCGCCTCGTTGAGGAACTGGAGCGCGAACGTCGTCTTCCCGGTCCCCGCGCCGCCGATGACCGACAACAGCGAGCGACGCGGGACCCCGCCGAGGATCATCTCGTCGAGCCCTTCGATCCCGATATCGGTGCGCTCGATCGATGACTCGAACTCGTCGGGGTCGACATCGAACTCCGACGACGCGTCACCACCCCCACCGTCACCGAACCCCCCGAAGTCGACGTCTTCCGGGCCCCCAGGGCCACCAGCGGAGTCCCGGTACCCACCAAAGGGATCCACCGAGCCGCCGCCGGCCGATTCGGTTCCGGCCTGCCCACTATCGCTCGACTCGCCACCCCCACCGCCTCCGCCGCTTCCTCCGCCTCCGCCGAACGGATCGTCACCGCCGAACGACCCACCACCGAACGGATCGTCACCGCCGAACGACCCGCCACCAAACGGATCGTTGCCGCCGGACGATCCCCCACCGAATGGATCGGAGTCACCCGTCTCATCGTCGGAGAGACCGTCATCCTCCGGCATACGCGGTTCCGGCTCGTCGTCCCTCGACTGCTCACTGCCGAACACACCGCTGTCGAAGTCGCCACCATCGAAGTCGCCACCATCGGTGTCGTCACCGCCGAGAACCGCACTGACGTCCGGCGACGGGTCCCGCTCTCCATCCCGGATTCCGCCGAACGGGTCGCTCTCCCGCTCGTCTTCGGGCTCGTCACCTCGGTCCGAATCGCGCGATCCTCCGCCCGCATCCTCGTCTTCGTCTGTGTCACCGGTCTCGGCGTCTGCGCCGGTTGCGTCGCCGTCTTCCTCATCGCCGGTCGCGCCGCTGTCCGCGTCGGTGTCCCGCAATGCGCGCTCGAACCAGTCGTCTTCCTCGCTCATGGTTCCAGTCGCCCGTGAGGACTCGGCATACATCTTGCAAGGCGGGCGGGCGGCTTGAAACTTTCCGGACCCGCAGATCGGTGTATCCGGACCGGCAGTCCGATGTCCGCATGCTTTTGTTCGGCGACGAGAATCAGAGCGCATGGAGGTCGGAATCGTCGCGCGGAAGGGAAGCGAGCGAGCGGTCACCGTCGCCGACGAACTCCGGGAGGCGGTCGCCGACGCCGGGGCGTCCGTCTGGCTCGATGCCGAAACCGCCGCCGCGCTCGGCGAGCCGGCTGCCGGCCGCGCGGTCGGCGCGCTCGCTGACTGCGACCTCGCGGTCGCTGTCGGCGGCGACGGGACGTTCCTCTTCGTCGCGCGCAACGCCGAGGACACGCCGATCGTCGGCGTCAACCTCGGGGAGGTCGGCTTTCTCAACGCCGTCCCCCCGGAAGCGGCCGCGGAGGCAGTCAGATCGGAGGTCGAGGCGTTCGACCGCGGTGCGATGAACGTTCGGGAGGCGCCGCGACTCGCCGCTCGGACCGACGACTGGACCTCCGTCCCCGCGGCCAACGAGATCGTGATCCAAGGCGGTCGGCGCGGCCCGGGCGCCGGGATCGATTACGAACTCCGCGTGGACGGCAGTCGATACGCCGGCGGACACGCTGACGGGGTCCTCATTGCGACGCCGACCGGCTCGACCGCGTACAACCTCTCGGAGGGCGGACCGCTCGTCCATCCCGCGGTGAGCGGGCTCATCGTCAACGAGATGGCCGCCGACGATGGGATGCCCCCGCTCGTGGTCGACGCCGACGCGACTGTGAGCGTGGCGGTCGAGGGCGTCGAGGAGGCCGTCGTCGCCAGCGACGGACGGAACGTGGCGACCCTCCCAGCCCCGACCGAGGTGGCAGTCCAGCGAACGACTCCATCGATGTACATCGCGGGCCCTCCCTCCGACTTCTTCGAGGCGCTCGGAAAGCTGTCGTAGTTCGTCGGGCGGACAGCGGTTCGTGAGAGTCGGACCGCTCCACAAAGCGTTTATCACCCGAGGGAACACCAACGCTCGTGAATCGTCGAACCGGGATCCTCGGGTACGTGTTCGCGGGGGTCACACTGGCCGCGCTGGCAGCGCTCGCCTGGGCTGTCTCCCCCGACGCCGTGCTCGGGCGGCTGTCGTGGTTCGCCGCCGACCCGGTTCGGTTCGGCGCCGCGCTGCTCGCGCTGACGGCGATCAGGCCCTTCCTCGCGTGGCCGACGACGTTGCTCGCCGTCGTCGCCGGATTCGGGTACGGCTGGGTCGGCCTCCCGGTCGGCGTCGCCGCGATGGTCGCGACAGCGCTCCCGCCGTACTGGCTCGCTCGGGCCGGGCGCGTCCGGGCCCGCGAGGGATCGCGGATCGCCGACCGGCTCTGTGGCGCCGGCGAGCGGCTGGCCGACGCCACCGGCGGGGTCCGAGCCGTCACCGCGACCCGCCTGTTGCCGGTCCCCTCGGACGCCGTCTCGGTTGCCGCCGGTGGGTCCGGGATCAGCCGCCGGTCGCTGCTCGCCGGCACGGCGCTCGGGGAACTCCCGTGGGCCGTCATCGGCGTCGCGATCGGGGTCTCCGTCGACCGGCTCGCGGAAGGGGGAACCGCTTCGATCGATCCGACCGTGTTGGTTGCGATGGCCGGTTTGGGTGCGCTACTGCTCGCCGGACCGCTGTATCGAACGTTTATAAGAGATCGCGGGTCGCCGACTGTATGATCCGCACCGGCACCGTCTGCGTCGTCTCGCGTCGTTGCATCGAGTGAATCCCGACCGTCCCGGCGCGTGGAACCGCGGCGGGACGATCGAACGGGTCGTGTGCCTCCGACGAGGGACCGATGCGAGCGTGCATTCCCCTGGTCCCCGAATCCCGGGACGACACCCAGCCCTAACCCCGAAGCCGCGACCGGACCGTGGTCGGACCGTGACGGGTCCGACCGACGATCCGGTGCAGCCGAACCGCGGCTTCAACGGGGGACCGAGGGGAACGCGACGCGTCGCCGGCTACTCCGTCTCCTCGTAAGAGACGTCGATACCGCTCGGAACCGGGCGCAGGAGGTACCGCCCGGTACCGCGGCGAACCGGGGCGAAGTCGGCGGTGAACACCGTTCGAGTGTTTTCGCTAATGTCGAACGCCGCGTTGAACGTCAGCGGGGCGTTCCCCGGGCGATCGACTTCGGCCTCGTCGCCGCCCTCGAGTGTTCCCTCGACGTTCGAGATGTCGAGCTGGAGGAACTGGTACGTGCCGACCGACAGCTCCCGCTCGTCGATCAGCTGCGTCTCGCCGTTCTGTAGCTGGACGAGGTCGGCCTCCTGCGGCTCGTCGAACTCGTGGTACTCGCGGCCGGCGGGTTCGGTGCCGTCTTTCCCGTCGCTCCCGTCGTCGGTTTCGTTGCCGGCGTCGGTTTCGTTGCCGGCGTCGGTTCCGTCACCGTCGTCCGTCTCGTTCCCATCCGCGCCGCTTTCCGCGCCCTCGGGACCGAGCCAGATCCCCTCGATGGTGACCACGAGCGACTCGAAATCACCGATGTCGGCGGGCTGGTCGGTGACGGCGGTCGCGAGCGTTCCGGTCGCGCGTCCGACGCACCCGGCGAGTCCGGCCGCGCCGAGCGCGGCGGCGCCGGTCGCCTGGAGGTAGGTTCGTCGGTCAAGCGCGTCGAGGTCGGGCGTTCGGTCCGTCACGTTACGCCTCCTCTCCGTCGCCCGCGTCGCTCTCGGCTTCCTCGCCGGCACCGTTCCCGGCGATGTCGCTCACGGACTCACCGAGGTCGTTGACGCCGCCCGACAGGAAGTCGTTCACGCTACTCAGGATGTCGCCGACGAAGTCCGGAACCTGCTCCGGCAGATCGCTCGGCGGCCCCACGTCGCCCGAGGCGTTGTCCGGTCCGGGAGTCGCCGCGACGGCGCCGGCGGCCGCGCCGGTCCCGATCAGTACCACCGTGGCGAGCGCCACGATCAGTGTCGTTCGGATCGCGTTCATGACGATTCCCGCTCGGCGCCCTACGCCCTTTAATAGCACAAGCCGTTTGGCCGAATTGTGTCCGATTTAACCCGGATTAGCAGCCGGTAGCGGTTCGAAAACGGCGTTTCGGCGAGATCGACGCCTTGCTTATAAAAGAACGGGTCGGACGGCCGCTGTCGACGGCGCGGGCGCGGACCGCGTCAGGAGAACAGTTCTGCGGGTGCGACGGTGAGTCTGTCCCGCCAGGGATCCGGGTTCACCGAGGCGCTGGCTCGCTCAGGGCTCCAGCCGGTTCGGGTCGCGCGGGAACATGATCGCCTCTTTGATGTTGTCGAGGTCGGCGACCTTCTGGACGAGTCGATCGATACCGAGCCCGTAGCCGCCGTGAGGCGGCGTGCCGAAGCTGAGCGCCTCGATGTAGAACTCGAAGTTGGCGGTCTCGACGCCCTCCTCCTCCATGACTTCGACCATGCGGTCGGCGTTGTGCTCACGCTGGCCGCCCGAGGAGAGCTCCTGACCTTTATAAATGAGATCGAACTTCCGCGAGGCCATCTCGTCGCCCTCGACGTCCTGCATGTAGTAGAACTTCTCGTCGGGGTAGCCGACCACGAAGAACGCGGGGTGACCTTGTTCTTCGAAGTGCTCGCCGAGCAGCTTCTCCCCTTTCGTGTCGAGGTCGGTCGGGTCGTCCGGGAAGTGACCGAACTCGGTTTCGAGGATGTCGAGCGCCTCGTCGAAGGTGATCCGCGGGAAGTCGTCTTCGGGCACGTCGAGGTCGACGTCGAGCAGGTCCAACTCGCGCTCGGCGTTCTCGGCGGCCTCGCGGAGCGCGTACCGCAGCGACTCCTCCTGGACGTCCATCACGTCGTCGTGGTCGTCGATGTACGCCAGCTCCACGTCGAACATCGAGATTTCGGAGACGTGACGAGAGGTCGCGAAGTCCTCGGCGCGGAACGCGGTGCCCGTCTCGTAGACGGCCTCGTACCCGGACGCCATCAGCATCTGCTTGTACAGCTGCGGGCTCTGCGACAGGAACGCGTCCTTGTTGTAGTAGAGGATCGGGAACAGCTCCGCGCCCCCCTCGGCGCCGCCCTTCGAGATGAGCGGGGTCTTGATGTCGACGAACCCCTCGTCGTCGAACCACTCCTCCATCGCCGTCATCAGCTCCGAGCGGAGGGTGAACACCGCGAGCGTCTCCGGCTTCCGGAGGTCGAGCGCGCGGTTGTCGAGCCGAGTCGAGAGGTCGACCTCGATGTCCTTCGAGATCTCCAAGGGGAGGGGAGAGTCGGCCTCGTCGATGACCTCGTACTCGGTCGGCGCGATCTCGACGCCGCCGGGCGCCTGATCGCTCTCTAGCGGCTTGCCCACGACCCGGACCACGTCTTCGGCGCCGACGTCTTGGACGGCCTCGAACAGATCGGGCTCGCGTTCTTCCTTGAAGACGATCTGGATGAGTCCTTCGCGGTCGCGCACGATGAGGAAGACGAGGCCTCCCAGGTCGCGGATCTCGTGGACGTGGCCGGCGATGGCGACCTCGTCCGCGTCCGGTTCGACGTCCGACGTGTGGATTCGCTCGATCATAACGGTGTCTGCTTACGCGCAACTGGTCGGGCGTTCGGCATAGGCCTGTCGTCTCGCGGTCGACGGAACCCGTCGCACGCGGCGGTCTCGGCCGGGATTCGCGGCACTCAGTGGTCAGGGATCCCGTCGACGGGCTACTCGCCGACCTCCTCGCGCACCCACGCCTCCGCCCGTCGGAGCACGTCCCGAATCGGGAGGTCAGTCGCTTCGGCCACTCCGGCCGCGTCGTCGTACTCGGCGCTCACGTCGTAGACGTCGCCGTCGGCGGTCGACGCGATCTTCACCGTCACCTCGTGGTCGTCGCCGCCGACCGAGATGACTGCGGTCTCGAAGTCGCGCTCGGCGATCCACCGGTGGCTCGCGCTCGACTGCCGGACGCCGAGGGTACCGGTCTCGCGGGCGAGCCGCTCCGCGACCGCCTCGGCGTCGCCCGGCTTGCAGATCACTTTCACGAGGTGGCCCGGCCGCGACTTCTTCATCGTGGTCGGGACGATCGTCACGTCACGGGCGCCGGCGCGCTTGAGCGTCTCCTGCAGCCCGCCGAGTACCTCGGGAGCCGCGTCGTCGAGGTTCGTTTCGAGGACGGTGACATCGTCGTGGACGAGGCCGTGGTTCTGGTGGTCGTCAGTGTGGGGGGCAGCGCCGTCGTGATCGTGAACGTGCTCGTCTACCTCCGATTCGCGCCCCTCTCCGACCAGCGCTCGGAGCACGTTCGGGTGGTCCGAGAAGGTTGCGTCGCCCGCCCCGTAGCCGGCGGCGTCGACGTCGAGATCGGGGATCGCGTCGACGCCCTCGGCGACCGCGGCGAGGATCGCGGCGCCCGTGGGCGTCAGCAGTTCGCGGTCGACCGGCCCACCTCTCATCGCGAAGTCGGCGCCGGCCGCGACCTCGGTCGTCGCCGGCGCGGGGACCGGGTAGACGCCGTGGCTCATCTCGACCTCGCCGCCGCCGGTCGCGACCGGGGTCGTCACGACCCGGTCGAGGTCGAGATCGTCGAGTAACAGCGCCGCGCCGACCACGTCGGCGATCGCGTCGTCGGCGCCCACCTCGTGGAAGTGGGTCTCGTCGAGATCGGTGCCGTGGACCGACGCCTCTGCGCGACCGAGGCGCTCGAAGGCGTCGAGCGCGACCGACTCGACGGACTCGGGGAGGGCCATCGACTCGACGAGCGCGACGACTTCGGGGTAGCTGCGGTGAACGCCCGATCCCTCGGCGTGGGTGTGTTCGGGGTCGGCGTTATCGCGGTCATGAGAATGGTCGTCGGAGTGGTCGTGAGAATGGTCATGGTCGTGGCTGTGACCGTGACTATGATCGTGTGTGCGATCGTGAGTGTGATCGTGAGTGTGATCGTGAGTGCGATCGTGAGTGCGATCGTGACCGCCACCGTCGCCGTGATCGTGACTGGCATCGCTATCGCCGTTGTCACGGTCGCCGTCGAGGAGCACGTCGACCGTCGTCGCCCGGATCCCGTTTTTCGTCGTCTCGCCGACCTCGTACCGGACCGGGAGCCGATCGGGCACGGGCGCGAGGGCATCGGGGTCGGCACCGGCCGCGATCAGCGCGGCGCAGATCATATCGCCGGCGGCGCCGGTCCGACCGTCGAAGACGAGCGTTCGCATGGCCGATCGGAGGCCACCGCGGGACAAATACTCCCGGTATCCGACTCGACGGGGTCAGTGTCTGATTTTTAAGTGAACCTCCGATTCCGCCGATCAGTCGAGTCTTCCGTCCGTCTGTCGAGACGCGGAAACCTGTTCGTTTAACCCGCTGTGTATTGTTACACCCAGTATATGGTAGAGGTCTTACTTCTCGTCGGCTTCGTGGTCGCGGCGTTCGTCGGGTACAATATCGGCGGTGCGACGACCGGACCGGCCTTCGGGCCGGCGGTCGGTGCGGATGTACTCTCCAAGTCGGGCGCCGCCGCGCTGATGTCGGTGTTCTTCTTCATCGGCGCGGGAACGCTCGGTCAGCGCGTCGTGACGACGCTCGGCGAGGATCTGGTCACCGGCGGGAGCGTGTTCACGCTGGAGACGAGTATCGTCGTGCTCTTCTTTATCGGGGGCGCGCTCTTTATCGGGAACTTCGCCGGCGTGCCGGCATCGACGTCGATGACGGCGGTCGGCGCCATCGCCGGACTCGGACTGGCGACAGGCACCCTTGACCAGGCCGTGATGGGCGAAATCGCCATCTGGTGGGTCGTCGCGCCGATCATCGGGTTCTGGGTCTCCGGCGTCGTCGGCCGGTACTTCTACCCCGCGATCGACAGCTGGGTGGCGATCGAGAGCACCGAGGGGTCGCTATTCGTCTTCGACCGGTCCGGGATCATCCCGAAGCCGGTCCCGGGACCGAACACGACCCGCCGCGAGTTCGTCGGCGGGTTCGTCGTCATCGCGATCGGCTGCCTGATGGCCTTTTCCTCGGGCACGTCGAACATCGCGAACGCGATCGCGCCGCTCGTCGCGCTCGATAATGTCGAGATGACGCCGATGATCCTCCTCGGGAGCGCCGCCGTCGCGGTCGGGGCGTTCACGATCGCGCGCCGGACGCTCGACACGCTCGGTAACGACATTACCGACCTCCCGCTGACTGCGGCGATCGTCGTTGCCTGCGTCTCCTCGGGGATCGTCATCAGCCTCTCGGCGGTCGGCATCCCGGCGTCGTTCGTCATCATCGCGACGATGTCGATCGTCGGCCTCGGGTGGGGACGCGCGACGCGGACCGTGACGGTCAAACAGGGGATCAGCGGCGAGAAGGAGCCGAAAGTCTCGGTCGGCGCGCTGAAGGCCGACGAGACGGGACCGATCGGCGAGGGCGACCCGTCGGAGATCCCCTCGGCGTCGGACCTGTTCAATCCGACCACGAGCGCGCGCGTCGTGCTGATGCAGAACGTCGTCCCGCTCCTCTCGACGGTCGGAGCGCTCGTCACCTTCACGCTACTGTTCCAGTTCGTCTGGTAAGCCGAGAGAGCCAGACCGCCTACCGCCCAAACCGTCGCTGCCGGTCCTGAAAGTCGAGTACTGCACGGAGGTAGTCCCGTTTTCTGAAGTCCCGCCAGTTCACGTCGGTGAAGTACAGTTCGGCATACACCGACTGCCAGATCGCGAAGTCAGAGAGACGCTCCGCGCCCGTTTTTACCACGAGGTCCGGTTCCTCGGGGAACACCAGCCGATCCGAAATGTCGGTCGCGTCGATCGACTCCGGATCGAGTTCGCCGGTGTCCACGTCGACCGCAATCTCACGGACTGCGGCCGCGAACTCGGCCTTCCCGCCGAGCCCGACCGTGATCCGGATCGGCGCGTCGTCCGGTCGCTCGCGCAATCGCCGTCCGGACTCGGCCTCCGTATCGACGCTCGCGCGGCCGATCGCTGCGTCCTCCGGTCCCCGAACGACGAACTGCCGGGGGGCGTCGACCTGGCGGAGCTCGCGGAGGAGCGTCGAGACGACCGCGGCATCGAGCACGGACACCGAGACGGTGACGCGCTTCGCGCCGTACTCGAAGGCCCACCCGAGCGCCGCCGACAGCGTGTCGAAGGCGCCGTCGACGAGGAGGTCGCGCTCGGTGATGACGAGCGCGACGTGCTCGGGGGGAGCGCCGTCGTGGAAGCGGTGGCGGACAGCGAGGTACGTGTCGTACAGGCCCACGTGAAGAGGTCCCGTCGCGGGGTATAAAAACTCCCGACCGCTCTCGACCTCGCCGCAGCCGGTGACGAGGGGTTTAATTCGCTCTCGGCCGTAGTATCGTTGATGGTAGACAGCTACCGTGGGGTGTTCGGCGCGATCCCTTATGCGATCCGCGAGACGGAGTCGTGGACTATGCGCGTGTACGGCGTGGTCGGGGCGCTCTCGGCCGGGCTGATCGCGACGGTGGTCACTCTCGCGCTCGTCGTCTGGATGGCTGAGACCGCGAACGTACAGAGCGGAACGTTCCTGTTCTCGCGGTCGCTGTACGTGGTCGCCGGCTTCGCCGCGGTCGCGCCGTTGCTCGCTCCCTTGCTGTTCGTCGCTCGACGACACCGCCGCGGCGACCCCGTGAAGGCCGGCTACGATCGAACGCTCGCGTACGGCGGCTTCCTGTTCCTGCTCTCGCTGTACGTCGGGATGCTTATTTCTGCGCCCGCCGAACTCCGCGAGCCGACCGGTTCGGCCGTCGTCGACGTCCTCTATGGGCTCCCGCAGCTCGCTGGCGTCGTGCCGCCGGTCCTGGCCGCGCTCGTCGTGTTCGCGATCCACTACCGGCTTCGGGGGACCGACTCGGTCGACGCAGACGACGCGGACGGCGCGCGCAACTAAAACGCTCGTTTGTTCCTCGGGTACGTATATACGGTCGGCGCGACACGGTTCGCCCGATGCGACGACGCTCCGCAATCACCGGGTTCGCCGCGGCGGCATCGGCGATCGGAATCGCCGGCTGTGCTGGATTTCCGACCGCCGGAAGCGACGGAGGCGACGCCCCGTCGGTCGTAGACGGGTTCGCGGAGGACAGCGGCGACCCCGACGACGACAATGCCGAGGTATCCCCCCAACCGGAACGGCCGGAGTGCGAGGTCGATTCGGTAGTGATCGATGTCGATATTGGCGGCGAGACGCGCGAGTTCGGGACCGCCGCGACGGTCCCGTATCCGGATCCGCCGGAATCGACCGGAGAGACCGCTTCTATCGAGGAGGCCGCTGTCCTCGACTACGTTCCGGCATTTGAAGAGGCGTATCTCACACAGGAGATTCTCTGTGACCAGACCGGTTCGGGACACGTTTTGAGCGTCGACTACCGGACCGACCGGATCGAACCGTTCGACCGAACCGGTGGCGGTCGAATCGTGTACCTTCGGTACGTCGGCGGCGCCACGGCGGGCGTCGACGACGGGGGGATGTGGCAGGCTGACATCGCGTTTACCGCGGTCGCATACGCGGTCGACGCCACCGGGACGGCGCGGATCGAACTCGACGACCCGCGCGAGAGGAGCCGGTCGGAGATCCGGTCCGATCTCCCGGATCCGGTCGAGGAGGGGGATCTCGTTGCCGCCTTCAGGTGATCGACGACTCAGCCGACACCGACACCCCTTAGTCGCATGCCCCCAAGAATCAGCGTGTGGTGGGATGGCAGAGCGGCCTATTGCGCCGGTCTTGAAAACCGGTAGCCTCACGGCTTCCTGGGTTCGAATCCCAGTCCCACCGTCAGCGCGCGGCGCAGTTCGCGCCGCGGGCGTTTCGTGCGGAATTCGAATCAGAGAGCGACCGGAAGGGAGCGACCGTGGTTCGAATCCCAGTCCCACCGTCAGCGCGCGGCGCAGTTCGCGCCGCGGGCGTCTCGAACGATACTGTGAAACTGGTTATAGTTACATCCCGGAGCGACATCGAGACCGATTGGCTCGATCCGACGATCTCGCACCGGCCTGAACCACGAGTCCAGCGCGCTCGATCCGAAGCGATCGAGATCGGCCGCGTCGGGTGACGCATGGTATCGTGTGCCGCATTATCTTTAACAGGATTCCGGTACATGTTATAGATAGGTGATACAACAATGAGTTACGAACTCGATCCGCTACCGTACGATTACGACGCGCTGGAGCCGCACATTTCCGAGCAGGTGCTCGAATGGCATCACGACACCCACCACCAGGGGTACGTAAACGGCTGGAACTCGGCCGAAGAAACGCTCGAAGCGAACCGCGACGCCGGCGACTTCTCGTCGTCGGGCGGCGCGATCCGAAACGTGACCCACAACTCCTCGGGTCACATCCTCCACGATCTGTTCTGGCAGAACATGAGCCCGGAGGGCGGCGACGAGCCCGAGGGCGCACTCGCTGACCGGATCGAGGAGGACTTCGGCTCGTACGAAGCCTGGAAGGGCGAGTTCGAGGCGGCGGCGTCCGCGGCGAGCGGCTGGGCGCTCTTGGTGTACGACACGTTCTCGAATCAACTGCGTAACGTCGTGGTGGACAAACACGACCAGGGCGCGATCTGGGGCGGTCACCCGGTCCTCGCACTGGACGTGTGGGAACACTCCTACTACCACGACTACGGTCCGGCCCGCGGCGAGTTCGTCGACAACTTCTTCGAGGTCGTCGACTGGAACGAACCGTCCGATCGCTTCGAGCAGGCCGTCGAGCTGTTCGAGTAACGTCCCACACCCGGACGCGCCGCGACGTGCGCGCGTCGAAACCCCGAAATTTTTTCGACCTGCTGTATGCTGAGAGCCGCGGCAGGCGCTTCTGCTCTTAAGGCCCCGATCGTCGTATCGGCAGCGTTTACGGACCCGACGCCGTAGCGACGCGCATGCCCGAGCCGAAGTCGACCTTCGACGCGACCTACCCGTGTGACTTCTACGAGCCCGCGGAGCTGTTCGAGCCGGATCAGATGTACACCATCCCGGAGATCGCTCGTCTCCTTCAGGAGTTGGAGCCGGACGCGGAGATCGACCCCGACACCGAGGCCGTGCTGATCGACTGGGCGATCCCGTGGGTGATGGCTCACGCCGACGACCTCGTGATCGCGGAACCGCTGGCGGAGGACGGTCCGGGTTACTACGGGGTCGCGCCGCACGCGATCGACGGGGAGGAGGAAGAAGCGGGAGACGAAAGCGAAGACGCCGACCCCCACGACGGAGCGTGAGCCGGGAGCGATCCGACGCACCTGTGATCCTCGTCGCCGGCGGCGCCCGCGTCGACGCCGGCAAGACGACGTTCTCGACCGGGGTGGTGGCAGACCTCGCCGCGCGCGCCGGCGACGCGGTCGGCGTCAAACCCCGCGCCGGCAACGACTACTGGTACGACCACGACGACTACCGGATCGCGAGCAATTCGGGCCGTCTGTACGGGAAGGACGCGAGGCGCCTCGCGGCCGCGAGCACGCGACCGCTCGCGGGCGTCGAGGGGCGGAGCCGCCCCGAGACGATCACCCCGGAGGCGATCAACCCCGTCCACCGACTCTGGCGACCGACGCCCGACCGGACCGGTATGCTGGGCGACGAGGACCGGACGTTCCTCTGCGATCGGGTGACGACCGAGGCGGGCTCCCGATTTGTCGTCAACGGAGCGGCCGAGGCGGCGGGACTGCTCCCCGACGGGCTCGTTGACCACCTCCCGGTCACGGAGGCGGTTCGAGTCGACGACGTAGCGGCGTTCAACGACGTGATGGCGGCCGACTACCTCCCGGCGTTCGACCGCCTCGCGACTCGCGTCGCGGCGACGTCGGTGCCCGTCGTCGTCGAGTCGTACGCTGACATCGCCGGTCCGCTTTCGCGAGACGGACCGGTCGAAGCCGACGCGGTGGCGGTCGTCGACCCAGGCCGCGCGCGCATCTACGCCGGCGACCGATACGCGAAGGCGCGCGCGGTCGCGTCCGGCAGCCCGCGCGAAGGAACGATGGAAGAACACACCGGAGCCGTGACGGAGATGATCGAGCCGCTCGCGACCGTCGGTCTGCCTGCGCTGTCCGGCGACGAGCGCGGGAATCCGGCCCGCGTCGCGGAGCGCTACGGCCACGCCTACGAGACGCTCTTGGATGCGGTCTAGCGGAAGAAGCTGTGCGTGATCGGCGCGAGAAGAAACTCGGCGAGAATCGTCGACGGCGCGGTCAGGCGTCGGCGTTCCGCTTCGAGTAGTGCTCGATGGCCGACTCGATCGAGGAGAGCTCGGCGTTCACCCGGCCGTCGGCGACTCGCATGAAGCCGGGAGTGTACGACTTGGAGTAGTCGAAGATCGCGTTGACCGCGCGCTTCGGGGCGGAGACGGCCGCGAAGTCCGTGATCGTGTATACGCGCGTCGTCGGGAACGCGGTCCAGAAGGTGCTGGAGACCCAGCGGTCCTCGTCTTCGAAAGTCGTCCCGATCCGACCGGTGGCGAGATACTCGTCGTCGTGATAGAAGAGAACGAGGTCGCCCTCGTTCATCCGCTCGAACGTCGAGCCGTTTCCGCTGTCGTCGTCGACGGCCCACAGACGACTCTCGTCGAGGTCGGCAAGGGGGTCCGGACGGTCGTCGTACTCGGCAAGGTCGACCGCAGACCGGACCGTTCGATCGAAGTTCTCGGGGTCGATCGGGACCAGGAAGACGTTCGCACTCATTATCCACACTTCCGTCGGGAGGGGTTTAAAACCGTTCGTTGCCTCGCCGGTCTCTCGACTATCGCCCTCTGATTGATACCGGCTCAGTCTCCGCCCCCGTCGTAGAGTCGATCCATCCGCGCGGCCATCACGAAGTCGGACTCGTGAAGCCCGCCGATGTCGTGGCTCCACATCTCGATCCCGACCTCGCCCCACGAGAGGTGGATATCGGGGTGGTGCCACTCTTCCTCGGCGAGCTCGCCGACCTCGTTCGTGAACGTCAGCGCGTCCGCGAAGTCGTCGAAGTCGTAGGTCGCTTCGAGGTGGTGGTCCTCGATGACTTCCCACGCCGGGCCGAGCGCGTCGAGGTACTCGGCGTACTCGTCTTCGGTCAGCGGCTCGGCTTCTTCGTCGGCCGACTCGACCGGCTCGTCCGCGAGTGGCGGTGACATACCACGCCTTTGGGCGACGAGCGGCTTGTACCTTCCGCGGGTCGAGACGGTGAGACTCGGCTCATAGTCTGTCGCGTTGCTCGGCGCGGATGCCGGCCTCTAACGATCTAACTGAAACAAAAGTGGGTTGGGGCAGATTTGAACTGCCGGCCTCCTCCATGTCAAGGAGGTGTCATAACCGGACTAGACTACCAACCCGCAGGGGCTTACTGAGGCATATAGTCGTATCCGGGGGACGTAATTGAACCTTTCGTTTCGGTCGTCGACACGGGAGTGCGGTCGGTCGATTCGCCGGAGGCATCGGTCGCTTTCTCGCGGACTGCACCTGTTCCGACCGGTTTTATTGCTTCGAGAAGAGTCGTCGGTGTATGGTCGATCTCGCCGCCCGCACTGAGAGGCTCGACGCGTACCTCGACGAGCGCGGGCTCGAAGCAGTCTGGTTCGCCAAGCCGAACGGGTTCGCGTGGCTCACCGGCGGCGACAACGTCGTCAATGCCGATGCCGACTTCGGGATCGCCGCCGCCGGCTACGACGGCGACCTCCGAGTGATCACCGACAACATCGAAGCGGACCGCCTCGCCGACGAAGAACTCCCCGACGCCGTCACCGTCGAGTCGGTCCCGTGGCACGCGAACTCACTGACGGACGCCGTCGCCGATCGCTCTCCCGCTCCCGCGGCCGCCGACTTCGACGTACCGGGCTTCGAACGCGTCGACGGGAGCCAGCTCCGGCAGCCGCTCACCGACGGCGACGTCGAGCGCTACCGCGAACTCGGCCGAGAGGCCGCCGCCGCCGTCGAGACGGTCTGTCGCAACCTCGAACCGGAGGATCCGGAGTACGAAGTCGCCGCCGGGATCGACATCTCGCTCGCGTCTCGCGACGTCGACACTCCGGTCGTGCTCGTCGGCGGCGCGGAGCGCGCCCAGCGGTATCGCCACTACACCCCGAGCGACGCGGTACTCGGCGACTACGCGCTCGTGTCCGTCACCGCTGAGCGCGCCGGGCTCTACGCCTCTCTGACCCGCACAGTCGCGTTCGACGCTCCCGACTGGCTGGAGGAGCGTCACCGCGCGGCCGCCCGAGTCCAGGCGACTGCGCTCGCGGCGACCGAAGCGGCCGCGGCGGGGGAGCTGACGGGCTCCGACGGTCCGGACACCGCCGGCAACGTGTTCGGCGCGATCCGAGCGGCGTACGACGCCGTCGGCTTCGGAGACGAGTGGCGCAACCACCACCAGGGCGGGGCGGCAGGCTTCGCGGGCCGCGAGTGGATCGCGACCCCCGAGAGCGACGCGCCGGTCCGGTGGCCGATGGGCTACGCGTGGAACCCGACCGTGCAAGGAGCGAAAAGCGAGGACACTCACCTCGTGGCGCCCGACCGGACCGAGACGCTGACGAAGACGGGACAGTGGCCGACACACGAGGTGAAACCGGTCGACATCGAGGGAATCGCGACCAAGCCCCGAGAGCTGTCCGCGCCGGTCATTCGGTGAACAGACGGAGCCGGAACGTGCCGAACGAGCGGCGTCAGTAGACGTACTCGCTCTCGTCGATGCCGACGTAGTTCTTCTTGACACGCCGTTTGTTCCACTTGTAGCCGAGCAGCAGCTTCACTGACTCCCAGCCGGACCGGTACGGCTGCGAGAGGAGTCCGTCACCGGTATCCGCGGCGAGCATCGCGTCGGCGGCACCGATGATCCGGTTCCAGTCGTCGGGGTCGTAGTCGGCGACCATATCCGCCATCGTCACGTTCCGGACGGCTTCGTCGCCGATCGCTTCCTTCCAGCGGCGGTTGTAGGAGGCCATATCGCCCGCAGCGGCCAGCTCGCCAGCGATTGCCCCGGTGCGGACCGCGACGTGGTCGCCCCCCTCGTGGAAGGCGGAGGTGGTACCCATCGCGCCGCCGACGACGGCGATCCCGGCTTCAGTCGGCGAGTCGATGGGACGCGTCGAGGAGATTGGGTACGTCTCGGTTCCGTTCCGCTTGCCCGCGTCCTCGACGATCGGGAAGTCCTCCTCGACGTCGTACTCGTCTCCGTACTGCCACTCCAAGAGGCGACGAATGTACTCGCCGCCCCGCGGGATCGATTCGTCGTCGGCGTCGAGTAAGGCATACGCGTCCCGGTCGAAGTCGTCGATGTCGAGCCCGATCGGCATCGTCAGCCCGATCCGGCAGACGCGGTCGGCGTTCGGGAAGATCCACGGGTACGCGGTCTCGCCGGGCATCACGCCCCACCAGAAGACGAGCGCGTCGTTCACCGCCTCGTACACGTCCTCGGGGACGCGGCGGTACTCCTGGTACGCGATGTGGTTCGCCGTCCGCGAGGCGAGTCGCTCGGAGGCGGCCGCGTCCGCGGGCAGATACTCGTCGAGTACCTTGTTCGTCACCGTACGCTGGGGGCCGTCGGCGAGCACGACGAAGTCCGCGCCGACCGTCTCTCCGGAGGCGAGTTCGACGGTGTGACGCGGCTCGTCGCTTCCGGCCGAGACAGTGAGGTCGGTGTCGACGCCCCGGACCGACTCGCCCGCGCGGTACTCCGCCCCGGCGTCTTCGGCGCGATCGCGGAGCCAGTCGTCGAAGCGAGCGCGTTGGAAGGTGTAGCCAAACTTGTCGTACGAGGAGTCGATACCGGTCGTGGTGAGCGTGGCCGACTCGTTCGGGCCGCGGAACTCTGCGCGGTTCAGCTCGCGCTGGACAACTCCCTCGTCGAACTCGTCGGGGTGGATCCCCATAATGTCGACCCAGTAGTCGAGGATGCCTGCCGCGTCGGTCGAGTCGGGACCGAGCCGGTCGCGGTCGGCGCGGGGAACTCCCTTTTCGAGCACAAGCGCGTCGGCGCCGTCGGTCGCGGCCGCGTGCGCTGCGGCGGCCCCGGCCGGACCGCCACCCACGATTGCGACGTCTACGCGTTCCATATTCCGTGAGGTCGCCGTCCGGCTATTAAATTCACGGTCCCCGACGCGGCTCGGACCCGACCCGGTCTTCGACGTAGACGCGCGACACCGAACCGCCCCCGACTGCGCCGGTGACCGATTGATCATGTTTGATGATTAGCGGTTAGAGCGGCAGAGAGACACGTTTTTACGAGGGTGCGAAGATTCTTCCTGCACACCAATGGCACGCGAGACATGGGCGACACGGGCGGGATTCATTCTCGCTGCAGTCGGCAGCGCGGTCGGGTTGGGGAACATCTGGCGGTTCCCCTTCATCACCGGCCAGTACGGCGGATCGTCGTTTCTGATCACCTATTTGGCGTTTGTCGCGCTGATCGGGTTCCCGGCGATTCTCGTCGAGTTCGTGATCGGCCGTCGAACCGACCGAAATCCCGTGGGCGCACTGCGGGAACTGGGTAGCGGGGCGTGGTCGTACGCCGGCTGGCTGTTCGTCGTCACCGGCTTCATCATTTTGTCGTACTACAGCGTCGTCGCGGGCTGGTTCCTCCGATACACCCTCATCGGCATCACTGAGGGATTTACGCTCACCGATCCGGCCGAGGCGGAGGCGCTGTTCGGGACGGTCTCGACCGGGCTCGACACGCTCCTGTTCCACGCCGTGTTCATGCTGCTCGTCATCGGCATCATCGCCGCCGGCGTCAGGCGCGGCATCGAACTGAGCGTGAAGGTCATGGTCCCCGCAATCATCTTGCTACTGATCGGGCTCGCCGCGTACGGGTTCACGCTTGACGGCGCGAGCGCGGCGTACACCTACTACCTCTCGCCGGACTTCGGGACGATCGCCGCGAACTGGACTGAGATCCTGCCGGCCGCTGCCGGACAGGCCTTCTTCACCCTCTCGCTCGGGATGGGCGTGATGATCACCTACGCCTCCTACCTCGGTGAGGACCGGAACCTCGCCGCCGACGCCGGCATCATCGCGGCCCTCGACACGATCGTCGCGGTCCTCGTCGGCTTCGTCGTCTTCCCCGTCCTCTTTTCGGTCGGGATCGAGCCGGGGACGGGCGGCGCCGGCGAGATATTCGTGAGCCTCACCGCGGCGTTTGCCGGTATCCCCGGCGGTCGAATCCTCGGTGTCGTCTTCTTCGGAATGGTCGGCATCGCCGCGCTCTCGTCGGCGATCAGCATCCTCGAAGTCCTCGTTTCGTACCTGATCGACGAGCTCGGTGTCGCTCGGGTACCGGCATCGGTCGCACTCGGGACCGCGGTCTTCCTCCTCGGAGTTCCGGTCACCATCGATCTGATGTTCCTCAACCTGTACGACCTGCTCGCAGACGGCATCCTGCTCGTTCTCGGGTCGTTGATACTGGCGCTGTTCGTCGGCTGGGTCATCCCGGACATCGCTCGCGACGAGCTCAAAAAGGGTATCATCGGCATCGGCGGCCTCGGCGACGCGTGGATCTGGGCCGTTCGAGTCCCGATTCTGATCGTCGTGATCGTCTCGCTATACCTCGGTATCGTCGACTACGTCGACTTCCTCACCGGCGACTTCGCCGACTGGCTGGCGGCGCGGTAGGCGGAACCGGCCCCGTTTTCAGCGCTTTTCGAGCGTCGAGTAGTCGGCGATCAACCCGTCGACACCGGCCGCCGCGAGACGATCGGCCTGATACCACGTCTCGACCGTCCAGACGTTCACCGCGCGCCCGGCGTCGTGCGCGGCCGCGACCACGTCGGCGTCGCCGAACTGCGACGCGTCGAAGAAGGGCGTCCCCCGGACCGCGTCGATCGGCGGATGCACGGCGGCCGCGTCGTACCGGCGGGCGATCGCTAACGCCTCCTCGACCGACTCCGAAAACAGCGTCGCGACCGGACATCCGGACAGCTCTCGCGTCGCGGCGAGCGCGGCCTCGCAGAACGACGAGATCAGCAGATCGTTTTTTCGCCCCTCAGCGACGTTCAACACTCGCTCGACGAACGGGCGCCAGATCGCTTTTTGCTCCCCCAGTGCGTCTCGGGTGAGCGCCTCGTCGGGTCGGAGAGTGGAGGGCGGCTGCCCGGGATTCTTGAGTTCGACATTCACGCCGACCCGATCGGGGACCGCGTCGAGGACCGACCCGAGACGCGGCACCGTCTCCCCGCTGTCGAGAACCTCGGCGGTGGTGACGGTCTCAGTGTCGGTCTCCCAGACGACGCCGGTCGCGTCGGTGAGCCCGTGATCGTTGTCGGAACCGGGAGGCCCGCCGCGCCCGGAGAGCGCCGCGTCGTGGAAGACGACTGCGTCGCCGTCGGCGGTGGGAACCACGTCGATCTCGACCCAATCGGCGCCTCCGACACTCGCCGCCGCCTCGACCGCTCCGACGGTGTTCTCGGGGTTCTCGCCGGCAAATCCGCGGTGGGCGAACAGGAGCGGTTCACCGTCGGTGGTCCGGGTCATAACGCGTCGAGCACGGCGTCGACGACGACACCAACCGTCTCGGTTCCAACCGATCTGGCCCGCGAGAGCGGCCCGGACGACGCCGTGTTCTCGCTCTCTCCGCCGCCTCCGTCCGGGCGATCGTCTCCCGTTACGTCGGTCCGAGTCGCATCCGGCGAGTCGTCGAGGTCGGTGCGTTCAGTGTGCTCGTCCATCTGTCGGTGGCTCGGGGCGACGAATCAAAAAGATACTCGTCGGCTCGGGTCCGGAGACACGAGAAAAGACGCGCGCTCGAAGCGGTCGCCGACTAGACGTGTTCCTCTCGCGGCTGGACCACGACGAAGCCGTCGAGACCGTCGAACCGCATCTGGTAGCGCTCGCCAGACTCCTGACCGATCATGTCCGAGAGGCTCCGGTTCACCTCGATGTCTGGCGAGGTCCCGCCCCACGCGACGGTCGCGCTCGGGTCGGTCGCGACCGGCGGTTCCAAAACGATCGGGTCGCCGTGGGTGGTGAGCGCCACGTAGCCCGGCCCTTCGAGGTAGACGTTGCTGAAGCCGCCCGCGAGCGCGCCGGCGAGGCTGTCGATGGTGCTGATCTCGTAGGAGAGCGACTCCTCGAACGCGAGCACGTCCTCGCCGTTGACCGTGATCGACTCGCCGGCGTCGAGCTCGACGACCTGTACCTTCTTGCCGTCGTCTGCGAAGTAGACGTGACCCTCGCCCTCGACGGCCATGATGGGCGTGCCCTCGCCGGTGGCGGCCTCCTTGAGGAAGCCCTTGATCCCCCCCTCGGCCGAGGCCTTTCCGGTGAACGAGACGTCACCCGTGTACGCGACCATCGACCCGGCCTTCGCCATCACGGTGCCGTCGACGTCGACGTCCAAGGTGTAGCTGTTCTCGCGCTGAAACGGTTCGTCGCTCGCTGTCGGTGCGTTCTCGGCGGTGAACTGATCGAGATTCATGTGCGGGGACCGAACCCGTGGGTCCGGCTATACGGGGATTCCGCGGTATCTCTTATGAATGTACGGGCCGGTCGACCGCCATCGGCGCCGATCAGTAGACGACGAGCGAGAGGTAGAGCTGTCCGATACCAGCGGCAATCATCACCGCGCCCGCGACGCGCTTCAGCGTACCGGCGTGGGCCATCACCCGGTTGGCGTTGCTGATCAGCCCCACGCCCGTCGCGACAGTCGTTGCGGCCATCAGGACGGCGACGGTGCCCGCGTACACCGAGAGGACGAGGAACGCCGTCTCTGACGGGAGCGCGATTGCCCGGGCCACGACCCCGAGAAACACCGGCGCCACGCAGCCGGCGCCGGCCAGTGCGAACCCGGCGCCGAACAGGCCGAATCCGAACACGCCGGTGCGTCGCTCCGGCAGCGGCACCGACATCGACGGGGCGCGCCCGGAGACCACGAGCAGCCCGAAGACTACCAGCAGCCCGCCGACGAGCGTCTCGAACACCGTGATGTTTGCCAGCGTCGAGTACCCGATCCGGACGGTGGCGCCGGCGAGCAGCGCGAACGTCGCCAGCACGCCGATTGCGGCCGCGAGCCCTCGGGCTCCCGCCCCCAGGACCGACGCGGAATCGGCGTCGACGGAGTTCACGTAAAACCCCACGTACCCCGGCAACAGCGGGTACGCGCACGGCGAGAAGAACGTCGCGACGCCCGCGGTCACGGCGAACGGAACGTTAGTCGCGAGCGAGATGTCGGTCATCGGTCGCCTCGTCTTCTCATCGGTCGCCTCCTCTCGTCATCGGTCGAGCGCTCGCTCGATACCGTCGACGAACTCTTCGGTCGTGTGCGTCCCGGAGGTGGCCCACCGGACGCGTCCGGAGGCGTCCACAGCGCGCGCGCTGGGGAAACTACCGATAGGGAACCGAGACGCGAGTTCGGCCGAGACGTCGGCCGCGACGAGCCAGTCGCCGTCGTTCTCGCGCCACCAATCGACGACCTTCTCCTCGCTGATTGTCTCGCCGACGGGCTCCGTCGTTACCGAGACGAACAGCACCTCGTCGCCGATCCGATCGTGGGCCTCCACGAGGGCCGGCATCTGCTCGGCGCAGGGGGGACACCACGTCCCGAAGAAGTCGACGAACGTCGGCCGGTCGGGGGACGGGAGCGTCACCTCGCCGTCACGGCTCCCGGGCGCCTCGATCGTGTCGAGCGTCACCGGTTCGATCGGCTCCGGCGCGTCGCTGTCGCTGCCATTGGAGGTGCCGCCGAATGCGCCGGGTACCCCGCCAGTCGCGACGGCGCCCGCCCCGCCGAGGGCGCCGACGCTCGCGAGCCCGGCCAGTAGGTGTCGTCGTCTCACGCCGTGACCACCCGCTCGAAGTCGCTCACGACCCGCTCCGGGTCCACGATCGAGCCGCGTGGATAGGACCGTTCGACGACGCCTCGCTTGTTGACGAGCAGTATCAGGCCGTAGTGCTGGAACGTGTACTCCAGCCGTTCGTACTGGTTCTCGTCGTCGTACGCCTTCTCGATCTTCAGGCCGAAGTGTTCGTCCATCAGTTCCTTCCCCGCCTCGTAGCTCTCGGGGCGGAGGAAATGCCAGTTCCCGGCGTCAAGGTCGACGCCGCGTTGGTCGGCGTACTCGCGGAGCACGTCGGGGGTGTCGCGCTCGGGGTCGAAGGTGAGCGGGAGGAACGCGGCCTCGTCGCCGAGCCCTCGCTCGGCGGCGACCTCCTGAACGCGTCGGAGCCGGAGGATCAGGGCCGGGCAGACGCCGTCGGGGCAGTTCGTGTAGAAGGAGGTCCACAGCACGGCGCGCTCGCCCTCGAACTGCGCCGTCGAGATCTCCTCGCCCGTGATCGGATCGGGGGCGGTGAACTCGGGCATCTCGTCGCCGTAGCTCGGATGGACGGCCTCGCTCAGATCCATTTCCGGCGGGCCGAGTACCGTTCCTTCGGCACCGGAGTCGCCGAGAACACCGGCACAGCCGGCCGTAGCGGTTGTGCCGGCAGCGACGCCGGTGGCGGCGAACGAGCGGAGGAAGTGGCGGCGATCCATGTCGTTATCAGACGTACGTGGTCGCTCGTAAATGAACCCCGCGGCTGATGGCGTGCGCTGAACACAGGCGCACGCGGCGGCAGACGACCACCCTGGGCCGTGTCAGACTGCGCCGAGGCCCTCCCGATCACTCCAGACCGCACCAATCGCAACCGCCGTGGTACCGTGACCCTCGCAAGGGTTATCCCCAAATGGGCAGTATGTTTGTTTGCAATGGCAAACGGTAAGGTTGATTTCTTCAACGACACTGGCGGCTACGGTTTCATCTCGACTGACGACGGCGACCTCGACGACGACGAAGACGTGTTCTTCCACATGGAAGACGTCGGCGGCCCGGACCTCGAGGAGGGTCAGGAAGTGGAATTCGACATCGAGTCGTCCCCCAAGGGACCCCGAGCGACGAACCTGACGCGTAACTAACGATTCTACCGCGGACACCGCGTCCGCACGCAATATCGGATCACGGTCGTCGCTCAACGCGATCGACACCATCTCCGTTTCTTTCACACTTATCACCTCTCGACGAGCGACAGCGCTTCCGCCGACGGGCGACGGCGCGTCCGCCGCCGAGCGACGTGATCGACCCTTTAAATACGACCGCGAGCGAAACACTTCTCAGTGAGCGATCCGATTCCGACCGGCTGCCGGCCGGTCGACGACCTGATAGGCGGAGGGTTCGAGCGCGGGGTCGTCACCCAGGTGTACGGTCCGCCCGCGGCCGGCAAGACGAACCTCGCACTCGCCGCAGCCGTCGAGGTTGCGGCCGGTGGGGACCGCGCCCTCTACATCGACACCGAGGGACTCTCGATCGACCGGTTCGAGCAGATGGCTGCGGGTCGGGCCGACCGGCCCGACGCCGAGGAGACGGTCGAACAGATCGCCTCGCGGCTGGTGATCTCGGAGGCGTACGACTTCGACGATCAGCGCGAGGCCGTCCGCGACGCCGAGGAACTCGCCGAGGAGGTCGATCTCATCGTGTTGGACTCCGCGACCGGGTTCTATCGACTGGAGCGCGCCGGCGACACCGAGGGCGGCCAGTCGCTCCGCAAGGTCGCAAAGCAGGTGACGCACCTCCTGTCGCTGGCTCGCAGACACGACATTGCCGTCGTCATTACGAACCAGGTGTTCACCGACCCCGACAGCGACCGGGACCGCGCGCTCGGCGGCAACACCCTCAACCACTGGACCGGCGCGATCGTTCGCGTTGACCGGTTCCGCGGTGGAAACCGCCGGGCGACCTTAGAAAAACACCGATCGAAGCCCGCGGGCGACACCGCCACCTTCCAGATCGTCGCCGACGGGCTCGCCGAGGGCGCGGACGCGTGAGCGTCGGTCGCGCGGCGTGGGAGGTGACGTGCGGGGCGTGCGGGTTATCAGCGGTGACACGCGGGACGTGGGAGTTATCAGCGTCGCGCCGTCGTAGCCGGTAGTGAGCGATCAGTCGGCTTTTTCATCTGTAACTGCAGTCTCGGTCCTTCTCGCTGCCTGTCTGATCGTAGCCGCCGTCGCGCCGGGCATGGTGGCAGGCGGTTTCATCGCCGGGAGTTCTGCTGCGGTCGATTCCGGCACAGTCGATTCGATCGGGGCTCAACCCACACCGACGGATTCCGTCGCTGTCAGTCCCGGTTCGACCCCTGAAAGCGACGCGGTACCTCCCGGCTTGCGCTCGGCGAACGGCACCGTCGAGGTCGTGGTGCGGTTCGCGGGCGACGCGCGCCTCGGAACCGCCGGCGGTGGAGATGAGAAATCTGGCGGTTCGGGCGGTTCGGGAAGCTCGGCGACGCTTTCTGCGAACGATCTTAAAACGAACGCCGCGAACTCGCAGGCCGACTTCGAGTCGTTCGCCGAGCGGAAACCCGGCGTCACCGTCGAGCGCAGCTTTTGGCTCGCGAACGCGATGCTGGTCACGATCGACACCGAGAGCGTCGCGGTCAAACGCCTCCTCGACGTGCGGGGCGTCGAGCGCGTCCACGAGAACTTCGAAGTCAAGATCGACTCGGCGGCCGCGACCACAACGCCCGACAACGGTGGTTCGAAGGCGATCCGAACCGGCGATCCACCGTCCGCACCCACTCCCGAGGCCGTCTCAACGTCATCGACGGGGACCAACGCCACCTACGGCGTCGAGATGGTCCGCGCCCCCGAGGTCTGGGAGACGTTCGGGACCCGGGGAGAGGGTGCAACCGTCGCGGTGCTCGACACCGGGGTCGACCCGAATCACCCCGACCTGACGGTGAACGGATGGGCAGAGTACGATGCGAAGGGGAACCTGGTGAGCGAGGGCCCCGAGAACGCGTTCGACGTCGACGGGCACGGGACCCACGTCGCGGGGACGGTCGCCGGCGGAAACGCGAGTGGAACGGCGATCGGAGTCGCGCCAGAGGCGGACCTGTATGGAGTAAAGGTGTTGAACGACACCGGATCAGGGACCTTCACCCAGGTCGTCGCAGGGATGCAGTATGCGACGGAGAGCAAGAATGTCGACGTGATCCAGATGAGCCTCGGTGGTGAGGGATACGCTTCTGGGTTCATCGAGCCGGTTCGGAAGGCACGCAGTGCCGGAAAGACTGTCGTCGCGTCGTCTGGGAACAGCCGTCAAGGTTCGTCGAGTTCGCCCGGGAACGTCTACGACTCGCTCGCAGTAGGGGCAGTCAACGACACTCGTGATGTCGCCGACTTCTCCAGCGGAGAGACGATCGACACGTCAAACGCGTGGGGCAGCGACGCCCCCGAAGCGTGGCCGGAGACGTACGTGGTTCCGGACGTGTCCGCACCGGGGGTTTCAGTCAACTCGACAGCAGCAGGTGGTGGCTATCGCAATCTCTCCGGCACCTCCATGGCCGCTCCGCACGTCAGCGGCGTCGTCGCGTTGATGCTCTCTGCGAACTCAAGCGGTCTCACCGACGACGAGGTCCACAGCACGCTTCGAGACACGGCCAAGCACCCTGATGGCGCGACCGAACCGGACGACCGTTACGGAACCGGGATCGTCGACGGATTCGAAGCCGTCTCGTCGGTCACGAGCCCCGAATTTACGGTAAGCGAGTTTGACGGCCCGAACGAAACCGATCCCGGGGCAACCGTCGCGGTCTCCGCAACGGTCACTAACACCGGTGACGGACCGGGTAACGGCAACGTCGAGTACCGCCTGAACGATACCGTCGGGAACGACACAACCGTCTCGCTCGATCCCGGCAACGCGACGACCG
Organism: Halorubrum shenae; assembly: GCF_051194165.1. Taxonomy (NCBI): domain Archaea; kingdom Methanobacteriati; phylum Methanobacteriota; class Halobacteria; order Halobacteriales; family Haloferacaceae; genus Halorubrum; species Halorubrum shenae. The sequence goes on along the minus strand of NZ_JBLZNI010000001.1, from coordinate 435,665 downwards.
TCTCGCTCACTTACGTCGTCCCCAACGAGACTGTTCCGGGCGAATACACGCACGGCGTCTACACCACAGATTCGAATCAGACCTCGGCGATTACCGTTCGGAAGCCCCCCTCATACACGGTTGCGAACCTCACGACTCCACAAACCGCCGAACGTAGTGGTCCCCTGAACGCCACGGTGAACGTGACGAACGACGGCGAGGTGGCCGGCGACAACCGCACCGTCGAACTCCGTCTCGTCGACCCCGCGAACGCGAGCAACGTCACCACTCTCGCCACGGAGAACGTCTCGCTCGGCCCCGCAAACGCGACGACTGTCTCGCTCAACGGAACCGTCCCGACCGAGTTCGGGACCGGTGAGACGACCCTGACGGTCGCCTCCCCCGAGGACAACGCCTCGGCGCCGATCCGGATCGCTACAGCCGTGGGGACAATCAACGGGACCGTCACCGACGCAGAGACGAACGAGACTCTCGCCGATATCGACGTGGTCGTGACGAACGGCACGGAGGTGGTGGGGACGACGGTGACGGGAGCCGCGGGCTCTTACGCGGTCGACGTCCCGACGACGGATCTGACGGTCACCGCGAGCAACGCGACGTACGCCCCGGCGAATCAGTCGGTGACGCTGAGCGAATCGGGAGACACCGCGACTGCGAACGTCTCGCTTGAACTCCGAAACGGCACGCTGAGTGGCGCCGTCGACGCAAGCGACGGGCTCGGTCTCCCGTCGAACGCGACCGTGACGGTCACGAACGAGACGGACGTGAACGTCGCGACCGTTGACGCCGCCAGCGACGGCGCCTACTCCGTCGGACTCCGTCCCGGCACCTACAACGCCACCGCAGAGGCGCCGGACTTCGAGAGCCGGGCGATAACCGGTCGGGGGATCTCGCCGAACGTGACGGCGACCGAGAACTTCTCGCTGACTCCGCAGCCGGCATCGCTCTCCGGTGTCGTGACGAATGTGACCGACGGGCCGGCGATCTCGGATGCGACGGTCACCGTGGGTGGGGGACGGTCAGCGACGACCGACGCGAACGGAACGTACGCGCTTGGCGACCTCGACCGCGGCGAACGCGAAATTACCGTCTCGGCGGACGGATACACGCAGGATAGCCAGACGCTCAACCTCACCGCGAACGACACCCGAGAGCTGAACGTCTCGCTATCGCCTCGCGGCGTGTTCAATGTGACCAAGCTCTCCGGGGATACCGAACTCGAACAAGGGTTGAGCGGCAGCTTCGATCTCACCGTGCGAAACGACGGGCGAGTTACCGACGATGCGACCGTTGACGTTACGCTGAACCGGAGCGGCTCCGTGAGCCCCAACCCCGTCGTACTCGACAGCGTCGCGGTCGGCGATACCAAGTCGGATTCGTTCACCGTGTCGATCGGGTCGACTGCATCGACCGGGACGTACGCCCTGACTGCCGCCACGTCCGACAGTAAGAAGACGCACGCGTTCGTCGTGACGAGCAGCAGTGACGGCGGAGACACCGATGACGGCAGCACCGACGGAGGCGGTGGTGGCGGCGGTGGCGGTGGTGGCGGTGGTGGCGGCGGTGGTGGCGGGGGGCAAACCTCACCACCCGCAGACGACACTGACGACTTGACGAACGAGACGGACGACCTGACGAACGAGACGGACGACCTGACGAACGAGACGGACGACCTGACGAATGAAACCGACGTCCCGATCAATGAGACGGACCCGGTGGACGACGGGAACGAACCGATCGACGGCGGGCCAGCAGACGGTGATGCCGAGGCAGACGCGGAGGGCGGCGAAGCCGGCGAGGCGACCGATGGGGCCGCAGGAGGCGACGAGTCCGCGGACGAGGGCGGTTCGACCGACGGAGCGCCCGGGTTCGGTCCTGCTGTCGGCGTCCTCGCGGTGCTTGCGGTAGCACTCCTTGTCGGGCGGCGCGACGGGCGGGGCTGATACGGCTGACACGGATGTTGCGAGCGACAAGGTAAAAATCGGCCCGCGTCGAAACGCGCGGAGTCGACCGAAAACGACGCTTTGCGAGCCGGCCGCGCGAAGCGCCTACCGGCTCACAGCTGACCGAGCTTGCGGAGGAGCTGACCGCGGTACTCCTCGTCGGCGTTGACGCCTTTGATCTCCAAGACGTTGCGCTCCAGCTTGTCGAGCGCGACGTGGAAGGAGTGCTCGGCACCGTACCCCTCGCCGGAGCCGCCGACCTGTCCCTCGTTGGTTCGGAGGCGAATCTGACACTGGATCAGGGGGGTGCCCCGAAGCTTCTCCTTGTGGGCGTGGAGCCGGACGTGCGCGTGGATGACATGCATGTCCGCATACTTGCTCACGACCTGCTCGATGGACTCGATGATGTGCTCGCGGGAGGTCGTGTCCAGTAGCTCGACGTTGGTGATCTGCACGTCCATCGAGTCCTGCTCGGTGAACGTGAGTGCGCGCAACACGTCGGTCTTCGTCACCATCCCGGCGACGGTGTCGGCGCCCTTCGGCGTGACGACCAACCCGGAGATGTCGTTGTCGAACATGCGCTGAACGACGGTCTCCGCGGTCTCGTTGGCAGTCGCGGTGACGACGGGACTCGACATAATGTCGTAGACGGGGATGTCGAGCATCCGGTCGATGTCGCCGGCGCGGTCGCCGCTGCCCTGTCGTTCGTGGTCGCGGACGACGAACTCGACGATGTCGTTCGTGGTGACGACGCCGACCAGCTGGCCGTCTTCGTCGAGCACTGGCAGCCGAGAGATCCCGTTCTCGCGGAGGCGGTTGATCGCGCTTCCGACGCTGTCCTTCTGGTTGATCCCGATCACGTCCTCAGTCGCGATCTGACCGACGGTGATCGCGTCGAGGCTGTCGAGGACGGCCTCGAGGATCTGATCGACGGTGACGATCCCGTAGAGCTTCTCGCCCTCGTAGACCGGGGCGATCTTCACGTCACCCTCGACGAGGAGGCGGGCGGTCTCACGGAGGTCTTCGTGGCGGTCGACCGACGGCGCCGACTTCATTACGGCCGAAACCTTGGTGTCGTCCTCCATTCGGGAGCGCATGAGCTGCTTTTCTCCCACCACGCCCGCGTACTCGCCGTCCTCGGTGACGATGATCCCCTTCGGATTCTCGCGCTCGAAGATGGACCGGACCTTGGCGAGTCGCTCACTGACGTCGACTTCGACGTACTCCGGCTCCGCGATATCAACAATATTCATGGTCCAATATGCAGGTTGGACGCGCCGGGTATTGAAAGTGCGGGAGTCACGGCGCTCGCTGAGATTCCGCCCGCCGGTGAAAGGCTTTTGCCGGTTACCGACGGAGAGGAGGTCGTGTACGATGCCGTCGTCCTCGATAAGGACGGGGTCCTCGTCGGTCGGACCCCGTTCGACACCCTCAGGGAGGCCGCTTGGGACGCCTTCGTGAGCCTCGGCGTCGAGGATCCGGACCTGGCCCACGTCGACGACATCGCCGTCGGCGTCGACCCCGCCACCCTGACGGACATCTGCGAGCGCTACGGGCTCGATCCGGTCGAGTTCTGGCGGGTCCGGGAGGAGACCGCCGCGGCCGCTCAGGTCGACGCGGCGCGGAGCGGGCGCAAGACCCCCTACGACGACGTCGACGCGCTCCGCCACCTCGACGCCGCGCTCGGCGTCGTCTCCTCGAACCAGCAGGCGACGGTCGACGCGGTCCTCGACCACTTCGGGCTCTCCGGGCGGTTCGAGGTCGCGTACGGCCGCGAGCCGTCCATCGCGAGCCTCTCGCGGAAGAAGCCGTCACCGTACTACATCGAGCGGGCCCTCGAGGACCTCGACGCCGACACCGCGATCTTCGTCGGCGACAACGAGTCGGACATACTCGCCGCCGACAACGCCGGTATCGACTCCGCGTTCGTCCGACGCCCGCACCGGCGATCGACCGAGCTATCCTGTCAGCCCACCTACGAGATCGACGACCTCCACGACCTCGTGAGCATCTGCGGGCGGGCGCCCGTCAACCCGGACAAAGAGATCTGAACCGGACAACCCGGACGAGGAGATATGAATCGGACAAAAACGCTCAGTCGTCGAGCCGATCGCTTTTTGCGTCGGTCGGACGGAAATGTGTACATGAACCTCCCGCCCGTCGGCCTCGGGACGATGGGGATCGACGACCCCGACGTGGTCGCGACCGCGCTCTCGCTCGGCTACCGCCATCTCGACACCGCCCGGATCTACGACAACGAGGCCGTCGTCGGCGACGGGCTCGCCGACGGACTCGCCGCGAGCGATGTTGACCGGGACGCGGTCACGATCGCCACGAAGCTGTGGGTCGACGACCTCGGCGCGGAGGACGTGGGCCCGACCGCCCGCGAGAGCGCCGACCTGCTCGGCGTGGAGACGCTCGACCTCCTGTACGTCCACCGTCCGCGGGGAGCGTACGACCCGGCGGAGACGCTCCCCGAACTCGACCGCCTCGTCGACGAGAGGGTCGTGCGCGAAGTCGGTGTCTCCAACTTCGAGGTCGACGAACTCGATCGCGCGATCGACGCCCTCGACGCACCGCTCGCGGCCCACCAGACGGAGCTGCATCCCCTCTACCATCGACCGGAGCTGCTGGAACACGCCCGCGAACACGGGTACGCGGTCGTCGCCTACTCGCCGCTGGCGGGCGGGCGAGTGCGTGAGATCGACGCCGTGGTCGAGGTCGCAGAGGCCCACGAGACGACGCCCGAGGCGGTCGCGATCGCGTGGGCGACCGCGAAAGAGCCGGTCGTGACGATTCCGAAGGCGTCGAGCGAGGGACACCTCCGCGCGAATCTGGCGGCCGCCGAACTCGATCTGACGGCCGACGAGGTCGCCGCCATCGACGCCGTCGAACGCGAGGAGGAGCTGTTCCCGGAGTGAACGCCCGATTCGGGTGAGACGAACGACGGAACGGCGGGACGATCCACGCTCTCGCATATCTCGCCCGTATATAAGCCAGATTTAGACACGATCCCGCGTCGCTTTTATATCACCTTGCCCTCAGTTTCGGTATGACCGAGAGTAGCGGTGAGGACGCTGCCGACGGGACGCAGATCATCGACGGCGAGGCGGTTGCCGCCGACGTGCGCGACGACGTGACCGCGCACGTCGAAACGCTGGAAGCGGCGGGCGTGACGCCGGGACTCGCCACCGTGCTGATGAGCGACGACCCCGCGAGCGAGACGTACGTCTCGATGAAACAGCGCGACTGCGAGGAGGTCGGCATCGAGAGCGTCCACGTCGAGATCGACGCCGACGCCCCGGCAGAGGAGCTGTACGAGACCATCGACGACCTCAACGAACGCGAGGACGTCCACGGGATCTTAGTCCAGATGCCGGTCCCCGATCACGTCGACAAGCGGCGCGTCCTCCGGCAGATCGACCCCGAGAAGGACGCTGACGGCTTCCACCCCGAGAACGTCGGGCGGCTCGTCGCAGGCGACGCCCGGTTTAAGCCCTGCACGCCGCACGGCGTCCAGAAGCTGCTGGCGGCGTACGACGTGGAGACCGAGGGCGCCGACGCGGTCGTCGTCGGGCGGTCCGATATCGTCGGCAAGCCGATGGCGAACCTCCTGATCCAGAAGGGGCCGGTCGGCAACGCGACCACGACCGTCTGTCACTCCCGAACGGAGGACTTGGAGGGGAAGCTGGCGACCGCAGACATCGTGATCGCCGCGGTCGGTGTCCCCGAGTTCATCGACGGCTCGATGCTCAAGCCGGGCGCGACCGTGATCGACGTGGGGATCAACCGGGTCGACGCGGACACCGAGAAGGAGTACGAACTCGTCGGCGACGTGGAACACGAGTCGGCGACGGAGGTCGCGGGCGCGATCACGCCCGTCCCCGGCGGCGTCGGCCCGATGACGCGCGCGATGCTCCTTTATAATACGGTGAAGGCGGCGGGACTGCAGTCCGACGTTTCGCTCGACCTCGGCTGAGTCGGCCCGACCGCCGACGCGGCGACTCGACGGTCCGCCCGCGGCTCGACCCTTTTAAGCCCAGCCGGGGCGAGCGACTCACTATGACCGACGACCGGATCGTCATCCTCGCCCACGAGAAGTTCCCCGACCGCGCGAAGACCGCTCTCGGCGTGATGCGCTACGGCGACCAGACGGTTCGCGCCGTGCTCGACCGCGACCGCGCCGGCGACCGGGTTCACGATCACGCCCCCGACCTCGCCGACGCGCCGATCGTCGGGTCGTTCGCGGACGCGTACGCGGCCGCCGACGGCGACGTGGACGCGTTATATATCGGGATCGCGCCGATCGGGGGCGGCTTCGACGAGTCGTGGCGGTCGGACGTGGAGGCCGCGATCGAGGCCGGCTGCGACGTGGTGAGCGGGCTCCACTACTTCCTCACCGAGGACGACGAACTCGCCGCCCTGGCCGACGAGCACGGCGTCGACCTCGTCGACGTCCGCGAGCCCGACGACGACCTCACGGTCGCCACCGGGGCCTCCGGCGACGTGGACGCCGACGTGGTACTCACTGTCGGCACCGACTGCTCGGTCGGGAAGATGACTGCCTCGCTCGAAATCGTCGCCGCCGCCCGCGACCGCGGGATCGACGCCGCGTTCGTCCCGACCGGCCAGACCGGGATCATGATCGCCGGGTGGGGGAACCCGATCGATCGCGTCGTCTCCGACTTCACGGCGGGCGCGGTCGAGGACATGCTCGTCGAAATCGGCGACGACCACGACCTCCTCGTCGTCGAGGGGCAGGGAAGTATCATCCACCCCGCCTACTCGGCGGTCACCTGCGGTATCCTCCACGGCTCGATGGCGGACGGGCTCATCCTCTGTCACGCCGCGGGCCGCGAGGCGGTCCACGGCTACGAGTCCTTCTCGCTCCCGCCGCTTGCCGACTACGTCGACCTCTACGAGGGGCTCTCTGCGCCCGTTCACGAGGCGAGCGTCGTCGCCGGCGCGCTCAACACCAAAGACGTCGACGACGACGCGGCCGCCGCGGACGCGGTCGACGGCTTCGGCGACGCGGTCGGCGTCCCGGCCGCCGACCCGGTCCGAGACGGCGCCGACCGGATCGTGGACGGGATCGTCGAAGCGGGGTTCGGCGATACATGACTCTCAAAACGGAGTTCGAGCGGGTCTCGTTCCCCTTGGAGAACCCGTTCACGATCGCTCGGGGCACCCAGACGGACGCCGAGAACGTGATCGTCCGGATCTGGGACGAGGCCGGGATGACCGGCGTCGGCGGCGCGGCTCCTTCGACCCACTACGGCGAGACCGCCGACACGGTCGAAGCCGTCCTTCCCGGACTCCTCGACGCGGTTGAGCGCATAGGGGACCCGCACGCTCTCCACGAGATCGAGAGTGAACTCGTGACGGTCGTCAACGACAACCCGGCCGCTCGCGCCGCCGTCTCGATCGCGGTCCACGACCTCGCCGCGAAGCGGCTCGGCGTCCCCCTCCACCGCCTCTGGGGGCTCGACCCCACGGCTGCGCCCGAGACCTCCTACACGGTCGGGCTCGACGAGACGGAGCGCGTCCGCGAGAAGGCCGCGGCCGCGGTCGATGCCGGCTACTCGATCCTCAAGGTCAAGCTCGGGACCGATCGCGACCGCGAGCTGATCGACGCGGTCCGCGAGGCAGCGCCCGACGCCCGGCTCCGCGTCGACGCCAACGAGGCGTGGACCCCCCGCGAGGCGGTCGAAAAGAGCGAGTGGCTCGCCGAGCGCGACATCGAGTTCGTCGAGCAGCCGGTGCCCGCCGAGGACGCCGAGGGGCTCCGGTTCGTCTACGAGCGGTCCGCGCTCCCGATCGCCGCCGACGAGTCGTGCGTCACGCTCTCGGACATTCCCGCGATCGCCGATCGTTGCGACATCGCGAACCTGAAGCTGATGAAGACCGGCGGGCTGCTGGAGGCGAGGCGGATGATCGCCGCCGCGCGCGCTCACGGACTGGAAGTGATGTGCGGCTGCATGATCGAGTCGAACGCGTCGATCGCAGCGGCCGCACAGCTCGGGCCCCTGCTCGACTACGCCGATCTCGACGGGTCGCTGCTGCTCGCCGAGGACTCGTACGACGGTATCGGGATGGAAAACGGCGAGATCCGGCTCGGGGAACAAGAGCGGGCGGGGACGGGCGCGCGACCGAGCGCGGAGCAGTAGCGCGTCAGCTCGCGGTTTATACGCGTCAGTTCCGCTGCTCGTCGGCGTCGGCCTCGGACTCCTCCAGTTCCACGTCGACCTCCTCGTCGGCGTCGGCGTCCCCGTCAAGGTCAGCTTCGAGGTCGTCGCTGTCGATCTCCGACTCGATGTCCGCCAGCTCGTCGTCGATCTCCTCGTCGCTGCTCGCCTCTCCGTCGTCGCTCGCGGGCTCGCCTTTGCCGAGTTCGCCTTTTAACGTCTCCAGCTCGGCGTCGACCTCGCTGTTCGTCGAGAGGCTGTCCAGCTCCCGGTCGATGCTGTCCTTGTCCGAGAGCGCGTCCTCGAAGGCGCCGGAGTCCTCCAGCTCGTCCATCGCCTCCGCGCGCGCCTCCATCTCCTCGGTGCGCTCCTCGGCGCGCTCGATGGAACGGCTCACGTCCTCCATCTCGTCGCCGACGCCCGTCATCGCCTCAGAGACGCGTGATGACGCCTCCGCGGCCTCGTAGCGGGCCTTCATCGTCTCCTTCTTCGTGCGGAACTCTTCGATGCGGTTCTGGAGCTTGTTCTTCTTCTCGACGAGCTGCTCCTGTGTGTTGTTCAAGTCCGCGATCTGACCCTCTAGCTCCTCGATCTGGGACATCTTCGATTTCTTCTTTTCGAGGGCCTTCCGCGCGAGGTCGTCCCGGTCCTGCTGCACCGCCTCGCGGGCCTGTCGGTTGTGTTTCTCGACGTTCTCGTCCAGCTTGCGCTTTTGAATCTCCAGGCGCTTTTTCTGGGTCGTCAGGTCGGCGATTCCCTGTTTCACGTCCTGGAGCTCGTCGCGCATCTGTTCGTACGAGTAGTCGAGCGACTCCGTCGGGTCCTCCGCTCGGTTGAGGAGGGCGTTCAGCTTCGAGCGGACGACGTAGGAGGCGCGAGAGAGAATTCCCATACCCATCGTACGCGCTCCACCCGTTAAAACCTCATGTGGTGTGGCGGTCGCGGAGAGCGACAAGCGACTCCCACACTCGGGGCAACCCCGGCGCGTCGCCGTTCGACTCAGCGTTCTGTACGCGGTCCGCTCTCGACGGAACTTGCTGCGGTCCCTTCGTCGTCGGCCCCTTCGCTCCCGTCGTCGGCCCCTTCGCTCCCGTCCGCAACCCCCTTCTCGTCCGCTTCGACGCCTCGGCCGCCGTCAGCGGTGGGTGTGCTCGGGGTAGTCTCATCGGCCGATGTCGCCGTCGTGGACGATCCCCCGGCTGAACCGGTCTCTCCCGACTGCTCGTCAGAAGCGGACCGCTCCGCGGGGGTCTGGTCAGGAACCACCTCGCGCTCCACGGTGTTGATGACGCCGGTTCCGTGGATGCGGAAGAGTAGTGTCGTGCGACCGACGCGCCGGACGACGAGCCCTCCGACGACGCCGCCGGCGAGGAGCGGAATATTCATCGGCGCCGCGATCACCGCCTGAAGCAGTTGCTGCGGTCCACCCGTCGCCCCTCCAACTGACGCCACTGCCGGTTCGATAAGCCCGATCCACAGCGCGACGGCCACGATCGCGCCGCCGATAAACGTCGGGAGAGATGCTACCGCGTGGTACTTCAGCGCCTTCTTGAACGCAGTCCCGAATCGCATAGATATGTCATTCACAAAGACAGTCATAAAACTTCGGACAGTATCTCGACAGTTTCCTGAAGCTTTAATTTGGCCCTCCGAGGAGTTCCCGACATGGATATCGGTGCGCTAACAGTTCCCGTAGGCGACGAACCGGTCGACGGCGCCCTCGCGTACCTCGACGAACTCGGCGTCGACGCGGTTGAGCTCGGCGTCGGCGGGTGGCCCGGCGAGGACCACGTTGACCGCGAGGCGCTCCTCGGCGACGACGCCGCACAGGCGGCGCTTGATGAGCTGCTCGACGAACACGGTCTCCGGATCTCCGCGCTTGCGACCCACAACAACCCCCTGCATCCGGACGAGGAGCAGGCCGCCGAGGCCGACCGAGAGCTCCGCGAAGCGATCGCACTGGCCGACCAGCTCGACGTCGGCACGGTGACCTGCTTCTCCGGCCTTCCGGCGGGAGCGCCCGGCGACTCGACGCCGAATTGGGTCACGGCACCGTGGCCGAGTGAACACGCCGACGCGCTCGACTACCAGTGGGACGAGGTCGCGGTCCCGTACTGGCAGGACCTGGCGAAACACGCCGAGCAGCACGGCGTCGACGTCGCCATCGAGATGCACCCGAACATGCTCGTGTACGAGCCGACCGGGATGCTCGCGCTGCGGGAGGCGACGAACGAGCGGGTCGGCGCCAACTTCGATCCTTCACACCTCTACTGGCAGGGGATCGACGTGACCGAGGCGATCCGCTTTTTAGGCGACCACGACGCGATCCACCACGTCCACGCCAAGGACACCAAGGTGTACGACGCGAACGCCCGCGTGAAGGGCGTGCTCGACACGACGAGCTACACCGACGAGGCCGACCGCTCGTGGCTGTTTCGGTCGATCGGCTACGGCCACGACGAGGGTCACTGGAAAGACGTGGTCTCGACGCTCCGAATGGTCGGCTACGAGGGCGCGCTGTCGATCGAACACGAGGACTCGCTCACCTCCGCGCGGGAGGGGTTAGAGAAGGCGGTCGACGTGCTCGACCGCGCCGTCTTCGAGACGCGGCCGGGAGACGCCTACTGGGCAGAGTAAGCGGAGGGCAAACCAATGACACAGGACCCACTCAACATCGGCGTGCTGGGGTATCGATTCATGGGCAAGGCGCACTCGAACGCGCTCGCGCGGCTCCCGATGTTCTTCCCGGACGCGCCCGAGGTCGAGCGCCACACGCTCGTCGGGCGCGACGAGAAGGCGCTCGCGGACGCCGCGGATCGGTTCGGGTTTACACACACCGCGTCCGACTGGGAGGAGACCATCGACGAGGTGGACGTCTTCTACAACCTCGGGCCGAACCACGTCCACGCGGAGCCGTCGATCGCAGCCCTCGAGGCGGGTGTTCCGGTCCTCTGTGAGAAGCCCCTCGCGCCGACCCTCGACGAGGCCGGAGCGATGCGCGACGCCGCCGCGGAGGCGGAGGTGCCCGCGGGCACCGCGTTCAACTACCGGTTCGTCCCCGCGATCCGCTACGCGAAGGGGCTGATCGAGGACGGTGAACTGGGCGAGATCCGACAGATCCGCGGACGGTACCTCCAAGACTGGCTCGTCAACCCCGAGGCGCCGTGGGCGTGGCGGATGGACGCCGACATGGCGGGCTCCGGCGCGCTCGGCGACCTCGGCGCGCACACGCTCGACCTCGCCGACTTCCTCGTCGGCGACGCGGTCGGCGGGGTGGACCGGATCTCCGGCCACCTGCAGACGTTCGTCGACGAGCGGCCGGTCTACGACGGGGCGGGCGACATCGACGAGTATCGCGACGTGACCGTCGACGACGCCTACTCCGCGCAGGTCGCCTACGAGTCGGGGGCGATGGGAACCTTCGAGGCGACCCGCTTCGCGGAGGGCCACAAAAACGATCACACGATCGAGGTACACGGCTCGAAGGGGAGCCTGACGTTCTCCTTAGAGCGGCTCAACGAACTGGAGGTGCTCCGCGAGGGAGATCGCGGGTACCAGACCGTGCTCGTCACCGACGAGACCGACCCGTACGTCGACCACTGGTGGCCGCCGGGTCACGTGATCGGGTGGGAACACACGTTCGTCCACGAAAATTATGAGTTCCTCTCCGCGGTCGCTGCGGGCGACGCGTTCGAGCCGTCGTTCGAACAGGGATACAAGGTCCAGACGCTCCTCGACGCGATCGCCCGTGCCGACGAGCGCGGCGAGTGGGTGTCAGTCGAGTAGGGGTGGCGGCGGCGTAGCCCCCGATTGGGATTTTAAATACCGGTCGCGCCCAGCGGGTCCCGTCCGGCGCTGCCTTCGATCGCCGAGTCCTCGCCGCTGTACGTCCCGAGCGTCTCGTGGGTGTCGAAGGCGACGGGCTCCCAGACGATCTCGATGTCCTCGTTGCCGGTGGCGTTGGGAACGGTCACCCGATCGCCCGGTTGGACGACCCCGCCACCGGGCCACGCGCCGAACTCGACCGCCTCGTCCGGGTCCTCACCGCGAACGTGTAGCTCTTCGGCCGCCACCGGTTCGGGGCCGATAGCGACGACCACCACATCGCTCCCGTTTTTCTCGATTTGGAACTCCGCGTCCGGCGGCGCGACCCCGTCGATCATCCCGAAGACCGCGGCGCCGACCAGTGCTAAGAGCACCACGACGATGCCGACGAGCATCCCCGAGCCGGCTAGCGGGGTGAATCCCCGTTCGTCGTTCCGGAACGCACTCATTCATCCAAAACTCGAAGAAGCGCGGTATAAGCCTTTACGCGCCGGCTATCAGACGAGATAACGGAACCGAGGGTTTACACGACCGGCGGGGCCCGACTGTGAGCGTTCCCGACGCGAACCGGAACGCCGTTATTCCACCCGCCCGAAAGGCGACCGTGACATCGTGGTTCGAAGAGCCGAAGGGGGGCCGGGCACGTGGGCCGCGCGCGCTCGCTCGGGCGTGGTTCGAGGTGCTTGTCCGGCCGCGTCGCCTCTTCGCGAACGGCGTGGCACCCGGCGATCAGGCTCCGGCGCTGACGTTCGCCGTCGCCGTCGCCGCCGTCTACACGCTCGGATGGATCGTCTCTGACCCGGGAGTCGTCCCCGGAATCGTCGTGTCCGTGCCCGTCTCCGCGACCATTCTGTTCCTCCTCGTCGTCGTGTTGCTCGCGCCCGTCGGGCTCCACCTGACCGCCGCGGTCGCGACGGTGTCGGTGATCCTCGCCAGCGTCGAACTCGACGGCGGTCTCGCGTTGCGCGATCGGGGCGGCGTGAGCGAGACGGTACAGGTGGTCGCGTACGCCAGCTCGCCGATGGCGCTGGCCGGCCCGCCGATCCCCGAGCTGCGGGTCGTCTGTGGGGCCTATGCGGCGGTGCTCCTGTTAATCGGATTCCGCACCGTTCACGGGACGACCCCGGCTCGCACGCTACTCGCCGGCATCCCACCTGCGCTCCTCGGATACGGCGTCGGCTACCGTACCGTCGCCGCGGTCCGAACGCTGATCGGGTGAGGCTGCGATCGGGCACCGAACCCGACCACGCCGAGGGTAGATCCGGCCGTTCACTCCCGGGAGGGTTTCGACAACCGTTTTAGGCCCGAGGCTCTCGGTGTATTCAAATGGGATCCTGTATCATTTGTGGCGTCGACGTTGACGGCGGCGGTCGCATCTGCGATCCGCACCAGGAGGACGTCGTGTTCGACTTCCGAGGCAACTCCCCGGATCAGATCGTTCCGAGCCGCTTCTATCGCGGTGTCGTCGACGGCTACGCCGAATTCGGCGTGTTCGTCGATCTCGCGCCGGGCGTGACCGGACTCCTTCACCGCTCTGAGCTCGACCGTCGACTCGACACCCTCGACTGGGAGCCGGGCGACGACGTGTTCGTGCAGGTGAAAGGCGTTCGCGACAACGGGAACATCGACCTCGCGTGGTCGATCCGGCAGGCCGACCGCGAGTTCCGCGGCGTACTCGTGCAAGACGGCGACGCCGAACATCTCCCCGAGGAAGACGGCGACGAAGAAGACGAGGAGCCGGACGCGGGGACCGACGCGGAACCGGTCGCAGCGGACGAGAGCGACCACGAGCCGGCGGACACAAGCGACGGCGAATCGGTCGGAGTGGACAAGATTGCCGCGGTCGACGAGCCGAGCGAGACCGAGGAACCGGACGAGCCGGACGAGATACACGAAGTCGACGGTAAGCCAGAGGCTGAGGCTGATGACGACGACGTCTCCGAATCCGATGGAGACGAAGAAGTCGACGGAACCGAGGACGTCGCAGAGGCAGAGGAAGCCGACGCCGACGCGACCGCCGAAGACGACGAAGACGACCTCGAAGACGCCCGCGAACGAATCGATATCGGCACTCTCGCGGACGCCGTCGGCAACGCAGCGCGGATCGACGGCGAGGTCGTGAGCGTCCGGCAGACCGGCGGGCCGACCGTCTTCGAAGTTCGCGACGAGACCGGCGTCGTCGACGTGGCCGCGTTCGTCAAACCGGGCGTTCGCGCGTACCCGGACGTCGAGGTCGGCGACACGGTGCGGATCGACGGCGAAGTCGAAAGCCACCGGGGCGACGTGCAGGTCGAGGCCGAGGCGCTCGTCCTCTTGGAAGGCGAGGAAGCCGAGGCCGTCCGCCGCCGGCTCGCCGAGGCGCTCACCGCAGAGGCTCGCCCGGACGGACTCCAGCCGCTCGCGGGCGACGAGACCGTCGCTGAGCTCGCTGACGGGCTCCTCGACGCCGCGGAGGCGATCCGCCGCGCGGTCCTCGAATCGCGCCCGATCGTCGTGCGCCACCCGGCCACCGCCGACGGCTACGTCGCCGGCGCCGCGGTCGAGCGCGCGGTCCTCCCGCTGATCCGCGAGGAGCACGCGAAAAGCGACGCGGAGTACCACTACTTCACCCGCCGCCCGCTCGACGACCCGGTGTACGGGATGGACGCGGCGACGAACGACGCGACCCGCATGCTGCAGGACCGCGACCGCCACGACGAGCAGCTCCCGCTGTTCCTGCTGGTCGGCACCGGCTCGACGACCGAGTCGGCCGACGGAATCGACCTGCTGTCCGTCTACGGCGTCGACGCGGTCGTCGTCGACGCTGAGGTCGCCGACCCCGAGACGCGCGACGCGGTCGACACCCTCGTCTCGCCGCAGATCGACGGCGTCGACGCCGACCTCTCGACGGGCGCGCTCGTCGCCTCGCTGGCCTCGGCAGTCAACGACGAGGTCCGCGAGGACCTCCGTCACCTACCGGCGGTGAGCTACTGGGCGGAGACCCCCGACCGCTACGTCGAACTCGCTCGCGACGCGGGCTACGACGCCGAGCGCGTCGCGGAGCTCCGCGAAGCGGTCGCCTTAGAGGCGTACTACCAGTCGTACCAGGACAAACGGGAACTCGTCGCCGACCTCCTCTTCGAGGACGGCGGCAACCTCGCGGCCCACGTCTCCGAGCAGTTCCGCGAGAAGCTGGAGACGGAGGTTCAGACGGCGACGGAGAACACCATCACAGAGGCGGTCGACGGAGTCGAGTTCGCCGTCCTCGACACCGACGGCTACACCCACCGCTACGACTTCCCGCCGACGCCGCTCCTGCTCGACGACCTCCACCGACGGAACGCCAACGGCGAGGCGTACGCGACGGTCGGCATCGGGATGGACGAGCTGTACGTTCGGACCACCGCGGACGTCTCTGTCCGTGACGTGGCCGAGCGCGCGGCCGAACTGGCGCCGAACGCCGACGTCGCCACCGCCGGCCTCCGCGAGGGGAAAATCGAGTTCCTCTCCGGGGAGCGCGACGCGGTCGAGGACGCGGTCGTCGCGGCCCTCGCCGAGTCGTTCTGAGGAGGCTCCGCGATCCGAGGCCTTCCCCGGAAGTCATCGCCGAGTGAACGGTCCCGGCGGAAGAATGAGATCGTCGAGTTCGGCCAGCTGCTTGACGTTGAACACGACCTTGAGCTCGTCGCTTACCGGGTAGCCGCTACAGGAGAGCCGGAACCCCCGCTCTGCCAGATCGTCGGGCATGATGTGGTCGGTCGGCTGCGAGAGCTCTCCGTCCACGAGGAAGACGGCGCAGTTCGCGCACGCGCCGCCGCGACAGGAGAAGGGCCAACCGAACCCGCGGTTCTCGGCCGCTTCGAGCAGGCTCTCGTCCGGTTTGACCAGCAGTCGGCCGTGCGCCGCCTCGTCGAGGTCGGCGTGCGACGCCTTCCGGAACAGGTCCTCGTCGTCAAGCGACCAGCCGTAGTCGTCGATCGCTTCGTAGTCGAGAAACTCGACGCGAACCGGCTGCACCGCGTCGGCCTCGCCGTCGTCGTCAGTGAGGTCGATATCGGCGGGATCCGTCTCGTCGCCACCGCCGTTTCGGTCTCGCTCGTCGAGTTCGCGGTAGGCGCGCCTGACGAGCTGGAACTCCTCGAGGGTCCCGCCCTGGTCCGGATGGGCCCTCTTCACGCGGTCGCGGTAGGCACGCTCGATGGTCGCCTCGTCGGCGTCCTCGTCGACACCCAACACATCGAACGGCGAGACCATTCAGTGCCGATCGGTAGTCGGTTCAGACACATAAACGCTCCACAAGCCGGCAGGCGGGGGCGTATCCGGTGGCCCGCGAAAGCCGTGTCCGCCGGTCGGCGAGCCGACACCGCGAATCGACCCTTTAAGAGCCGCGACGACGACCGATCGATGATGGGAAACGCGGACCTGCGCGACCTCGCGGCGATCCGCGACGTTGCCTTCACGGAGATCGAGGGAAGCGTCGTCGCCGTCGACGCGCACAACTGGCTGTACCGGTACCTCACGGCGACGGTGAAGTGGACCGCAGACGAGACGTACACCACCGCCGACGGCGTCGAGGTCGCCAACCTGATCGGGGTCGTCCAGGGGCTCCCGAAGTTCTTCGAGCACGACCTGATCCCCGTGATGGTGTTCGACGGGGCGGTGACCGATTTAAAGGCCGACGAGGTCGCCGACCGCCGCGAGAAGCGCGAGCAGGCCGAAGAGCGTCGGGCTGCCGCCGCGGAGCGCGGCGACGCGGTCGAGGCCGCGCGGCTGGAGGCTCGGACGCAGCGGCTCACTGACACGATTCAGGAGACGACCCGCGAGCTGCTCCGGCTGCTCGACGTGCCGATTGTCGAGGCGCCGGCGGAAGGAGAAGCGCAGTGCGCGCGGATGGCGGCGACGGGGACCGTCGACCACGCCGGCAGCGAGGACTACGACACGCTGCTGTTCGGCGCACCCACGACGCTCCGTCAGCTCACGAGCAAGGGCGACCCGGAGCTGATGGACCTCGCGGCGACGCTCGACGACCTCGGCTTCGACCGGCAGGGCCTCGTCGACGCCGCGATGCTCTGCGGGACCGACTTCAACGAGGGCGTTCGCGGGATCGGTCCGAAGACGGCGGTGAAGGCGGTGCGGGAGCACGGCGACCTGTGGGGCGTCCTCGACGCGCGCGGCGTCGAGATGCCGAACGCAGAGGCGATTCGCGAGCTGTTCATGGACCCGCCGGCGACGGACGTGGACGTAGATACCGCGGTGAACCCCGACGTGGATGCCGCCCGCGAGTACGTCGTCGACGAGTGGGGCGTCGCCGCCGACGAGGTGGCGCGCGGGTTCGAGCGCATCGCGGAGTCACAGGTCCAGACCGGGCTTGACCGGTGGACCTGAACTGACCTCAGGACCGCCGCGAACATACCTTTTATTTCCTCGTCGTCAGAAGGGTGGCATACGCGTGTCGCGGACCGCGTTTCGACCCCGGATTCCGGCCGTAGCCGACCGACTGGTCGGATTCCACGCTGGTGGCGCGCTTCCGTGCCGGGTCCGGAGGCGGACCGCGACGAAACCTGACCAATGAGCTTCGAAGTACCCGACGACAGGCGGTATCTGGAATCGCACGAGTGGGCGACGACCGGCGGCGACACCGTTCGGATCGGCGTCTCCGACTTCGCACAGGACGAGCTGGGTGACGTGGTGTTCGTCGAGCTGCCCGAGGTCGGCGACGAGGTCGCCGGCGGCGAGGCGTTCGGCGTCGTCGAGTCGATCAAGGCCGTCTCTGACCTCTACGCGCCGGTGTCCGGCGAGGTCGTCGCCGTCAACGAGGCGCTGTTCGACCGGCCGGAACTCGTCAACGAGGACCCGTACGGGGACGGGTGGCTGCTCGAAGTGGCCCCCGTCGAGGGCGGCGACGCCGAGGGGCTCCTCGGCGCCGACGAGTACGACGACCAGATCGCGTAGCGACCGGGTCCCACAGCGGGAACCACCAGTGGATATCTGACCATGACCACGCCACCCTTCGACCGACGACTTGGAACCGGACGACAGAGCGACGACAGACTCGCGGGAGCGATCCGATGAGCGGAACCGGCGGCACGCCGTACGCACCTCACACCGACGCCGAGACCGCGGCGATGCTCTCGGCGATCGGCGTCGACGACGAGGAGGCGCTGTTCGACATCCCGGACGCCGTCGCGTTCAACGGCGATTTCGGCATCGAGCCGCGCTCGGAGCGAGAGATCCGCGGGGAGTGTTCGCGGATCTTCGCGCGCAACGACGACCTCGTCGAGTTCCTCGGTCGGGGACACTACGGCCACTACGTGCCGAGCGTCGTCGACCACCTCGCGGACCGCGCGGAGTTCCTCACGAGCTACACCCAGTACCAGCCGGAGGTGTCACAGGGGTTCCTGCAGGCGCTCTTCGAGTACCAGTCGATGCTCGTGGAGCTGACGGGGCTCCCGGTCGCGAACTGCTCGATGTACGACGCGGCCACCGCGCTCGGCGAGGCGGCGACGCTCGCCGACCGGGTCCGATCGACCTCAGGTGACGTGGTCCTCGTCCCCGAACACCTCCGCGGGGGGAAGCGCGCGGTGCTGGAAAACTACTGTGCGGGCGCCGACCTGACCGTCGAGTCGTACCCGATGGCCGACGGGAACGCCGACGTCGACGCGCTCTCAGACCGCGTCAGTGACGACGTCGTCATGGTGTACGCCGAGAATCCCACCGTTCGCGGCTGTATCGAGGAGCGACTCGCCGACATCGGTGACCTCGCGGCCGACGCCGACGCGCTGTTCACGCTCGGATCGGATCCGGTCTCGCTGTCGGTGCTCCAAGAGCCCGCGAGCGTCGGCGCCGACGTGGTCGTCGGCGAGGCGGGCGCGCTCGGGCTGCCCACCGCCTACGGGATGGGCCTCGGCCTCTTCGCCTGTAGCGACGAGTTCCTCCGGCAGGTGCCGGGGCGGCTCGTCGGGGCCGGGGAGGACGCCGCGGGCGACCGCGCGTTCACGCTCACGCTCCAGACGCGCGAACAGCACATCCGGAAGGAGCGAGCGACCTCGAACATCTGCACGAACCAGGCGTGGGTCGCGCTCCGCGCGGCGATCCACGCGGCGACGCTCGGCCCCGACGGGCTCGTCAAACTCGCGAACGACTGCGTCAGGGAGGCGGCGGCGCTCGCCGACCGGATCGCGGAGGTGAAGGGGGCGGCCGCGCCGGTCCACGACCGACACCACGTCCGGGAGTTCGTCGTGCGCGTCGACCAGCCCGCGGCGGCCATCGCCGGTGATTTAGAGACGGAGGGGTTCGCGGTCCACGCGATCGACGAACACCTGCTCCAGGTGTGCGTCACCGACCTGAACGCGGAGCGAACCGACGGGCTCGTCGCCGCCTTCGAGGAGGTGATCTGAGTGATCCACGATCAGGCCGACTACGCCCGCGAGGGCGAGGACGTTCACGAGCCGCTGCTCTCGGAGAAAGACGAGACGACCGTCGACGTGCGTGAGGCGTCGCCGCTGCCCGACGAGCTGACGCGCGAGGAGCTCACGCTGCCGGCGCCCTCCGAGCCGGAGATCGCCCGCCACTACACCCGACTCTCGCAGATGAACTGGGCGATCGACTCGGGGCCGTACCCGCTCGGGAGCTGTACGATGAAGTACAACCCGAAGTTCACCGAGGACGTGGCCGCCGACCCGAACGCGGCGATCCACCCGGACCGCTCGGCGCGGGCCGCACAAGGGAACCTCGAACTGCAGTACCGGCTTCAAGAGTACCTCGGCAAGATCGGCGGGATGGACGCCGTCACGCTCCAGCCGCCCGCGGGCGCCGCCGGCGAGTTCACCGGCATCGCGGTCGCGAAGGCGTACCATGAACACCACGGCAACGACCGGTCCGAGGTCGTGATCCCCGCCTCCGCACACGGGACGAACTTCGCGACCGCCGCGATGGCGGGCTACGACGTGGTCGAACTCCCCTCCGGCGACGACGGACGGGTCGACGTCGAGGCGCTGGAGGCGGCCGTCGGCGACGACACCGCCGCGCTCATGTTGACCAACCCGAACACCGTCGGCCTCTTCGAGCGCGACATCACCGAGATCGCCGAGATCGTCCACGACGCGGGCGGGCTGCTCTACTACGACGGCGCGAATCTCAACGCCCTGCTCGGTCGCGGCCGCCCCGGCGACATGGGGTTCGACGTGATGCACTACAACGTTCACAAGACGTTCGCGACCCCACACGGCGGCGGCGGTCCGGGCGCCGGCCCGGTCGGCGTCGTCGACGAACTCGCCGAGTTCCTCCCCTCACCGCGCGTCCGGGAGGCGCACGAAGGGAGCGGCTACGAGCCCTTCGAGCCCGACAACACGATCGGAAAGGTCCACGGGTTCGGAGGCAACTGGCTCGTCCTCGTCAAAACGTACGCCTACATCGCTCGTCTCGGCGACGAAGGGCTCGCGGATGCGGCCGCGAAGGCGGTGCTCAACGCGAACTACCTCGCGGAGCGGATCGACCTCGACGTGCCGTACGGCCCCTTCCACCACGAGTTCGCGGCGACCGCGGGCGACCGCGACGCCGCCGACGTGGCGAAGCGCATGCTCGACTTCGGCGTCCATCCGCCGACGACGAAGTGGCCGGAAATGGTCCCCGAGGCGATGTTAACGGAGCCGACGGAGATCGAGGGGCAGTCGTCGCTCGACGACCTCGCGGAGGCGTTCAACCTCGCGTACGCCGACTCTGACGAGGCGCTCGATACGGCCCCGAACCGCACCGCCGCGAGTCGGATCGATCAGGTGGGCGCCGCGCGGGACCCGCGGCTCTCGTGGCAGGCGCTCGACGGAGAGTAGCGGCCTCGAAACCGAAAGTTTCGCTGCCGTTCGACCTCGTTTTTAAGTGAATCGACCGGTCAACTGACCGGCCTCGTCACGGCTCTGAGGCGGCCACTCCAACCGACTCCACTGGGTCGCTCTCGCGCTCCGGGTCGAGATCGTCGCCGATCTGACTTTTGCGCCTCTCGCTGCGCTCGCCGTCGTATTCGGCCGCCACGAACCGCTGTAGTACCCGTCCCTCGGCGCGGTGGAGCGTCTCGCTGCACGTCGACTTCGCGAGGTCGCGGGCCTCGGCGAGCTCCGTGAGCGTGCACTTCCGCGGGGTGTCGTAGTACCCGGCTGCGACGGCGGCGAGAACGAGGTCGCGCTGGGCGTCGGTGAGGGTCGGCTCCGCGTCGGCGTCGCTCGCCCGGATCCCGACAGTGACTCCCTCCTCCGTGAGCCGGCGGCCGAAGGCGGTGAGGCGATCGCGTTCGCCGACCACGTCGAGCGTTGCGCGCCCGTCAGTCACCGCGACCGACTCTTCGATCGGGAGCCCGGCCTCACGCGCGGCCGCGACGTGCGGCGGCGGCGCGGGCGCGAGAACGCGAACCCTCGTCATCGGGCCGGTTCGGTCGACGATGTCGACTCGCTCGACACGGTCGTGTTCGCGCACTGCCGCTACCGTCGCCGCGCGCTCGGTGCCGGCGACGGCGACCGCGGTGACCGCTCCCTCTCCGGCAGCGATCGTGTCGATCGCGTGAAGCGTCGCGTTCGGCTGTGCCCGTGACGCGTCACCGAGCCACGAGCCGCTCGGGAAGTCGAGCCGCAGCGTCAGTTTGGTCATGCGTAGGGTACGAATCGGTGAACCCTCCCGCTGCCCCTTCATATGTTTCGGGTTTATAAGTAGCGGCGCGTCGCAACGGTCGTTTGGTGGTCGGCGTCGATGGTCGGTGCGGCCGGCCCGTCAGCGGGTGTTCGGGGCAGCAGGGGAACGCTGTTCGAACCGGAACCACTACGGCGACCGGTCGCCACCCCTCGCGCATGGAACTCGGTGTTATCGGACTTGGGCGAATGGGGCAGATCGTCGCAAATCGGTCGATGGACGCGGGCCACGACGTGGTCGCGTTCGACCTCTCGGCGGAGGCGACGGCGACCGCGGCGGAGGCGGGCGCGGAACCAGCGGACTCGGTCGCGGACCTCTGCGATCGGCTCGACGGGTCGGGCGCAGAAAACGGCAAGCGCATCTGGCTCATGGTCCCGGCCGGCGACGCGGTCGACGCCACGCTCGCGGACCTGGAGCCGCATCTCGACGCCGACGACGTGGTCGTCGACGGCGGGAACTCGCAGTTTCAGGAGTCGGTCCGGCGCGGCGAGGAGACGGACGCCGCGTACCTCGACTGCGGCACGTCGGGCGGTCCCGCCAGCGCCGAGGAAGGCTTCTCGCTCATGGTCGGCGGCCCGGCGTGGGCCTACGAGGCGCTCGTCCCCGTCTTCGACGCGGTCGCGACCGGCCCCGCCGGCCACGATCGCATGGGCGAGTCGGGCGCGGGCCACTACGTGAAGATGGTCCACAACGGCGTGGAGTACGCGCTGATGCAGGCGTACGGCGAGGGGTTCGAACTGCTCACCGAGGGGCGCTACGACCTCGACATGGAGACCGTCGCGCGCACCTGGAACAACGGCGCCGTGATCCGGTCGTGGCTGCTGGAGCTGTGCGAGGAGGCGTTCCACGAGGAGGGGTCGGATCTGGGCGACGTCGCCGACCACGTCGCGGGCGGCTCGACGGGCACGTGGACGGTGCAGGAGGCGCTCGAACAGGAGGTGCCGGTGCCGATCATCTATCAGGCGCTCGCGGAGCGGTTCGACTCCCGGAACGAGGGGCGCTTCTCGCGGCGACTCGCGAACCGGCTGCGGTACGGGTTCGGCCGCCACGAGGTCGCGCGGCAGTCGGACGCGGAGTGAGGCTCCGGCGGCGGAAGTGAAGCCGGGTGGCGGAAGTGAGCCCGGACAGCGGGGCGGAACTGCCGCGGACGGGCGATCGGTTCTGTACTGACGCCGACGGTTGCATCGTCTGACTCTCACACGCTGTCACACCCGAGAAACACTTATGTATGGCCGTGCCAGACAGTATCACGCATAGAATGTTCGAGCGATTCTCAAGCGGCTACTACCTGGGGGAACTGTACGTGGAACCCCACGACGGCGATCGGGCCGTCATACAACGGGCGGACCACGAACACGTCAACGAGCAGCTGTACGCGGACGGCGAGGGCGTCGAGCGACTCGATGCGCCCCTCGTCATGAAGGTCGACGGCAGCCACATCCCGGTCGGCGGCGACGAGGACGTACCGAGCGGCACGCTCGCGATCCCTCAGGTACTCGCGGACGACACCCTCCCGGACCGACGGAACGTGTTGTTAGCGGACGCCGACTGCGCCGAAACGCTGTTGCGCTGGGAGGGCTGGGAGCCGTACGTGAACGCGTAGTGCGCGGGTGTTGGCTCTGGGAGTTGCGGTATCGGCGTTTTCGGTGATCGGTTATAAGCGATTTTTAACTCGGTAGTTTTCTCTACTACCTTAGCCGTTTGCGTATAAGTAGTTGCTGGCGGATCAGCGGTGAACACCTCCAAAGCCCCAGCCGCGACGACTCGCGCGGCTCGTTGCGCTCCTCGCTCGCGTTGCTCGCTGTGGTGCTTACTGCGCCGTGCTTCGTCCTCGCGGCAGGGCGAGAGCGAAGCTCTCGCTTGAAACCGGCGCGTAGCGCCGGTGACAGTGAGGCGCTTCGCGCCTCTGGCAGCCGGCGGCAGAGCCGCCGGCGACTTCCCCTTTGAGTCCCACCCACCCGCGACCATACCGCGCCTCACGCCTCCCCAGCCTCGTCGGTCGGCGCTTATAAGCGCTGGCTGGCTCCCTCGCGCGGTGCTGCTCGCGGGCCGATGGCCCTCTCGCAGGCACGCGCCAACCGCAGTCATTTATAAACAATTTCGCTCTGGTCGCCGCCGTAGACGCACCTTTTAGGTCTCGGGGAGTCGCCGTTCGGGTATGATCGACAGGCTGCTCGGGCGCGCCGAGCTGAAAGAGCGGATCGAGGAGTTGGAGGAGGAGAAGCGCCACCTCGAACGCCGCGCCGAGGCCGAGGAGGAACGCCGGTCCGACGCCGTCGCCGACCGCCAGCGCGCCGAGGAGCGCGTCAACGAACTCGAACACCGCCTCGAGTCGCTGGAGGAGCGCCTCGATCGCACCGGGGGCGAGGAGGAGTCCGTCGAGTTCCGGCGCGTCAGCGACCTCAGCGGTCCGCGGCTGACCGACGCGCTCGACCGCTTCCGATCGGTCGAGAGCGACGACCCCGAGGGGCTCCTCACCGCCTTCGTCCCGGACGACGACGCGGTGCCGTCGAGCGTCGCGGAGTGGTTCGGCGATCGGACCCGACTCGTCAGACGGGCCGCCCCCGCGGTCGTCGTCACCGACGACACGGGAGCGGTAAGCGCGGCCCTAACACCCCCGATCGAACCGGCGCCGTTCGATCGGTGGAGCGACCGGTTCGAGCTCGACGAGTCGTGGTTCCGCCCGACCGGGCGATTCGCCTTCGCACTCGTCCGGTCCGACGTCTTCGCGCTCGGCGTCTACGAGGGCGACGAGCGGGTCGACTTCGAGGGGTTCACCTCCGACGTGAAGGAGACGCACTCGAAGGGTGGCTTCTCGCAGGGACGCTTTGAGCGCCGACGCGATGGCCAGATCGACGATCACCTCAAAAAGGTAACCGCGGCGCTGACGGGTCTCGACGACGCTGACTCCCCGATCGACCGAAAGATAGTCGTCGGCGAGCGCAGCGTACTCGGCGAGGTTCGGAACCACGCCGACATCACTGACGTCTCCGACGCGACCGGGAAGCCGCGGGCGGCGCTCGACGACGCCTTCCGCGACTTCTGGACGACGCGGATCCGCGCGATCTGAGGCTCGGAGCCGCGAGCGGAAGAACGTGTCAGGAATAGAGACTTTCAAGGCGCGCATAACTAACCTCTCGCACCGACATCTGTCGCACGGAGGGACCTGTCACGCGCTCCCTCCTCCCCCCTACTTTTCGAAGCGTCCGGCGTCGCGTCGGTGTCCCGACGTGACGCCGATCCGTGTCGTGTCAACGCGTCCACGAACAGCCCTATACCCGGCGCGCGCGGTACGGCACATATGAGTCGGTCCGAATCGCCTACGAGTCGGTCCGAGTCGCCTGCTGGCGTTCGAGCCGTCGTTGTCGCGTTCTCGGTCGTCGCACTCCTGCTCGTCGCGCTGACGGTCGCCGGGGGCGCTCCCGTCACCACCGGCGAGCCGAACCCTCCCATCCAGTCTTTCTCGGGGAGCGACGACGCGGATCCGACGGCACAGACCACCGGCGACGACGCCGACGTGATCCGGCTGCGAAACGAGCTGACCCAGACCCAGGAGCGCGGGACCGTTGGCGTCACGACGCGGGCGGCGGTCCCCGACCGCGTCACGGAGCTCGAGGTGAGGCTGTTGAGCGCGTCCGGCGGCGACGACGCCGATATCGAGGCCGACGGGTTCACGCGGGTCGACGGCGCCGAGAGCGGCGAGTCGGTCTGGGAGTGGGACGGCGAGACCGCCGAGCCCTCGCTCACGTATGCGATCACCGCGAACGACACGGTCGAGGGGCAAGGGCCGCTCGCGACCGACGGCACCTACCGCTTCGTCGACGCTGGCGAGTGGGCGCTCGTTCGGACGCCCCGCGTCGCCGCGGCGTGGTCGTACACCGGACAGTACGAGGGCCAGGTCCGCCTCGATCGCAGAACGGTCGTCCCCGGCGAGGGCGTCGCCTCGCAGTCGATGGCGTTTCTCGGGCCGCACGAGGAGTACGTTCGCGAGTCCGCGGGCCAGCGGTACCGGCTGATCGTCCCCGACGCCGCGAATCTCGTCGCGTCGCCCGACGAGGTCTTCGGGGTCTTCGCCGACGCCTCGACCGCGCTGCAGGTCGGGGCCCGCGGCGAGGAGGTGGTCGCGTTCGCCGCGCCCACGGGCGAGGTGTCGTGGGGTGTCCGCGGGCTTCAGACCGGCGACGCGGACCTCTGGGTCCGAGACGAGGAGCCCGCCGGCACGGCCGCGGACGTCTGGACCCACGAGTACGTCCACACCCGGCAGGCGTACCGTACCGAGGCGAGCGGTCGGTGGATCACGGAGGCGAGCGCGACCCACTACGCCGCGCTGTTCGCGCTCGACCGCGGCGCCGCTGACTTCGACGACTTCGAGCGCACGCTGGCCCGCGGCGAGCGCGAGCCCGACGCCTCAGCGGTGCTTTCGGACCCGAACACGTGGGACGGGAACACCGACTACACGAAGGGGGCACTCGTCGCCGGCGAGATCGACCGTCGCCTCCGGACAGCGACCGACGGCGCCGCGTCGCTGGCGACGGTCCTCCGCGAGCTGAACGAGGCCGACGGGCCGGTCACCAACGAGGACATTCTCGACGCCGTCGAGGCAGCGGCCGCAGAGGGCGCCGACGACGCGACGGCGGCCGACATCCGCGCCGACGCCGAGCGCCTGACCACGACGCGGACGACCCTCGAGATGTGGGACCGAGACGCCCACGCGACGGCCTTCGGCGAGACTCCGGCGCAGGTCGGATACGGGCTCGCGGACGACGGGATCCGGGCGACCGGCGAGTACCGGAACCGGACCGTCGCCCGCGACCCGGTCGAGCTCGTCGTCGGCGAGTCGCTCGAAGCGGCGGTCGTCGCGTCCAACACGGGCGGCGCAGCCGGAAGCTACGGCCTGTCGCTCTCGGTCGACGGCGAAACCGTCGAGAATCGGTCGGGGACACTTGCCGCCGACGAAGAGACCGTCGAGCGCTTCGAGCATCGCTTCGGATCTCCAGGCGAGTACGAAGTCCGGATCGGGAGCGAGCGCTTGACCGTCTCCGTCTCCGAGGCCGCGCGCCCCCTCGTTCGAGGCGTCTCGACCGATCGCGATCGCGTGTCGGCCGGCGAGTCGGTCGTCGCGACTGCGACCGTCGGGAACGACGCGAGCGTCCCTGCTGACGGGGAGATCGAGTTCCGGGTCGACGAGGAGACGGTCGCGACCGCACCGGTGCGACTGGACGCTGGCGAGGAGACGACGGTCGGACGCGAGATCGCGGTTGGCGACGACGGAGAAACACTCGGCGTCGGTGGCTCCGAGAACGTGACCGTGCGCGTCGTCGGTCCGGTCGATGAGGCGTCGACGACGGTGGTCGTCGAGACCGACGGCCCGATTCCCGCCGACGACGTTCCCGGGTTCGGTCCCGCGGTCGCGCTCGTCGCGGTGATCGGTGCTAGTGCGGCGCTCGCGCGTCGCGGTCGGTGAGCGGAATAGCTGAGGACGGAAAAACCTTTAAAAGGGCGCGTTAGGTCCTTCGTCGGCGTCTTCGGTCGGGGTCGCGGCCTCGCCGGCGTTCGTCGGAACCAACGCGCCCGCGTCGCGTTCCCACGCCTCGATGCCACCGCGGAGGCTCTCGACGCGCGCGTCTTGCGTTCCCGCGTAGCTCCCGATCAGCTGGGCGGCCTGTTGACTGGCGACGCCGTGGGGACAGACGGTGACAATCCGCTCGGCGCCCTCCACCTCCGCAATTCGGGTCGTCAGCTCCGGGAAGGGAATACACTCGCTGTCGGGGATATGCCCGCGGTCGAACGCGCGCTGATCGCGGATGTCGACGATCCGGAGGGTGTCGGACACCGATTCGCCGCCGTCGGGGCCGTCATCGAGCAGCGCTGCCAGCTCGTCGGGATCGATCTCGCCGTCCATCAGGGGAGCGGGCAGAGGCTGGCCGTGATGACGGCGCGCTCGTCGGTGTCGTTCCGGGCGCCGTGGACGGTTCCGCGCTCGTTCAGGACGACCGCGGGCGCCGCGAGCGACGCCTCGTCGTCCCCGCGGATTAGGGTCGGCGTCCCCTCGAGGACGTGGAAGACGTTCGTGGCGTCGCCGTGCTCGTGCGGCTCGACGGTCGCGCCCGGCCCGAGCGCGAACGCCTTGACGAGCACGTCGTCGGTGACGGCCAGTTCCGACGTCTCGACCTCTCCGGGGGCGGGCGAAAGCCCGTCGACGGCGTCTGCGTATCGATCGATCGTCATACCCTGTCGTCGCATGCGTTTATATAAAAGGCGTTTGGCGCGCTACTCCCGTGCGCCCGGCGGCAGCGGATCGGCGTGGTCGGCGATCGCGTCTGCGACCCGGTGGGGCTCCTCGTGGACGACCCAGTGGGTCGCCGTGTCGAGGATACGGAGCCGACCGTCGGCGCAGTGATCGACGCTTTCGCCGGCCAGCCGCGTGGAGAGGAATCGGTCCTTCGCGCCCCAGATCACGAGCGTCGGGACCTCGACGGTCTCGGCCGTCGGCGTCGGGCGGTCGCGGACGATCGCCCGGTACCAGTTCACCATCGCCTCGAACGCTCCCTCGCGGTTCCACGCGCGGCGGTAGCGTCTGAAGTCCTCCTCGCTGAACGTCCCCGGATCGCTTGAGTCCCGGAGCCCCCGCACGGCGAGGCGCCAGTTTCCGGCGCTGGCGACCGCCTCGGGGAGCTTCGGGAGCTGGAACGCGATCACGTACCAGCTCTTGAGCCGCTGGTCCCACGAGGTTCGGAGCGCGCGCTCGAAGACGGTCGGATGCGGCACGTTGACCGCGACGAACTCCGAGACGCGGTCGGCGTGGTGGAGGGCGAGCCACCAGCCCACCGCGGCGCCCCAGTCGTGGCCGGCTACGGCGGCGGTCTCGCGATCGTACGCGTCGATCAACCCGACCACGTCCCGAGCCAGCGTGTCGATCCGGTAGTCGCTCACGGCGGACGGTTTTTCCGAGAGATTGTAGCCGCGCTGGTCGGGAACGACGACGCGGTAGCCGGCGTTGGCGAGCGGCGCGATCGTCTCGTGCCAGCCGTACCAGAACTCCGGGAAGCCGTGAAGCA
The DNA here is from genome assembly GCF_051194165.1 of Halorubrum shenae. Classification (NCBI taxonomy): domain Archaea; kingdom Methanobacteriati; phylum Methanobacteriota; class Halobacteria; order Halobacteriales; family Haloferacaceae; genus Halorubrum; species Halorubrum shenae. The sequence goes on along the minus strand of NZ_JBLZNI010000001.1, from coordinate 407,000 downwards.
GGACCAGCAGCTTCCCGTCTTCGGGCCCGGCCTCGACGACGTGGAGCCGGACGTCGCCGACGTCGACCGCCCGCGATTCGCCCGGTACGCCTTCGGGAATCTCGTCCGACGGCACGGCCTCGTCGAGCGCCTCGACCCCGAGGCGTCGGTCTCCGACCGGCTCTCCATCGCGGCTCGGCTCGCTCGACGTGTCGCTCATGCGGTTTTCTCGGCGCGCGAGCGTCAAATAGCTATCTTCGGTCGGGCCGAGTGTTCGCTGTCTTCTTCGCGACCGAAATCCTCAAGCCGTTGGCAGACCGCCATCGGGTATACTAGTGATTCTGACGGGTGGCCCGACGAGCCGGCAGGGCCTCGCTGGCCCCTCGACTCGACGGGCGTTCTCGTCCCCCTCTTTCCAGGAGAGGGACCCGGCTAGGCCAGCCGGGCCGACCTGCGATTCGACGGCGTCAGAATCTCGTCTCACATAACATGGCATTGGACACGTCGACCTCGGACACAACAGCATCGACCGCATCCCCTGATGGGGAGGTGTCTAACGTCCTCCTCGTCACGATCGACTCGCTCCGGGCGGACGCGATCGGCCCTTACGACGACGACCGACACTCCCCGGTGCTCTCGGATCTCGCCGCCGACGGAACCGTCTTCGACCGGTCGTTCGCGACCGGTAACTGGACCCCGTTCTCGTTCCCCTCGATACTCGCTTCTGAGCCCGTCTTCGCCCGGAACGGCGACATCGGCGTGCAAGACGCTCGGACGCTCGCATCGGTGCTCTCCGAAGCGGGGGTTGCGACGGGGGGCTTCAACGCCGCTAACGGGTTCCTCACCTCCCACTGGGGGTATCCCGAGGGGTTCGGCGAGTTCGAGCCGTTCGTCACGAGCGTCGGGTCGAGCCGGTACAGCCGGTATCTCGCGGCGCACCCGACGGTCGAGGCGTGGATCCAGCTCGCCGCGTCGCCGTTCCGCCGTTTCGGTTCTAAGCTCCGTGGAACCGGCGACGATCGACCCTTCCTCGACGCCTCGCGGATGTTCGACGTCGAGGACGCCGCGACGGACTTCGTCGACGACACCGACGAGCCGTTCTTCCTGTGGGTCCACTACATGGACACCCATACGCCGTACGTCCCCGCACCGCGGTACATCCGCGAGGTGTCGGACGGACTGCTCGGCACCCACCGGATGCTCCACGCCCACACCCGCACGAGCCTCGGCTGGGAGGTCGGCGAGCGGACCCTTCGCGAGCTCCGGACCCTGTATCAGGCGACGGTGCGACAGGTCGACGCCAGCGTCGGGCGCCTTCTCGACAGCCTTGAGGCGGCCGGGATCGCCGACGAGACCGCGATCGTCGTCGCCGGAGATCACGGCGAGGAGTTCCAAGAGCACGGTCACCTCGCACATTACCCGAAGCTGTACGACGAGCTGATTCACGTGCCCCTCATCGTGAACGTCCCCGGCGAGGACGGTCGCCGCGTGTCCGAACACGTCGGTCTCGACGCGATCCCGCCGACCGTCGCCGACCTGCTCGGCGTCGACTCGCCTCCGGAGTGGCGCGGTGAATCCCTCACGTCGGCGGTTAGCGGCGGCGAATCGCCCGATCACGACCCCGTCGTCTCCGTCACCGTTCGGGGCGAGGAAGTGACCGAACAGCCGATTCCCAGATCGCTTTCCGACGGCGACCTCCTCGTCAGCGTCCGCGACGACGAGTGGGCGTACATCGAGAACGCCGACGACGGCACTACCGAGCTGTACCACCGGCCCTCGGACCCCACGCAACAGGAGGATCTCTCCGCGGACCCGTCCGACGAAGCGCTGGCGGTCGTCGAACGGTTCGCGCCGATCGCGGCCGAGCACGTCGCGGAGCTTCGGGATCGGGAGGGAGGCGCGTCGGACGATGGCGAGGTCGACGAGGACCTCGAGGCCCGGCTCGAGGCGCTCGGCTATCGGTGATGATCCGGGGGACCATCCGCAATCTCGTCAGCGGACCGTTCGCCGTCCAGATGCGTCGGTTCGTCATCGTCGGCGCGTTCACCGCGGGGATACAGATGGGCCTCCTGTGGCTGTTCGTCGACATGGCCGGGGTGAACTACCTGATCGGCGCGACGATCGCCATCGAGATCACGATCGTCCTCTCGTACGTGTTCAACAACGCGTGGACGTTCAAGGCGAGTCAGAACACCGGCGTCTCCGAGTATCTCAGCGGCTTGCTCAAGACGAACCTCGTCCGTGGGACGGCGATCCCGATCCAGATCGGTGTCCTCTACGCGCTCGTTGAGTGGGGCGAGATACTGTACCTCGTCGCCAACGCGATAGCCATCTTCCTCAGCGGGCTCTACCGGTTCGTTCTCGACTCGCAGTGGACGTGGGGGTGACACAGAGGGCTCTTTCGGTCGCTTTCCGGGCGTGCGACTTTCGGGGATGCCGACCGATCGCTCTCCGCGTCGATTGTTCTTGTGTGGCGTGTCGGTTGTCTGGCCGGTGCCGGAACTCCACCCAGCTCTGTTTGTCCTCGTCGAAGCGCGCGTTCAGGTCGCAGACGTCGAGCTCCTCGGCACGCTTCTTCGTCCGCAGGTAGTTCTCCAGATCGTCGGCCACGTGGTCGGCAGCCGGCAACTCGATCGCCTTCAGCCGATCGACGAGCGAGTTCGTCTTCGTCGCCGTCTCGCGGAAGTTCGCGAATCCGCCCGCCTCGTCGACGGCGACCGGAACGAAGTGCTCGATCAGGTCCGCCTCCTGCTCCGTGAGGTCCGTGATCCCGACGTCGACAAATACTCTATCTCGGTGTCGTTCATGTTCCGATGATCTTTCATTAGTATTATGTTTGGGTGTCTAATCCAATTAGATAATGCGTTTACACTACGTTCTGGCCGTAGTTGCTATTCTCTTACTCGCGGGTTGTGGGGGATTCGCAGGTGGTACGACAGACAACACGACACAGCCTAGCGTTGAGACGGACGCCTCCACCGAAGAGACAGACCCGGGAAAAGCCGAGATTACAATCTCTGCGATTAACGCTCCCACCGAGATTGATTACAATTCTACACTCAACGGATCCGTCGTTTTCAAAAATACGGGCGATGCAGCTGGCGAAGAAGACTACTATATCACAGTGGCTGGCACTCGTGTCGTCAAGGACTCTGTGCAGCTTGAGGCAGGTGAGACGAAATCCGTCAATATCAAAACTGAGCTACTGACCTTAGATCAGGATAAATATGATATCGAGGTTCATGTAGGGGGTGAGAACGAACGCACGGGCTTCACTCTCATTCACCCGAGCCCGTACGGTTCAGAGAATGTGACTCTGTACGTGAACGATTCGGCCGTCGATCGTAATATCTCAAGCGTCGTTGAAAGTGCTACCACTTATTGGGAACAGAACGATCAGCGATATTTGGGATACGAGATCGAGTACGAGCGGACTGACACCGAAAGTCTCGCTGATCAAACTCTCGTGTTCACCAACGTCGATCGGTGCGGTATCCACGACCGTACCCAGAGACGAATTCTCGGTTGTGGTGACCTCACAGGCCCACAGGAGTCATATCCCACTGTTCAGTCAGAGGTCCAATACAATCTCTCAGATCCACGGATGGAAGATACGATTATTCACGAATTTGGCCACAATCACGGTCTCAATCACTCTCAGCAGCCGCAGTATATTATGAGCAACATGAGTAGTCCAGTGTCTCCGAATACTACCAACGTCTACTTCCGAACTGTTCAGGGGCAGTTACCCAGTTCCCAGCGGCGCTCAATGGAAACTGCCCTTGATCACTTCGCTAAGGACCGCGATGATCTAAACGTTGAGCACGGCTTCCGGTGGCAAGCTGTCGATTCGCCTGAAAAGGCTCACTTCATTATCACCTACGCATACGACGCAGACAGGTGCGGTTTCGATGAAGGCGGTGGTTCGTGTGTTAGCGATGGGGCGTATTACGGTCAACCAGAAATCGTGTTAGAAGATACGGACTCAGAGGTTACCGCTTGGCACGTCGGAGCTAATCTTCAATACTACCTGTATGATGAACCGTTAGATGAATTCGACGGCGATACTGATAGACATGGCCGTGAGGACTGGCCAAATTAGTAGACCGCTCACGTAGCTCCGATACCTATCAGAACTGGTCTCGTGGCGCTTCTCTACTCGCCAGCCAGTGTGCGCTGATCAGGTCGGTCTCGATCTGCTCTCGCTTGTGCTTCGCGTCGCCGTCGTCGACGATCTCGATCTCTTCGTCGGTCAGCCCGTATAGCTCGTAGACGATCTCGTCGATGAGCCGGTCCGTCTGCTCGATCTTGGCGTCGAGCTCCTCGGCGCGATCCGCTCTTGACCGCCGAATTATTGTGCAAAGTATGCGAGGAGCATGATCACACCAAACATCGCCCATTCTCTGTATCCAGCAAGTGTTTCCATCACTCAAACACATATCATCAGAATTACCAGACAAGAATCGCACATAGATTTACCACAGATGTCTTCCTGATTATATTACATGGATAGGCGACATGTACTCGCGACAATATCTGGTGGTATGGCGCTCTCATTAGCCGGTTGCTCCGGTGAAACTGACGAAGAGCCGGAACCGACAAGCGATGGCAGTGATAGCAGTGATAGCAGTGATAGCTCAACGGATAGCTCTGACTCTGGCACTGACGGTAGCGACAACGAAGACGCTGATCCAGAGCAAGTAAGCGCGACTGTCGGTGAACTTGTTGAAGGCGACCAGCTCCACCTCGTCGTCGAAGACGTCGAGCGAGCTTCAAGCCTCGGACGATTCTCTGAGCCGGACGCTGGTAACGAGTTTGTCGTCGTATCACTCGCGCTCAAGAATGTGAGCGATGGGTACGTTTCAGTGAGCAATCTCCTCCAGACACGGCTTCGTGATAACGAGGATTATCAATACGACCAGGCGATCACCGGTGGTGGGGGCAACACGTTCAACGCGGGGCAGTTTGCGCCCGGAGAGGTTGAGCGCGGGACGGTCACGTTCGAAGTGCCAGAGGATGCGTCTGGGCTTCAGTTGGTGTTCGATCTCGACGCTTCGATCATTGGTGGCATCGACCGTGCCCGCATCAACCTAGAGGAAGAGGCAGCGTCTATCGCTGATCTTGAGCAAAACCTCGGCGTCGACACGTACAGTCTCGGCGAAGAGGTCGGCTATCAGGATGTTACCGTTTCTGTTAACGATGTACGCACAGAGTCATCGCTCGGTCAGTTTTCCGAACCGGACGAGGGGAACGAGTTTGTTGTCGTCGACATCAGTATAACGAACAACACTGGAGAAGAACAGCAGTTCTCGACGGTACTCCAGATGATGCTCAAAGACGGCGAGGGGTATACGTATCAGGAAAGCTTGACAGCGACAACCGGGCTTGACCGCGCGTTCGATGAAGGAACACCGCTGAGCGACGGTGAAACCCGCCGCGGCGAACTGCCCTATGAGGTACCAGAGGGAACAGCACCGCTCTACTGGGTCTTCGAGTTCTCGGTATTCGCGAGCGGTGATAAAACGTTCTGGGAGGTCCGAAATTAGTTTTTGAGACTTCCCCTTCAGGACATACTCGCCGAGATAGTCTGCCTAACCTCGAATAAATTTGTGTTCATAGGCGATACAGGGGGAATGGAGACAAAATCCACCCACACAGACCGCAGTTGAAGGTGCTACTTCTACGACTCGATCTGCCACGTGATCGCCGCCCCTTGCGCCTGCACCAGATGCTGCAGGCCGTCGAACTCCGCAACCCCACACACGTCGACGTCGATATCGAACCAGTACTCGATATCGTGAGCCGTCTTGTCGGCCATCCGCTCCGCCGTATACTGTTCGGGAAGATTCACGACGGTTTTGGGGTCGTCATCTGACCGCTTGTAGAACAGCCCGAGCAGTCCCCCGTCTCGATCGAACCCCGACTCGCGCAGCTTCTGGGCGTCACTCAGCAGCGTGTGTTCGTGAAACGGGCTGAAGACTCGCATCGGCATCGAGTCCTCCGGATCGCCGTTCGCCCGCCAGTATCGGAGCAGCTTGCACTCGATCGGGGTCCCGTCCGGGAGAACGAGATCGCAGCTCTCGGCGCTATCGGGATAGCGAACCTCCAACTGGGTGCCTTCATACGCCGAGCTGTGTCGTTGTAGCTCGTCGACGAGGAGTTCCACCTGTCGCGGTTCGTCTTCAGAGCCGATCCCGTCTCCGTACTGTCCCTCGGTGTTTCGATCGACAGTCGGGATGATAGTCGCGATGTCGTCTGCCAGCCGTGTCAGCGGTTTCTTGCTGGTCATGCGGAAGAGTGCGTTACTCGAAGAGTACCTATCATTGGCTTGCGATCGTGCGACAGAGTACACTCACAGACTGAGTCGATCAAAAGTGCGGGAAGTGGGCCGGCACGATGTACATCTAGCCGTATTCGTAGCCGGCTCAAACTGTTCTCCTCCGTCGTTCCGCTCAGTTGAGTTCATTGTCGAAATCCTCGTTTTCCGTCAGCTGATCGACGTAGTCCTGCCGCTGTTCCATCCGGTCTCGGTACCGCCGCCACCGGTCCTCCTTCGAGGCCCAGTCGTAGTGGTTCTCGATCGTCTTCACCGTCGCGTCGACTCGCTCCGCGACGACCTCCGGCGGGATCCCTTGGTTCAGTTGCCAGGTGATCGATCCCGTTCGTATCGGGTGCGGAGATCTCGACGACGGGCACTTGCTCAGGTTCGCGTACTGCGTCCACTCGCAGGTGTCCGGGTCCTTGTCGTGTGGACAGCCTCCGGCGACGCACGGCTGCGTAGCGCCGTAGCTCCACACTCGGACGGTGTTCTCCGTCGGCCGCCCCTTCGCGCTCGCTATGAGCGGCTTACGGCCGTGATCGTCCCGCGTGTCGAACCGGTTCTCTCGCACGTACTCGCTGACGACGCGGGCGACCTCGTCGGGGACGCCGACCGGCCGCTCTCCGCGTCGATTGTTCTTCAGCGGCGTGTCCGTATCCGGGCGATGCCGGAACTCCACCCAGCTCTGTTCGTCCTCGTCGAAGCGCGCGTTCAGGTCGCGGACGTCGAGCGCACGCAGGCCGCTCTGGCGGGCTCCGGTGTACCACGCCAGCTCCAGGAAGGCGTGGGCTCTGCTGGCGCAGTCTTGCTCTGACGCACGGTAGTACTCGATCAGCCTCATCGCCGCCGGCGTCGAGAGGCTCGTCTCGTCGGCGCGGTCCTCCGGGTTGATGTCCGGGATGCGGACCGAGTCGCTGAGGCCGTCTTCGACGGCGTCGATCTGCTCGAGGTACTCCGCGAACATCCGCATCGTCCACATCTCGCCTTCGAGCGTCGCCGGCGCGACCTTCGCGCTGCGGATCTCGTAGTACTCGTCGATGTCGTAGCCGCGAAGCTGGCCGACGTGGTCGAGCCCGATTCCCTCGCACCACTCCACGAAGAGCTTGAGGCGGTACTTCCACGACTTCACGGTCGCCTCCGTGGCATCGGCTCGCCGCCGCCGGAGGTACCGCTGTGCGGCCTTCCGCACCGACATCTCCTCCGGTGCCTGCCTGCTCGTCATGGCCCTCGCTCCGTCGAGAGCATCCCGTCCGACGGCTTCCCGCCGCAGTCCGGACAGGTCCATCCGTTTACGAACCGGTTCACGAGCCGGTCGCACTGGCTGCAGTGCCAGAGCCGGTCGCTCACGCGAGCACCACCCCAGTGTTGAACTCGGCGCCCGAGATCCCGGCCTGCCGGCGAGCCATGTCGATCGCTGCGGCGTCCGTCGCGAGCGGGCCGACCTCGACCGTCTCGACGTGGCGCCCACTCGACGTCCGCAGTTCGACTTTGACGGGTAGGGTCACGGATTTGGCTCCGGCGCGTCGAACTCGTCGTAGTCGAGATCACGGAGCGCGTCGACGACCCAGCCCGCGTCACCCGGTAGATTCCGAGCGAGGCGGTGGACGTCGTAGTCCGTGACGACCGCGCCGGACGTCATCACCGCGTAGAGGAGTTGGGGCGAGTGGTAGCCCGCGGGCTCCAGCTCCGGATCGTCGTCCGGGTCGAGGCGCTCGACGCCGACCGTGTAGGCGGTCGTCTCGCCGTCCGCGATGCGCGTGAACCTCATTCGTCACCTCCCGCCTGCCACGCGCGTCGAGCTTCGAGGGCGCGGCGGGCCGACTCGGTGAGGCGGTACTCGTTGGTCCGCTTGTCGCGCGCCTGCTTGGCGACGAGGCTGCGCTCGACGAGCTTGTCGAGGTTCTGGTAGAGGCGGCTGTGGTTGAGTTCCTCGCCGTAGTAGTCGGCGAGTTCCGCCTTCAGCGAGAGCCCTTTGCGGGCGTTCTCGTGTGAGAGCGCCCACAGGAGATCGCGCTGGAAAGCGGTGAGATCGGCGAGGGTGTCGGCCTCGGCGGCAGAGCTCGCGCTCATTCGCCGTCCTCCTCCTCGATCGGGCGGAAGTTCTGCTGGACCATTCCCGGCACCGGGAGGTGGCCGTCGCGCTCGTAGCCGGCGTCTTCGAGGACGTCGTCGATCTCGTCGACATCCTGCTCGTCGGCGTCGGCGTTGAACACGAAGTGGCCGCGGCCGCTGTCGAGCTGCACGAGGCTGTCGGGGTCGGCGTCGGGCAGCGACTCGACGGCCTCGCGGAGGTCGTCGTCCGTCATTCTTCCTCCGCGCAGTCGCGACAGACGGCGACGCCGCGCTCGGCATCGAAGCCGTCGGCCGGCGCTGGGCAGAACGCGCAGCCCCCGTCGGTGTTTTCGCTCGGTTCGTCGGTCGTCGCGCAGGGCTTAAGCCCCGCAGTTGCCATCATCAGCATGGTTCTGTGCTGTCTCACAGAACCCGACCCGGTCGGGCGCTGGAACGCCGCGACCGGGATTCCTACACATTCTCACTAGCCGAGGGTTCGTCACTCGGGCTCCGTACCTCCACCAATGGGGAGGCTCTGCATAAATGTTATGCTGATGTTTCTAGGTATTATATGTTCGTAAATGGGATATTGCGTACGATTAGTTGAGATGGTACCCAATGGTGATTTAATGAGGCAATCTGCAGATTGGATGACTATCTGGGATGATCGAATCCTGGAATACGTCTTAGAGAATAACGGTGGGGGGGTTGGAGAAATCGCAGATCACCGTAATTTCCATATCTCGAACTCTCACGTTTCCCGTCGGTGCAAAAAGTTAGCCGAGCGGGGACTACTTCGGGCACTAGGAAATGGAGTCTACGTTATTACGCCTCAAGGAGAGCAGTACCTGGACGGCGATCTTGACGCAGCCGAATTGAATGAGGAAAATGGAGGCGAAGGCGAGGCGTCTGCCTAACGATGCGCCAGACTGGTATCTGGATGTGTTCGCTAGACGATCGTATCCTCGAACACCTCCACGAAGAGGAGTGGGCCTCCCCAGCGACGATGGCTGCCGATCTCCAGTTCAACGCGAACCAAGCGCAGCTGATCGAGCGCTGTCGTGTACTCGCTCACGCGGACCTAATCGAGCCCTTCATCGACTCCGCCGACGCCGACACGTTCGAGATTACACAGTGGGGCGAGCTGTATCTGGAAGGCGGCGTCGACGCCGAACTTCGGCGACCCGAGCCGAAGCCGCGACCGCCGTACGCTGAACGACCTCGCGACTGGACGTTGACTACCTAAATATGGACCAATCGAATTTTGACACACGACAGAACGACCCGAGAGCGCAACGCGTCATTCGTGCCATCGAGCGGTTCATCGGAGTATTCAATGACCGCGTCCCGTCAGACCACGCGAAAAATGTACTGTACGGCTCAGCCACCCTTGATGGAAGACAGATCGACCAAGCGCCGGAACGATTTATTGAAGAACATCTGGTTCGAGATGTTGCCGATGTACTGGGGTACGACTACCGACCCCAGCCGAAGGGGTTTGACGGGCTCGAAGGACGTATTCCCGACTTTACGGTGACTAACGGTAATGTCACTGTGATCGGCGAAATCAAGCGTCCAAATGACATTTCGAAGGCCCGGTCCGAATCAGTTGAGTACTTGGATCTTGCCACATCCCGACCGCTTGTCGGAATCGCAACTGACGGTTGGACGTGGGTAAAGTATACTGCTGGAGAGGGTGAGGATCCGACTTACGCGAAACACAGTCCCCTCCGTTCCGTGATCCGAGATTTGGCGCGAGAGCAATCTTCGAAGCGGTCTCCACGTCGGGAACGCCCAAAGCTACGTGAGCGGTGTTTCGAATTCGTTGACGCGTTTGAAATCGGCACGCTTTCCGAGTGATTTGTAGTGTTATCCGATGACAGCCGCTAGCCTTCGTATTGAGATCTACTGGTCGATCACCACGTAGGCACAGCATTTCCTCAGTGAGGACGTTTATTTCCGTCCGGATGTTCCTGTGCCTAATTCCCGATTCCCTCATGCTACTGGTCGGGTTGGTAGGCGGGGTTTCACTGTACTCAGTATAATACCAGTAAATAAATGTTCTAACAATAGTATATCATACTAACTCGTGAATCGAAAGATATCCGCCATATTGGCAATTGGCGTAGTTTCTCTTTTAATTGGCGGCTTATTTGCTCACATTACGAGTGGATCTGAAGTAGGTAAGCAGCCCTTCGCAACGATGGCCACTGTTCAGGGCGCTTTTGTGGGTATTGTGTTTTCCATATTCGTCCTCGCTTCACAAGTTAGTGCCTCGCAGTTTACACCACTAACCCTAGAACAATTAAGCAAATCCCGCTGGTTTGCTGGGTTACTATGTTTCTATATATTGGCAATTCTTTCGAACGTCTATTTCATCCACAGTCAGTCTCTCCCAGGTCCGGTCTCAATTTTCCCTACCGACTGGAATACTGTATTTGGGATAGGGGCTGGATTAACTACTGCTTCACTATTATCTCTCTTAGTCGCGCGCGAATTGCTGGCTGAACTCACCACTCCTGAACACTTACTTGAGAGGACAGCAGCGAGTGTATCTACATCTACATTCAATAAAGAAAGTGACACTTCAAAATCAACACTTTCCTCGCCTACACGGACACCGCTACTTACTATCGAGAGAATACTGCTGGCAGCTCACGACGAGGATGATGAATACACTGCCCAACAATCGATATACCAACTGTGGAAAGCTATTGATCGCTTGATCACCCCGAATAAATTCTTACGCACCCGTCATGAACAGTATATAAAATTACACACAAACGACCTAGACTTAGAACGAATTCTTCAATATTGGTCGACAGCAGTAGAATACGGATCAAAAGACGAAATTAGCAGGATTCAGTTGACTGCGGCCGCACATCGACAACTTCTCGTAAAACTGCTAAGAGCAGATGAAGTTTCTTTTGTTGTGGAACAACTTGGGAACCTTCGTAAATTAACTATCGCCGAGTTCGACCATGATCAAAAGGATTCCGTCTTGTTAAGATACGATGAACTAGCAGTTTATATTGCGGAACATGACAGTTCTGAACCGCTAACAAATGTTATTCAACACCATGCTGAATACACCGAGAACAGAATCGATCATGTTCGGCAGTCTGGTGAAATCAGTAAAAATAATACAATTATTTCTACAATAGTGTGCAACTATATTATGATCTTAGAAAATGTGTGGCTTGGAGATTTAATACCAGAAACTAATAGAAGTCGAACGAGCTCCGTATTGAGCCAATTGGATCGTGATTTGGAGAAGATCTACAAGCTGTACGATGACCAAGCCGATCCGTCATCTCACAAGCAAACTTTGCTAACAGATATTCAACAGCGGGTCATTGCCTCCTCATCAGGACTCGACAAAAATGCCTCACAGCCCGCAAAGCGGTACATTTCGTTACTTTCAGAGATATCTGTCACACTAGAATATAACCCGAACACGGTGGCTAATGATCTTAGAGAATCAACCGAAAGAAAAGAACCCCTCAAATCGATTTTAATTGGCCTGCAGGAATGGAAAACAGATAGCGCATACAGGCCTGAGCTACGAATACTAGATGTCGATGTGGATCAGCTAGAGTGTTTCATAGACGAGCTACAAGACGAGCTACAAGACGAGATGGACTCACACTAAAGACGGCTGCTGCATCTTTTCGAAGACAGAAGGCTTAGCTGTATAGTAAACATCAGATTCTTCGTCCTCTTCTTTTCCTCTCTGTTCAAGAATATCATTTTGAACTAAGAAACTCAGCTTGTCACGCAACTCGAAGCGATGGTAACGTCCAGAACTTCCATACCACTCAATCATATTCTCCTGGATAGACTCCAAGTCTAGATGAAGCTCTGGGTTATTCGCCTCAACTGCATCCACGTAGTATCCGTTGGCAAACTTCGGGAGATGTTTGAGAATACCCAACTGTAGATCACTACTGAGGCGGTGAAAGCCCTGCTCAATTACCTCAGCTAGTATTCGCTCGTTAAATTCATCACCCTCTACATCCCCTAAATCGTACTTTTCTAGCGGTCTCTGGGGATACAGATTACCATCACGATGCTCAATAAATCCAAGCTCTTGAAGAATTTGTACGTATTTAAGTGTCTTGTCACCTTCCTTACCCTGTGCTTTTTTTACCTCTGCAAATGCTACCGGTTGGTAAAGTCGGGTCCATCGTAATATCTGTTTAATAGGATTGAGCTGGTTTTCCACAGCTGGAGTGGTCGCGATCTTCTTATAGATCGCATTAGCCATAGCATGGTCAAGCTCATTTCGCAATCTTTCCTTTGCATTGTCAAATCCATCTTGAACAGATGCCCTAGACTCCAGCTGAATGTTGTATATACCTTCATCATACTCGCCGGAGAGTTCAGCAATCTCATCAATAGCAATGTATTTAATTACGCGGTCACGGTTTGGTCTACAATCACTGACATCCTTTGGAAAAGAATTACCGATGGTGACCGCAACCGAGCCAGTGTCAGCAACATAGAAATCTGAAAGGTATGTACCACTTCCGTAGACCTGTTGGAGCTTATATTCTATAGCGTCCGCTGGATCTTTTTGCTCATCAGCAGGACTGACGGTAATTGCTTGTGGAAGAAAACGTTCCTGCGAATCTTCCTCTGAACTTTTAGACATTAGCTGTACTCCGGTATGCGGCTCTGCTCAGTTTCTTCGATCCAGAGAGTCGTAGTCGTTTCGGATCGCCCCTTCCATGCATTAACGAACTCCTGCTTATCGATCTCTGAAGTCTCTATTCCATGGATCTGATTCGTATTTGTGTTCCCATACCGGAGGGGGTCATAATACAATACAGTTTTGTGATTCACAGCTAGCACTAGGACGGTCAGTTTTCGGGCATGGTGGTTCTCATCTGGTTGAGTATCGTATCCATCAGGGTCAAACATCGCCATGCCGAGTTCCACCGCGGGAAACGAACAGCTAGAGTCTTCGATCACGTTAGACAATTTGCTAACTTTTTCTCCTTCTTTATATTCGGCTGTAAAAGAATAATCACTAATTTCGGCCGAAAGTCGGTGTTCAATATCCAAAGTAACCGGCCCGATATCCCTCTGGTCGCATATTTTTTGTATTTTTCTCTTACCTATATCCAGACCACTTGGTATATTTGACCGGTTCGAGTATTCCTGTAGCATATTCCAGATAACATTAGTCATATCATCAGTCAACCCAGTTTGAGCATTAAATGGAGAAACTGTACTCTTTGCTTTAGATCGATCTTTGTCAGATAGAGTCATATTCCATGCTGACAAATGTCTACCCACAATCAAATTAATCTATTCATTTCATTATGAGGCGACTCCAATGATCTTGACGATTCCACTCACAGACACATTCGTAAGTGATTATTTTCGATGAACTCCTACCCCAACGTATCAGTATTAACTCACACTACGCTGACGTTTGTTGTTTCACCAATCGCGCCGAGTCCCCATGAGAAGCGTCTCCCGGAAAAGTTGCCTTACCGACCATTCCCCCAGTACCAACGATTAAATACGGTTGAGCGGCAGTCTCCAATAGATGAGTGAGCAGGACCTGACCTACGTCGATCTGTTCGCGGGGGCGGGTGGGCTCTCCGTCGGCCTCGAACGGGCCGGCTTCGAGCTCGTCCACGGCGTCGAGGTCGACGACGACGCCCGCGCCTCGTTCGCGAACAATCGCGAGGGTCTGGAGCCGACCGAACTGACGCAGGACATCCGCGAGGTCGACAACCAAGACGTCACCGACGTCGTCGGCCGCGATACCGTCGATCTCGTCGCTGGCGGCCCGCCCTGTCAGGGGTTCTCCGAAGTGGTCAGCCCCGACGGCAGCGACGATCGGAACCACCTCTTCGTCAACTTCATCTCGTGGGTGAACGAGCTCGATCCGAAAGCGGCCCTCTTCGAGAACGTCCGCGGGATGCAGAACACCGCCGACGGGAAGTTCCTCGACGCCGTCGAGGACTCGTTCGCCCAGATGGGCTACGACGTCAGCTACCGCGTCGTGAAGGCCTCCGACTTCGGCGTCCCGCAGCAGCGACACCGTCTGCTCGTGCTCGCGACGAAGCAGTCCACCACGGAGCTGCCCTTCGACGGCTTCGAGCTCGACCCGGTCGAGACGCCCGGCGTGATCGCCGGGATCGGCGACCTTCCCGAAGTCGGCCCCGGCGAAGAGAAGACAGAATACGACGCCGATCCGACGACCGTGATTCAGGAGGACCTCCGCGGCGATTCCACGGAGTTGACCCACCACCAGGCGGCGAGCCACACCGAGGACATGGTCGAAATGATCTCGCACATCTCGGACGGCGGGAACCGGACCGAGATACCGGACGAGCTCCAGCCGTCGTCGGGCTACCACAACTCCTACTCCCGACTCGACTCGCAGGAGCCGGCCGTCGCGATCACCTCGAACATGTCGAAGCCCTCCAGCGCCCGGTGTATCCACCCGTTCCAGCACCGCGGGCTCACGCCTCGCGAGGGCGCACGACTGCAGACGTTCCCGGACTGGTACCGCTTCGACGGCGGGCTCGTCTCGGTCCGCCAGCAGATCGGGAACGCGGTTCCGCCGTATCTGGCGGAGTCGGTGGGCTACTACCTCAAACAGAGCGTCTACGAGCACGAGCTTACTGATGCCGAGCGAGAGCGCATCTACAAGCTTCGCTGCGGCGGGATGGACCTCTCAGAGTTCGAGGAGGAGAAGTCGGATATCGGCGGTCACGCGCAGCAGGTCACGCTCGACTTCGCCGATTAATAGCCCTGTCTGAGACTAACTGTTGATACCGATCCTCGCTTGAAATACCAGTCAGTAGTGGCTTACAGAGGCAGCGTTGAATTACAAACGCGTAATTAGAGAACTGCTATCTAGAAGTATTTAGTGAGACCCAGAAGTCTCAGGAAGGTATTGAGGAACCGTTTCTTGGAAAAATTCCAGGTGCTCACTTGCTAGCCATGGATGAGATGGATGTGGTTTGATCGACAGGACAATAGATTCGGGTTCCTCGGTTATCCTTGCTACGCTGACTTCCGCTGCGAAGTCTTTCTCATCTCTCTCCTGGTGAATCTCCGTGTGTTCGTAGCTGAATTCTAGATCCTCACAAAATTCACTTGCTGTGTATTCCCCGCTAAAATCTAGGACAACGCTTGGGTTGCTACGAACAATCAATTCGCGAATAGTCTCACGACAAAACTGTCTATACTCTGCTTGAGCCTCTTCGCTGGCTGAATCGATAACATCCTGATGATGCGCTTTATCCTCCGTACGGAGGAAGTATCGATTTGTTTCTACGGCGTCTGGTAGGAGATGGCGTTTACCACTGAAGAAGTGCTTGCGTATGCTGCCAGCTACGCGATAACCTCGTTCTCCTTCCTCGTAGTGGCCTTTATCAGGTGGGTTGAAATCAGGATTTTCACCCACAAATTGACCCATATATGAATTTAGTTCAGTGGCGTCACGATTGCCCCCACCAGCATTGTACCCAATAATTACTGCCGACGCATTGTGTCTGAGCGGGCTAGTAAAGAGTTCAAACCCTGAAAGATAGTCTGGAAATTGTGTCTCCCAGAGTTCGAACATTTCCTCTTGTTTCTGTTTTCCCCAGTCGTTGAACACAGTACCTCTGATGTAATGGCAATAACACATAATCTTTCTGTATATCAAAATTATCAAACATATTTCTGGCTCACTACTCCCCACCTGTCAGTATCAACTTGTCTCGAAAATTACTCTCGGGACCCTATCGATTTGTCTGGTCGCTCTTACTCATGATGCCAACCTTTCTAAGAGTGTCTGTTAAGTAGACTGTATACTCGATGAGCAAGTGGACCGACGGTCGCGCCGACCACGAAGACGAAGCGATCGAGGCGTTTCTGACGAGTCACTTTCCGGCCCCTTATTTAGAGGATCAAGCCGATCTGGCTGACTACGGCGACTCCGACGACGAGATCTCCGACGCGGAGCGCGAGGTCATCGACGCGCTCGTTTCAGAGGCAGGAGCGCAGTTCGTCTCCTCGAAGGGGACGCTCGGGCTCGCAATCGACTTCGTGGTCCTCGCCGAGGAGCTGGCGAAACACGACGACTGGATCGCCGGCTTCGAACCGGACATCACGGTCGCTGACATCCTCGACCGGTACGACAGCATGGCGAAGTCGTCGCTGACGCTGAAACGCGGCGACGTCCGCGAGGGAATCCGGACGTTCCACAACGAGCTGATCGAGCTGTTCCGCGAGGATCTGAACCGCACCAACTTCCCGAGCTCGCCCGGCCACCACACCGGCGAGTGGGAGCGGTACGACGACATGCTCGAGCTCGCGTTCCGGCTCTCCCGCGACGGCCGATATGTCGCCGCGCAGGAGCTGTTCGATCTCGGGTTAGAGCGACTCGAGTCGAGCGAGTACGAGCGCCGCGACCCGCCGTTCGAGGACCCGTTCCTGAAGGTGGTCCGCGACTACGGCCGGAAGGCGCCCAACGAGCAAGGTGGGTCGGCGTATCAGGCGCTCTGTTACGGCTACGTCAAAGCCGAGTGGTCGCACCTGTCGCTCCGCGCGAGCAAGGTCCGAACCGGCTCGTCGCGACAGCAGCGGTACGGCGACATCGACGGCTACCACGGCCCGGACCTCATGATCTCGGTCGAGGTCAAGGACCGCGTCATCGACGCCTCGAACGTCAGCGCCGAACTCGGCACGATGATGAACGTCGCGGAGAACACGACCGCGATCGCCATCGCGATCTGCACCAAGGTGAGCACGGAGGCACGCCAGACGCTCGAAGAGGCGGGCGTGAGAGTTCTCGACGACGCGGACCTTGAACGCCAGATCCAGCTGTGGGACTACCACAAGCAGAACCGCGCATTGCACGGTATGCTGCACTTCTTCGCTAACATCGAGGAGAATCCCGACGGTGTTCAGCGGCTGCTCCGGTTCGTCTCGACTGTCGACCCGGACAACCGCGTGCTCGACCACCTCGTGGACTCCGACACGCAAACCTCCCTCGACCAGACATGATGGCGTCAGCAGTCCCTATGCAAGTTTTCTATCGCAAGGTGGCTTATGTCCCATACTGATTAGATAACTGCTACTCTCGTCGCTCAGTACCCAATCAACAGCGTCTCGAGGTGGAGTTCGCTCCAACGTGAAGCGTACACCGTGTCAATCACGTCTTTACGACTCGATCTCCCACGTGATCGCCGCCCCTTGCGCCTGCACCAGATGCTGCAGGCCGTCGAACTCCGCAACCTCACACACGTCGACGTCGATATCGAACCAGTACTCGATATCGCGATCCGTCTTGTCGGCGAGCCTCTCTGCCGTATACTGTTCGGGAAGATTCGCGACGGCTTTCGGGTCCTCATCCGACCGCTTGTAGAACAGCCCGAGCAGTCCCCCGTCGCGATCGAACCCCGACTCGTTCAGCTTCTGGGCATCACTCAGCAGCGTGTGTTCGTGAAACGGACTGAAGACTCGCATCGGCATCGAGTCTTCCGGATCGCCGTTCGCCCGCCAGTATCGGAGCAGCTTGCACTCGACCGGGATTCTGTCCGGGAGAAGAAAATCGCAGCTCTTGGAGCTCTCGGGGTACAGAACCCCCAACTGCGTGTCTCGACACGCCGCGCTGTGTCGCTGTAGCTCGTCGACGAGTAGTTCCACCTACCGGAGTTCGTACTCCGAGCCGATCCCGTCTCCGTACTGTCCCTCGGTGTTCCGATCGACAGTCGGGATGACGGTCGCAATGTCGTCTGCCAGCCTTGTTAGCGCTTTCTCGCTGGTCATGTGGTCAACTTCTCCATCTATCTGTAGAATACTTTTCACCGAAACACTCGACTCTTCTGTCAGCGAGTCGAGCGACCGGCACTCACTCGCCCACCGCCTCCTCAACGATCTCGATCTCCTCCTCAGTCAGCCCGTACAGTTCGTAGACGAACTCGTCGATAAGCTGGTCCGTTTGCTCGATCTTGGCGTCGAGCTCCTCGGCGCGCTCCTTCGTCCGCAGGTAGTTCTCCAGGTCGTCGGCCACGTCGTCGACAGCCGGCAACTCGATCGCCTTCAGCCGGTCGACAAGCTCGTCTTCGTCACCGTCTCCCGGAAGTTCGCGAACCTAAATAACAGTCAGGTACACGGCAATAGCCACCCCTCGGTCAATTCAAGATTTATCTATCAACCTTACAGTGGACCTCGTCGTAATCGTTATTGTCTTGGTCTATATCGTAATCATCACGAACTCTGGTAAAGTCTTCCTCAGTTAACTGTAATTCAGATATGTTTTTCGGCTTGAAATTCCGCCATTGTGGATTGGAGAATGACTCGGACCCGCCTGCAGTCTGGTATCCTTTGAACATTTCATCCCCATCAGCGGTCCATCCGTGGATGTATGGTTGAACCCAACGTGGGTGACCTTTGTAATTGAACTTCAGCTTCTTTTCATTTTCAATAGCTTTACATATTACTTCGTTGGGCATGTTTTAGCATTATATTGTGTGCGGTTTTAATCTACAGGTTATCTCCACCTTGTGACCTGGCGTTGCGTGCGCTATAAGCATGGCATCAGTCCGCTGTGAAGTAGTCGAACTCGGCGATCATTTTGTTTAGAAACAAACGTTAGAACCGTTTCACTTCACGCCGAGAAAGACGTCAGCTCACGATCGTAGCGATGTGGACGTGAACTTTTTGAGGCGCTCGACCGTCTGGAGGTAGTTCTTCAGGTTGTCGGCCACGTCGTCAATGTCGGGCAATTCGATCGCGGCCATCGCCGTTTTTCGCGACGATCGAGTAGATCGTCGGCGGGATCGTGATCGGCGGGTCCGAGCCGGACATTATCGACAACATCTCTTCAGCGCGGTCACCTTCTCAAGGCTGTGAGCCGGTCACACTGTCACTGACAGAGCCTCATGAGTGGAGTAATCGTATCACTAGAACATGCCACGAGACGGAAATCAGTACGTTGTCGGCGAAACGTATCGTAGCTCCTCGGATTTGTCATGTTGCTGCGTGGTACGAGATATAGGAATCTTTATACTTATTCATCATCATTAATAATGTGATGTCTTTAGAAAATCGCTACCTCGAGAACGAGTACTATACCCAAGACGAACACGGCGACTTTGAACTATACGATCTCGGTGATTTTGAACTCGCGAGCGGACAAACACTCCAAGATGCGAAACTCGCATATCAAACGTTCGGTGACCTAAACGATGAGAAGGATAACGTCATCCTCTTTCCTCACATGTATTCCGGGACCCACCGGGATATGGAGCGGTTTATCGGTGAAGACATGGCGATTGACCCAACCGAGTATTTCATCATTCTCCCGAATCAGTTTGGCAACGGCCTTTCATCTTCACCGCATAATACGCCGCCACAAGACGGAGGAATGGGTTATTTCCCCGAGGTGAATATCGAGGACGACATTCGCGCCCAGCACGAACTCGTCACGGAGGAGTTTGGAATCGACGAACTTCAGCTTGTCCTCGGGTGGTCGATGGGTGCCCAGCAGACCTACGAATGGGCTGTTCGTTATCCGGACATGGTCAAGCGAGCTGCACCAATCGCCGGGACGGCCAGGGCTACGCCACACGATCAACTGTTTATCGAGGCGCACAAAGAGATGATCCGGTCAGATCCTGCCTGGAACGATGGTTTCTACACCAAACCGCACGACGCCCTCACGGGACTGCGCCGACACGCGCTTATCTGGTCCGTAATGGGCCTGAGTACCCAGTTCTATCACGAGTCCGAGCAGGCTTGGGATCGGGCAGGATTCCAGTCAGTCGATGACTTCATGGCGAACTTCTGGGAGGATTGGTTCCTACCAATGGATCCGAACAACCTGCTCACGATGGCAACAAAGTGGCAGAACGGAGACGTGAGCCGAAATACCGACGGTGATCTTGAAGCGGCGCTCGAGCGGATCGAGGCAAAAGTGTACGTCATACCCTTTGAAGAGGATATGTTTTTCCCGGTCCGTGACTGCAAGTACGAGGAGGCGATGATCCCTGACAGCGAGTTGCGACCGATCCCCAGTTTGTGGGGGCACTTCACCATGTTCGGGGTATTTGACGAGGATCTTGAAGCGATTGATGAACACATCGGCGAACTCCTAAACGAATCGGTCTGACGATAAGGTCTTTGCAAGTAGACACGTAACCTTCTCTGAATAGTTGGTAAATTAAAGTTCGATATTCAGCAAGGATTTCTCATCGGATAGTGCGAACTCTAACAGTTGATCGTAGCACGGTTTCCTTATTCAGATACTGTGCTGAAACTCGATTAGCAGTTAGAGCTGTTTGGCTCTGTTGAAATCCTATTCTTCAGATATCTTCTCGCCTGAAATAGCCGGTTGATGAGAGCTGCGAACTGGTCAGTCGTTTACTATTTCAGAAAAGTTATCACAAACACCACTCGAACTAGTTTTGATGCCCTCCAAAACAGATGAACTACTTACATCGATTCGCTATCTGCTCTTCATAATTGTATTTTTGCTCGGGCTGGGAGTCGCGGCACTCGGTGATATCGCTGTTGCGGTACGTGGTTACACGACAGGGATATCGACTGCTGCTCGCTCAATCGGGAGCGTAGTCGTACTTACAGAACTTGGGCTTCTCTTTTATACGGTGCTTCGACCGAACGGGAACCAGGACTCAGCGAACTAAGTTTATCGAGTGATTCGTGATTTCCCTGTACTGACCGATCTAACTCAACCAAATTTCCAAATGGTTCTGTGCGAGATTCACGCTCTGTATTCAGCACGTCCCAAAGAACATATCACCTGCTGAGGATTTCAACAGAGCCATGTTTTTGAAAATAGTGGTGGGAGATCTCTACGAGCCTGAATATTTATATTTGAGATACGCTACTGCGACGACTGTTAGAGAGACGAGGACAGCTGCGATAACGACCATCCCGAATAAATAGATCAGTGCGCCACTGGCCGCTAGACCGGAAATTGCAATCCCACCTTTCCAGATGTTAGAATTAAAACTCAATTTCGCATCGTCTACGCCGTTCTGACCTCCTCCTTGATTTGGCGGAGGGGTTTCCCGTTCTTCGTCGTCATATCTCTGATCCGTACTCATGCGCCGAAATACTCGATATAGACTGATAATATTGTGGGTAATGTCAGAACAGATCATATTCGACCGATGCGATTGTAGACCCGTTCAGTCGTCTGAATATTCGCGTGTCGAAGTTCATCCCGTACGTTGTAGAACGGGCTCCCATCGCCAACGTCGAGT
Organism: Halorubrum shenae; assembly: GCF_051194165.1. Lineage (NCBI taxonomy): Archaea > Methanobacteriati > Methanobacteriota > Halobacteria > Halobacteriales > Haloferacaceae > Halorubrum > Halorubrum shenae. Next base: position 385,406 of record NZ_JBLZNI010000001.1, on the reverse strand, counting down.
ATCCGATAGACAACGCTGTACAGGAGCGTGTACGGTGTCATATCTTCCGTATTCTCTCCCGGTTCGACCCTCGCCTCGCTTACCACGTCGCCTGTTGAAGAGTCCAGAGATTTCTCACGTGAGTACCAGAGCCGGAGCGGATCAGCAGCCTCTCCCAACTAGGAGAGTGTAAGACCCTCGCCTATCTCCCAACACGCTCAGTGCGCCAGCACGCCGCGAGAAACATCCGCCAAATCTCGGACGACTCTCTACTCCGCCACCTGTTCGAGCCGGCCGAGCGTCTGTTCGAGCAGCCACTCGCCGACGACATCGTAGAACGCCCGGCCCGCGCCGAGCGCGTCGCCGGTGATCTCCGCGATCGGCGGGTCCCAGTACCCCAGCGCGACGAGCCCGAACAGCGTCACGACGACCGCGACGACCACCGTCGCTCCCGACGACAGCACACCGACCGCCGCAGCGCCGAGCGCCTTGTACCGCCGAAATCGGAGCAGTACGACTACGGCGAGGATCCCGACGAACACCGATTTGCCGACGTGGTCGCCGAGCACCCCGATCAGGAGCGGATCAGGCATCGTCGTCTTCCTCCGCGGTCACTTCGAGGTTCGTCACGTTATCGGGCGTGTTCGCTTCCGCCCGCCACGCCGAGAGCGCTCGCCACCCGAGCGCGAGCACGCCGACGACGAGGATCACGCCGGTCTCCTCGACGAGCGTCTCGCCGAGCTGCGGCGCGAGCACCTGAATGCCGAGGACGCCGACGAGCGCCGTCGAGCCGACCCAGATTCTGAAGTCGAACGCGTCGAACTGCTGGAGCACTAAGAATAGCGCTACCGGCACCGCCCCGAGCGCGACGATCAGCGTCGCCTGCTCGGAGAGGATCCCCGACATGAGCAGCCCCGCCGCGCCGCCGAGGATCAGCACGCCGAAGACGATCTCGTTCGCGAGGATGCGCTCGATGAGCCCACCGATCGTGCCCGCGGCCGAACTCGCCGCGCTCGTGGCGGCGTCCGTGCGCGACTCGGTAATGACGCCGGTGCGCCGACCGACGACCGCCAGCCCACCGAGCAGCGCGACCCCGATCACGAGGATTCGGCTGTCAGGGACGAGCCCCTGCAGCTGTCCGAGCACGCTCCCGCCGCCAGCCGGGTCCATGATACCGGGACCGCCGCCGCCAGCGTTCGAGCCCGAACCGGAGCCCGACGCGCTCCCGTCGTCGACCTGGAAGATCAGCGTCTCCTCGGAGTTGTCGTCGGTGAGCGTGATCGGCGACGACGCGAGCCCCTCATCGCGGACGATCGCGTTCGTCTCGCTGTAGAGGATGTAGGGCGTTGCGTCCGCCGCGTCGACGAACGTGTAGTCGACCGCAGCCTTTCCATCGCCCTCGACGGCGAGGCCGGGCTCGCTCCGGTCGCCTGCGAGCTCGCCGACCGTCAGCTCGTCCTGCGCGACCGCGACCTCGATCGGCCACGTCCGCACCGTCGCCTCGGCGCCCGCTGTCGCGTTCGGCATCGCCAGCCGCTGGCCGCCCTCTGCGGTGATCGTCGTGTCGCCGGTCGTCTCGCCCCAGGTCGCATTCTCCGCGTAGTGCACGCGGTCGCTGAACACCGTCGAGTCGACCGAGACCGCGAAGTCCGGCCCGGCGTCGTCGACCTGGAGCCGCGTGTTGAGCGTATCCGAGGAAGTCGTCGGCTCGAGCACGGTGATCGCCCCGTCCTCGACGCGGACCTTCGAGCCCGTCGCGCGGACCTCGGTGGTCGAGCCCTCGCCCACGTCGCCTAGCTGCACGGAGAGGTCCGTGCCGTTCAGCGCGTACTCGCTCTCGGCGACCGGCTCCCACGTCGTGCCGTTGTAGCGGACCTCGACGTTCCGCACGTCGACGACCCGATCGTTCATCGGCAGCGTCGCCGTCGCGTTCGAGCGCGCCGACGGCCACGTGTTCGAGACGTTCGTGGTCTGACTCCACGTCGTCTCCTCGACCGTCGCCGAGGTCGTCGTCTCGGCGCCGTGCGAGTACTCGAGTCCGACCAGCGACGCCGGCCCGCTCGTCGGCGAGTTCGTCGAGACGTTGACGCGGTTGGTTCCCTCCTGGAGCCACGAGGCATTCGCGTCGAGTGACACCGTCTCACCGTCCGCGAGGGTTTCAGAGTGACCGACGGTCTCACCGTTCACTTCCACGGCGGGATCGCGCGTCTTGGTTACTTCAGTCCACTCTGCCGACACGTCGACCGGACCGTTAACCGACACGTCAGCCGACTGCGACCCCGTCGAGAGAGTGACCGACTCCGTTACCGTCTCGCCGTCGCCGAGCGTCCCCGTGTGCGACACGGTCGATCCGCCAACCGTGACTGTCGGATCCTGAGTCTCCGTGACCTCAGTCCATGAGAGGTCTACGTCTGCGTTTCCGGCCGTCGAAAACGCGAGTTCGCTCGACTCTTGCGAAAGGTCTAACGACTGTGATACCGTCTCGCCGTCGCCGAGCGTCCCGGCATGACTCCACACCTCCGTACCGCCCTGCGAAAGCGACAGATCGCGCGTCTCTGTCACTTCAGTCCATGACACGTCGACGTTGACCGACTCACTCCCACTCACGTCGATCGTCTCGCTCCCGGTCGAGAGGTCGAGATCATACTCTCCCGTGTTCGAGGTGGTCGAGAACGAATCGCTCCCAGACGAGATCGTGTGATCGACGCTTGTCTGGTAGTAGTACCCGCGATCGCCACTATTGACGGGGCCTTCTTTATAGGCATAATCTAAATCGATAAGGCTATCCTCAAACTCCCATCCGATAGTCACACCATTAGAACCAGATATGTCGTACTGGCCGTTAAAACTAAATTCGTCGTGGTTCCCCGACAGAGTGTCCCCGGAGGTGCTGGAGTCGAGTTTTGTACCGCCAAACACGTTGGTTCCGGCGTCTCCGTCCGTGATATACATATCCACGTTGACGGAGCTATAATCTTCAGTATCGACCGGCGTCATCAGGATGTTGCCACCTTCCGCTTTGAACGTCCCCACCGCGTCGGGGATATAGGCAACAACCCGTTCTCCGTTCTCACTAATGCTAAAACTCGCGTCTGAGTCGATCCTGTCGACCGAAACGGTTGCCGTCGGATCGACGTTGCCACCCACGTTGATCGAGTCACTCGTCGACGACACACGCGAGTATAATTTACTCCGGCTCGTCGTCTCGCGCTTGCCGGTTACGGTGATCGATTCGCTCTCAGGTGCAGTGTTGCCGCCGACTGAGACCGTTTCACTCGTCCCGCTCGTCGAAGTGTATGATTTACTCCGGCTCGTGGTCTCACGGATTCCCGTGAGCGTGATCGTCTCGTCTCGCGGAGAGTCGGCCCCGCCAACATTAACGGAGAGTGATTCACCGTCAGTCAGTCGCGCGTTTGTCGACTCTGAGGCAGTGTTTTCCACGCCCGTCAAATTGATCGACGGATCCTCGACGTCCTCGGTCGAGCTGAGGTCGTACTGATACTCGGTTCCGTCGCCGGCTTCCACGCCGGAAAGCGTCACCTCGCCGTCGAACGTCACCGTGTTGGTACTGAACTCTTTGACGTAGAACGCGGCAGAGTCACCACGAACTTGCAGCGGCGCGGCGTACTCTCCATGCTCTTCGTGGTTGATGAACGCCGCGTTCGGAACCTCGCCGACATTCTCTTCGAGCCACGAGGTCTCGATCGACACCCATCGACCGTCATGCGTCCGGTCGTCTTCGAGTACGATCGCCGGCTCGCCGTCGACGACTGCTGTTTCGACGTTCATGGTCTGGCTGCCGGCCGACGCCCGTATCTCCTGCGGTGGGTCGGGTGCCTCTGCCTTGCTAGCGCCGAGGTAGCTACTCGGCAGCGTGTTTAGGTTCGACCCGTCGAGACTCGGAGTGTCCGCTACCGACTCCTCCGTCTCGTCGGTGACCGGCTCGTACGTCTCTCCTTCGACCGGTTCTTGCGTCTCGATGTTTGTGTCGCCGCCGTCGAACGGCGCTGCCGGTCCGAGCGCGATTGCGCCGACGAGCAGCACGCCGGCGACCGCGAGCGGCTTGAGCGCGCGCTTCGGGATCGACACGCCCGAGACCGCTCCGCGCAGCTGCGGCGCGATCTCTTCGACCGACTGTGCGAGTTGCGCTCGGAGCCACGCGAACGCCGCGAGTGCGTACTGCTTCACTCGCTGTCTGAGGTCGGGCGGCGATTCCTCTCTGTCGTCGTCTTCGCTGTGGGTTTCCGTGTTCTCGTCAGTCATGAGTATCGCCTCCCCCGTTCGCTTCGGTATATACGCGCGCGTATGGGTCGCGCTCTCGCCGACAGCGAGAGAACCGAACGGGATCGATCTCGTCGGGTCCCAGATCTGCCGATTTACGAAATAGTCTCTTGAGCCGCTGTCGGCACCGATCTTCGCGGTACTGGTCGGTTCTATAGGGCATCAAGCGCCTCCTCTCGGCGCGGGTAGCTCACCGAGACCTCGCCGCGGAACCGGTAGCGGCGGTACGGATTCGGCCACTGGATCGGCGCGAAGTTGTCGTTGCGCCAGATTACCGCCCGACCCTTCCGGTCCGCGAACTTGTTGATGTACGACATGTTGATCGGGACGTTACCGATACCCGACAGCGAGCTCGCCGGCGGCGGCGTGTTCGGCATGGTGACGAACCACCGGTTCTTCTCCCGCGGCCCTTCGTCGCACCGGGCGATCGAGTGCGAGAGGTTGATCATCGAGAGATTCTTTTTACGAGCCTTGCCCTGCGCGACCGGCCAGCCCTTCACCTTCCGGTTCGTGTCGTTCTCGTCGGCCTCCGGGTTCAGCGGGACCAGGTCGGAGAACTCGTCGTTGATCATCGTCGTCGGGTGCAGGAACTCGTCGTCCTTCGCCCGCGTTTCGAGGAACGCGAAGTTCACATCCCGAAGCGGCGTCACCTCGGCCGGCTCGTCGGCGAGGTGCGCCGGCGTGTACGTCGCTCTCGTTAGCTGCTCGCACCCGCGGAACAGCGGATCCGGAAGCACCGCGTAGAGCCCGCCAGGGACGATCTTCGTCATTAGGTCCCGCGGGTCGCTGTACTCGATCGTGTCGCGGAACACGTCGGTCAGCTCAATCTCGACCGTCGGGAGCGTGGGGTTCCGCGGTTTGGCGTGAACCTCGTACTCGACGCCCTCTGGCACCGCGATCGTCATGAACGGCGCGAGCGGGAGACACTCGAGCTCGTCGAGCGTCAGCATCCAGAGCAGCGTCTCGTTGTTGATCTCCGGCATCCGAACGCCGCCGATCACGTTCGCGAACGACGTTTTGCCCTCTCCCGGCTCGGAGTGCGCCCATAGGTCGGTCCCGCCGTCACCCATCGACATGAGCACTTCCTCGTTCTCCGGGCGCGCCAGCCACTCCAGCACCTTCCGGCGCGGTCGGGGCTGCTCGGCGATGATGTCGTCGTCGAGGCGCTGCTCTTCGAGCGCCCATTTCTCGGCGTCGTCGAGGTGGATGATCGCGTCGAGATACGCGCTCGGGTAGCGGTACACCGGGTGTGCGTTCTCGGAGCCGGACACCCGCGCCGTCCGGGTGAGGCTTTCGAGCTTCTTCCAGAACGGTTTGAGACTGTTCCCGTCGTTGTCCTCGAAGAACTGGTAGATCTTCTCGCCGTCGTTGTGAATATTCGACAGCCGGCTCCACGACTTCTCTCCCGCGTGGTACCGCGCCTGCCGCGACTTCTCCCACGGCTCGAAGTCCTCGTGGAGGCGCTGAAGCACCTCCTCCTCTTTCCGGCGACTCTTCTCCCGACTCGAAAATGACTTGCTCATGAGTTGAACGCTCCGTGTGTCGCACCGCTGCTGTCCGTTCTCTCTCCGCCGTTCAGCGTTCTCGCGGCCGTCAGAAACGACGGCATCACGACCGCCACGGCGAACCGATACCGCGTCACCTTCGCCTCTTGCTCGCTCTGGTTGAGCAGCGCCTCGAGGAGCGGCGGCGAGCCCACGATCTCGTCGAGCAGTCCCTCGGGCTTCTCGCCGTTCGTCGACGCCGAGAGGTTCCGCACCCACCGACCGAGCGCCTCGCGGTCCTCGAAGCCGCGCCAGAGGTCCATCAGCGCGGCTGCCTGTCCCTGGTCGAGCTGCCGAAACGCCGGCCGCATCAGCGGGTTGCTCTCCTCGTCGGGGTCGACGTCGCTCCACGTCTCGCCTTCGGCGTCCTCTACCCGCTCACCGGCACGCTCGCGGAACTGCCGGTACGCGAGGTCGCACGCGTCGTCAAGCTGCTCGACGAGTCGCCGCCGAACGTACACCGACTGCTGGTCGTCGTCGACGGTCAGCAGGTCCTCCAAGAGCCCCGACATCGGCATCATGTCCGGCGGCTCGATCACGCGCTCGACGTGGCCGAGCGTCCGTACTCCGGCCGCTTGGTACCACGAGAGCGCGAGGAACGCGTTGTGGAACCCGTCGGTTAACGGCTGGATCGGCGGCTCCCGGCGCAGGTCGCCGTCGTAAAGCAGCCGATCCTGATCGTGATCAAGGACGTCGAGCGCCGGCCGAGTGGTGCGAGACCGAGGAGTCGCTTCAGTCATCGTCTCCCTCCGCCCGGCGCGTCGCCGGATCATCTGCTGGCGTCAGATCCGTCTCGTCGAACGCGAACTCGCTGTCGTCGCCCTGGACATCGGTCCCGGCGTTGTCGTTGAGACCGAGCGCGTCGAGGCCGACGCCGATCTCGTCTTCGAGGAACGCTTGGATCATCGACCGGTCGCGCCGCGAGTCGATTTCACGGGCTTCCATCGCGGTCTTGATCCGCTCTGTCCACGCGATCTCCTCGTAGTCCTCGAGGAGCTTCGCATCGGCGTGCTCGCTCTGCATGACCGTCAGCGAGGCGTCCGCCGTCACGTCGTGGCGCGGCGCCGGCTCGAAGTCGATCGAGCCGTCGACCGCCTCGTAGCTCTCCAGCGCGAGCACCAAGAGGCCGACTCCGGCGCCGACCACCGGCGTGTTGAGCGTCGCAACCCCGACCTGCCATCCGATCAGTGGCGCCGCCAGCGTCGCGACCGTGAGCAGCCCGTAGAGACCGCGCGTGATCGGCGACAGGCTCTCCCCCTCGTCGGGTGTCGGAAGCCGGTGCCACACCGGCATCCGGCGCCGTAGGTGCGCCGGCCGGTGGACAACTGCCTCGTCCTCGTCCGGGTCGACGTACACCTTCTGGGTCGCGTCACCCTCGACCCGGACACGCGTCCGCAGCTGGCTCAGGTCGAGCCGCGCGGCCGACGCGAACAACCTCGCGAAGAACGGCCGGATGCCCTTCTTCGGAACCATTCGCCCGCCGTCAGGCGCCCGAATCGTCGTCTTAATCGCCAGTTGCTCGTAGAGTTCGTCGAAGTAGCCGTCTTCTCCGAGCTCCACCGAGTCGCTCACACTCGGCGTCGTCTCACCGCCGTCGGCGAGTGCATCCGGTTCCTTGTCGGTCTCACCTCGACGAAGGCTCACCGCGTCAGTGAGTTCCTTCCGGACGAACGCGATCTTCTCGGTCGGCGGGCTCATCCGGAGACCGCCGCCGTACGCAATCGGCAGCAACGACAGTCCCATCAGCACATCGAGGTGCGCGATTATCGTCGCCACCTCGTAGTACAACCCGCCGAGAACGCCGAGGATACCGAATACCGAGAAGACACCCCACGTAGTGAGGCTGTATCCCGGCCCACGCCCGGCGAGCTTCAGCGTCGCTTTCGCTCCGGACAGCCCGATGACGATCGATGCGATTCCCGGGAGGATCGCCGTTCGGAAGCTGAACCACCAGGCGTCCGCTTGGGTCTCGATCTGCACCTGCTGGCTCGCCGGCGCCGACGCGTGTTCGAACCGCCACCGGGCGCCGTCGACGGGCTCGCCATCGCGTTCGAGCCACGTCGTTGCCTCGACGCTCGTGTCGTAGTGACTGTTCAGCTCCACCGGGGCGTTCGCGTAGCCGTCCTCGATTTCGACGGTCGCCCGCTGCACTTCCTGATTCGCGGCGACGGCGACGCTGCCGTTCTCGGTCTGACGCGTCTCTTCGTTCCAGTACACGACGACGATCTCGTACTCGCCGGTACTCTCACCGAACACTGTCGAGTAGAGTTCAACCGTATCCGTGTTGAGCGTCTGACCGCCTTCGAGGTACACCGGATCGTTCGACAGTGGGTCGGCCGGCCGGTATCGAACGGCGATCGCGCCGTCGACTTCCGGATCGCCGACGTAGCGTACGCTTGGCGGCGCCGCCGACGGCTGGTTGCCGCCCCGTCGGAGCTCCGACAGCTCAAACGGCCCGCTCGACACGTCGCTCCCGTTGGCCTGCGGTGAGAGACCGGTGTCGGTCGGCGCCACGGCCGCCAGAGCGGGCGTCGCCGTCGTCACAACCAGGAGGACAGCGAGGCTGACCGCGGCGACCGCAGCGCCGCGGCTCATCCACGCACCTCGCTGAAGCCGTAGATCACTGCCCCCGCGATGACGGTCCACGCGATCGGCGCGACCTCACTCCGTGGGCCGAGCGGCGTCCCGTCGATCACCGACGGCACGGTAACGTCACCGACGCCGGCGAGCACGCCTCCGAGGACCGTCGCGACGAGCAGGAATCCGACGAGCTTCACACCGTCCTTTGCGAGACCCATCAGGCGTTCACCTCCGACTCGTCTGGCTCGTCGAACTCCCCACCGTCAGCGATTGCTTCCGGTGGCGGTGACCGTTCGATCTCGCTCAGGCCGACCGGACGGAACCGTTCGTCGACGCGGTCGTCGATCGGCGGCGCTGCCTCTAGCTCATCGAGGCGCGTTCCGCACGTCGAGCAGTACCGCTCAGAGGTCGCACTGACCTGCGAGCGACAGTTGGGGCACGCGTCTGACCAGACCATGCTGTGGAGGTAGATAACCCCGAAGAATCCGAGGAATCCGGCGAGGACCACAGCGTCTGTCTCGGAAAACACGCCGAGCAGGATGGTGCCGACCGCAGCGACTCCTGCGGCGATCATCGTCCCATTCGGAAGGTCGAGCAACCAGTTGCGGATTGTCCGCCGCGTGCTCAGCTTCATCGCTCGCCCTCCAGCCGGTCGAGCGTCCGTGCTTCCAGATACGCGATGCTCATGAAGACGCTGAAGACCGTCATCCCTGCGGCAGCAAGGCCGGCCTCAAGCGGCGTTGTTAGTTCGCCCGCGAGCGGGATCGCCCCGATGTATAGCCCTATGAGTCCGAGCAGCACGCTCGCGAGCCACGTCGTCGGTACCGGGCCGGTCGGCAGACCACCCCAGCCGGACAACGTCGACATCAGTCGTCACCTCCGAACACCGCGTAGCCGACAGCGAACGCGATCAGTCCGATCAGGACGAACTGCAGCCCGCTAACGTCGCCGAGGAGCCCGGCGGTCCCGAGGCCACCGAAGATTCCTGTCACCGCGGCGAGCGTGAAGCCGGGGTCGGTGAGGATCGCGTTGATGAGCTGGTCACCGAACTGCAGTCCGAGCCCGGCGCCGGCCAGCCCTGCAGCCGCCGTCGACTGCGAAGCCCGCTTCGCACCGGCGCCGGCTTTCGCTGCCGCCGCCTGCGCTCGCTCGACGCCGGCGACGAACACGATCGCGCCGAGCGCTACGACCGCCAGTGCGATCGTCGCGACCGACACTATCCGTCACCTCCGTTTCCCGCTCGATACGACACCGTGTCGTCTGTCGTTGTGTGTGTCATAGTCCTCTCTCGTCGAATTTCTGGTTCACAGTCCGCAGCGAATAGGCGAGGAACAGCACGCCCGCGCCGACGACGACCCAGTCGGTCGTGGTCTGTGGCGGGAGTACCTGCGGCAGCGTCAGCGCGCCGACCGAGGCGACGCTGAACAGCTGCGGCGCCGAGGCGAGCATCGCGTCGAACGCCATGAACCACACGTCGGGGTTCAACACGGAGAGAATCGCAGTGATCCCCGCGCTCACCTTCGCAAACGGACTCTTCAGTGCCTGTTTGATTGTCATTCTGTGAGCCCTCCAAGTTGCAGCAGGTCGGCCGCGACGTACACGGCTCGCTGGAGGAGCCACAGCACGGCCGTCGTCTCGATGATGATGATGAGAACGAAGATGAGCGGCGACGCCGGCCCGGCAAACGCCGCAGCCTCGAAGATCGGCTCGTTGAACGCCTCGATGCCAGCGATGATCGCCGTTCCAGCCGTCTCACCGACACCGCCGAGGTTGTTCGCGACGCTCACCGGAATGTCCGCGATCCCCAGCTGCTCGCCCGGAGCGTCGAACGTCGCCGGCTCCGAGCCCGCGACGACGAGCAGGATCACGTCGATCACGAGCGAGACGGTCCCGAACAACCACTCCAGTATCCCCGACAGCACCGCACCGAGGATGAAGTTCTGCGGGCTCGACGTGAACGCCTGCAGCACCGGCGGCAGCGAGAGGTCGGCCCATCCGCTGATCGCACTCCCGTCGCCGCTTGCGCTCATCGGAGTACCCCCGAGGCGACGTCGATCCCTCTGCCAGCGACGTAGGCCGTCGCGAGGACAACTCCGATACCGACCGGGAGCGCGAAGATCCCGAACTCATCGACCGAGAACGACCACGCGCTCTCGATCGCAGCGATTCCGGCGCCGATCGTGACGTCGATCAGGCCGTCAGTCTCGGTGGTATAGCCGCCGCCAAACGGGAAGCTGACGTAGCGTGTGCCACCGGCGATGAACTCGTGGAACCCGTCGAGTAGGCCGGAGTACGCCGTGGTAACCGCGTCGATCAGCGTGTTGAAGGCGAGCGCGAAGGCGAAAGCGATCGATCCGACGATCGTCTTTCCGACTCGCCCGACCTCGACGCCCGATGCGGTCGGGAAGCTAATCCCCGAGACGCTCTCGGAGTCGGTGAGGAACGACTCGGTCTGCTCATCCGAGAGCATCCCGTCGTCGTCGCCGTCAGCCACCGCTCATCACCCCCGCATTCGCGCGGTTGGAGCGGCAAGTGCTGGTCATGCTATCTAGTTCTCATCTTCGTTCTCCTCGGTGACACCGAGGGGAAGGAAACTCGGAGCGTCTCCGATCCCAGGGATAGGGAGCGTATCTCCAGTCTCAGACTGCTCCAGGTACTTTGTGATCATCCAGTACGTAGCCAACACGAGCGCGACGCCGACGAGAATCGCGAACACGCCGAACTGCTCAGACGTGGCTGTACCCGAGGTTTCAGCGGCCGTCTCGATGATCCCCAACGGTGCGAGGATCAGCGATGCCACCGCCTGATCGACGGTATTTGCGAGCGCGTCGAGCGGCGCCACAACCAGCGCGATGCCACTCTGAATGATGTTGATCCCTCCGGTTACACCCGCTACGAGCGTTCCGAAGATCGCACCCTGCAGCAGCGTTCCGAGCTGGCCTCCGGCGTTGAGGAATCCGATCGTCCCCGTCAGTACCGACGACGGCGCCGGGCTCTCTCCGCTCGGGAGTTCGTCGGAGGCGGACATCCTACGACCCTCCGGCGTACTTGTTGATCCCGAGGAGACCGAGCAGCGCACTCACGATCGCACCTGGGATCGAGATGATCGTGTCCCAGATACCACCGTTACCGGCGTCCATCGGACCGGCACCGCCGCCCGCAGCGTTCTGCATCGCCGATACCTCGCCGTCGGTCAGAACGACCTTGTAGCTCACCGCGTAGGTCGTTCCCGAGCTCACCGTCGAGTCGAGCGTGACCTCGCTCGACCCGTACGAGTCGGTCACGTCGCTCCACGAGTCGATGTCCGCGAAGTCCGTGTCACCCACGTCTTCAGCGACCTCGACACTCTTGTACCGCTCACCGGGAAGCTCCGGCTCGTCGACGAGCTCCGTGTTCGAGTACGAGAGGTCGAACGCGGTCGGCAGCTGCAGCCGGTAGTCGAAGTTCCCGACAGAGTCCCACTGCGGGTAATCGTTATCCTGCGTGAACTCCGCGTTCACGTCCTCAGCGTCCTGCAGATCCGACGCCTGGAACATCGCGTCGACGGTCACCCCGTAGATCGTCGCGTCCGACATGACCTCGTCGAACCCGTCCATGTTCGCGACGGAGTACTCGCCGTGCGGCTCGGTGATCGTCTCCGTCTCGAGCTCGCCGTCGTTCTCGACGACGCGCTCGCCGAACTGCAGCTCACGAGTCCGCTCCGCGTCGAGCACCGACACGTCCGCGTCGACCTCGCCAGTGATCGTGATCTCCTCCGTCGAGTCGAAGGTTCCGTCGCCGCCGCCCTGCACGGTGAGGTCACCGACCTGCTCCTGCAGGACCATGCCCTCGCCCGTCGAGTTGGCGAGCAGCGTGTCGTTCGAGGCGTCGCCCGTCGCGTCGTAGAGCGTGACCTCGACGTAGTCGCCGTCGCCGTCCGTCAGCTGCAGCGTCGGCGTACCCGCCGCGGAGTTGATGTCCGCCGCGATCGTCACGTAGCCCTTCTCACCGTCGTCGACCGAGAAGTTCGAGTAGGTCGCCGAGTCACTCGCTGCGGTCCCGTCGTAGCCGAGCGCGTCAACGCCCGGCGCCGTGGTCGTCTCGGAGACCGCCGCGCCGCTCGCCGTCCACTCGTCAGCATCGAGCGCCGAGGCCGCGTTGTCGCCGTCCTCGTCGCTCTTCCGCGGGAACTCGTCGCGCTGCTCGAACTCGATGTCCGTCGCGGTCAGTGCGATCGGATTGTCGTTCGAGGCGTTCGTCGACGCCGGGAGCGAGGCCGCGTCACCTGAGTCGTCGTAGTACTGCAGCGCCTCGGAGAAGTCCGCCCCGTTCCACTCGTCGACCGTCACGTCCGCGTTGAGCGTCGGGTTCGGCGCCTGCGAGTCGCCGCTCCACCCGATCCCGCCTGCCGCCATCGCCGGCGTCGCCACCATCGACGACACCACGACCAGCGCGAGTAGCGCGCTGAAACCGACCTTCTTGATGTTCATACTGTACCTCCGTAGCTGCCGCTGAGAGTCTGTGTCATTGATCTGCGAAAGCATCCGTTTCCGGTGGATAGACCGTACTTCTCCGCCAGATCCGAATCCCGCGGGTACCGCTCTCGGAAGGTCTGGAGATACTCAGCGAACCGGTCGCTGACGACGAGACCGCGCGGTCCGTCGCTCACGAGTCAGCCCTCTGAAAAACCGTTCGCCAGCCCTTCCGCCGCCGATCCTCTGCGCCGTCGTTACCGTCGGAGACGCCGCTCACGCGCAGGCGTCACCTCCAGCGTTAGACACCAGGTGCATGGTGCGGCTTGAACACCGCTCCGAAGGTTTCAATAGGTACGGAATTAAGTGGAATAAACTCAATAAGTGCATTAAGACCGAGGATTGAATAGGCCGGTATCCGTACGTAGAAGTGGATGTCCCGCGAGATTAGGAAGGTTCGAGACCTCGGGAACGGGAGCGGTGGGGTGACGATCCCGAAAGACAAGCTCCGCGACTGGGGTCTCGTTGATGATGATGGAGAGTTGGCCGATGGACACCTCGCCGTCGAGGCAGACGACGACGGGGATGCAGTGACGGTCGAGCCGGTTCGGTAGTTCGGCTCGATCTGGAATCTTTAGTACCGAAGCAGAATCAGAAAGCGTCGTAGCTGTGCGACACGGACCGAACTACTCTGTTGTGAGGAGCTGCATCGCTTGTCGCATGTAGTAGTTCTTCTCGGTTGGGTCGTCCGTATTCAATGCCTTCCGGAGGCAGTCATTGGCACTGTCGACCTTCATCGTAAAGCGGTGTCTTCTACGGGTTCTGTTAAATCCATCTCTCCGACTAGTTTCAGCTTCGATAGGGATGCACGCGAATCCGGTGTTCTACGACAGGCAGTGGTGATTACAGATAGGCACCAGCTTTAGTATCCGCCACAATTGCGAATGATTGTTATGAAGGTTCAGAAAAAAGTAGATGAATGCTATGATGACGATGAGGGCCGTTCTATCTGTAGGATTGACCCAAATACACTACTTGAACTTGGTTTGAGTCCAGGTGAAATCGTTCGTATTTCGGCGGAGTCTGATACATATCTCAAAGCTTGGCGAAGTGATCGAGAGGATTGGGATGAGGATTCGATCTACATCGACGAATTTGCCCGACATAACGCACAAGCAGAGGTTGGAGATTCTGTTACGATAGAGAAGGTGGAATTGAACCCGCTTGATCAAATATTCCTACTTCCTTACCGGGGAGCTGACATCGAACTGACGCCCAAAGCGGTTGAGAACCTGAAAGAGCAGCACATCAAAAAACCGGTACAAGTCGGTAGTGTCTTAGCCACTCTAACATCTGATTCCGGAAGGCCATTGCCACTGGTAGTTACTGGAACACACGATAAGAATCCAGGAATAATCACAGAATCGACGGCTGTTGAACTTCCGGCATCCTTTTTAACGGATTCTGATGAGGAGTGAGTACTCCAAGCGCTCAGAGGTCAGTAATCAATTGTTCATTGATATTTGTCTCTACCTGATCAATCCGCTCAATATACCATCCTCGACGTTCGATGACGTTCTGAACTGTTGAGGTTGGAATATCGACCAGGCCCGCTATCTCGCGCCGGCTCCTCCCTTCCTGATCAAGTCGGAGAATCTCTACGACTGTATCGAATTCTTCACTCGGCACCTGATACTGACCAGCAGGGTCGTAGGTCATTCCAAACCGGGGGCGGCCATGGTCATAGCCCTGCTGCTTACGACGCTCGATCGCTCGTCGTGATTTCTCGATCTCCTCCTCTTTGGTGTCGCGCTCGATACGCCGCTTCAGATCGAAGGTGAGATCGTCCTCGTTAACATCGCCGACGTAGACGATCTCGGCGCCGCCCTGCTTAGCAGCGTACTGGATCACCGAGAAGTACTCGTCGCGGCAAATCCGGCGGTCGTCCCAAGCGACGAGGTACGAGTACTCACCCGCCTCGAGCTCAGAGGTACACTCTTGAACGCAGTCGTTTTGATCAAGAAGCCCTGCCGGATCGTCGCGCGTCATCGTCGAGAATCCAGTGTGAACGCCGAGGTCCAGAATCTCCACCTCGTTGGCGATATCGTCAGCAAGTGCCCGAACCAGCTCTCGCTGCTCTTCGAGGCCGACATCCGACTCGTCTCCCTTTGACTTCCGGATCCAAGCGAGCGCCTTACTCATCGACTACCGTCACCTCTAGCGAACTTCCTGATTTGACCTTCCAGTCGAGCCGCTTCCCGTCAAGATCCATCGCCTCAGCGAGGCCGTTCGGAACCGTCACTTTGTACTGTCCGTTGGCCCCCTGACTGACTCTCGTTTTCGCCATCTCTGTATAGGCCTATAGTTAGGCCTGAACTTAGTTCTAATCACGCTGTTCAGATAACCCCGGTTTCCTGTACGTAGATCCTGTAGTAGTAAGCAATATCAAAAATGTACGAAATAGATCTCAGAAAGATGACTTACCGGCAAACAATATTGGACCTCAAATATAACAGTCTTAGTATCAAATAACTAATCCAGATATATGGATGATATAATAGAATGGGTCCAACGTAGAAGATTGACTCTATCTATTATCGTATTCTTTCTGGCATGGTACGGACTCCAGTTGAGCGTCTCTCATTTATTAGGTGCAAATACTGCTCGCTGGTGGTTTTATCTACAGAAGCCGCCGAATATAGTATCTCCAGGGATCCTCTTTGCTTCGATATCACATGACATGTCTACTCTCACCCACATTAGTAGTAATATTCTGTTTTTATTCGTCGCTGGAGGGATTGCTGAGCCGTATTTCGACAAAAAGGATATTATATACACGGTATTTTTTCTAGGGTATTTGGGCACCTACTTATCCAATATGACCGCGTTTATTCACCAGTTCTGGATATTTGCCGGGGCCAGCGGTGGTATTCTGGCTTTCTGGGCATATGCCGGACTCAAGTTGCGACATAAGGTAGGTGGATACACCTCGGGAGTAGAGATATCTCGAGAAAGTGTAGAACAAATTGGAGTAATTTGTCTGGCTTTGTTGAAATCCTCAAGGGATTACATGTTCGTCCTGTAATTCCACGAGATGAAGGCTCTTCCGAAGTCGCAGATTCTCCGTTTTACTGAGAAGGCGATCAATCTGGCACGTCGAACCGTCTCTCGATACTCCTCGAAGTTCTCAAAACACCGCTATACACTTCCTCAGCACGTCGTTCTGTTGTGTCTCAAAGTGCGGAAGAACACGACCTATCGTGGTCTGCTCGACGAACTGATCGAGATGCCACGCATCCGTCGAACCCTTGGATTAGTTGAACTTCCTACGCCATCAACGCTCTGTAAGGCGTTCAATCGGCTTGATATGGCTGTATGGCGTGTTATATTGACTCTCTCAGCGACGCTACTTCCGACGAGCGGGGTTGTTGGAGTCGATGCGTCAGGGTTCGACCGTAGTCACGCCTCAAAACACTATACGAAACGAGCCGATCTCACGATTCAGCAGCTCAAAGTGACACTGCTGGTCGATACGAGGGTAAACGCAATCCTCGATCTACACGTGACGACGACACGAAAACACGATAGCCAGATTGCGCCGTCGTTGATCAAACGCAATCCCAAGCATATTGAGATTCTGCTCGGTGACAAAGGGTATGACGACCAGAAGATCAGACGACTTGCCCGCCACCACGAGATCCGGCCACTGATCAAGCACCGTGAGTTCACATCGCTCCACAAGGCATGGAACGCCCGCTTAGACGCTAATCTCTACGGCCAACGGAGTCAATCTGAGACCGTCAACTCGACACTCAAGCGGAAGTACGGTACGTTCGTTCGCTCACGACACTGGTGGAAACAGTTCCGCGAACTCACCATCGCCTGTCTCGTTCATAATCTCGACCGGTCACTCTGAGCGGTCTATACAGGTGAAGCACCAATCGCTAAGGATTGGCAAAGTGTGTAGCAGGACTCAATCACATCCGTAAGACGTGTGTTCCCAGTGGAGGGTGCTTGCACCAAGGTAAAATTGGAGGTAGAGACATCGTGTAGACTCTGAAACGAGGTCTTGCGTATCAACGTGTGCAGAGTCCCCGTCAACGTCAACCTGAATTGAGTACTGTCCCGGTTCAGAGAGAGGTGATTCGAAATCAGCGTAGGCCTTTCCCTCACCCGATGCCTCAAGTTGGCGTTTTTCCTCAAAAAGAACCTCATCGTCCTTCCGTATCCATACTGTGAATACGTACTCCGCCTCTCGCCGGTGGTTTTCGAGACGAATATGGTCAATGACTGCATTTGGTTCTGAGCTATCTGAGAGACATCCGGCGAGGCTACCTATTGCCGCGATACCAGTGGTTCGAAGAAACGTCCGTCGGGAGGGCATAGTAGGTCTGTTAGATTAACATAATATAAATACATCTTGAAATAGGTGGTGATAGGATCGCAGTTCTCACCAACCGGGTGTTTCAGGCAGGAATGCGTCTAAAGAATAGGATTTCAACAGGGCCATTTGTCTAATAATCGGGGCACCAGCATTCCTGCTGAAGGAAGCAGTATTTTCGCCGGAATTTCATAGTGGACATATTATCGGCTTGTTGCTTGGATACGTATCCTTCGGGTACGAGTATCTGATTATCGCAGACTAACTAACAAATCCTCGGCTGAGGCTGTGAATCGCGTTCATCCACGCCTCGAACGTCTCGGCGCTCCGTGTCAGCTGGCATTAGAACTTGAAGCGAAATTTCTCGCTGTCCATGATCGCATCGATTGTGTCTTCTCTAAGTTGATCTCCGGCACCAGTTATTCGTTTAGCACCATGTGGAAAATTCCAGCCGTTGCGCTTGTAAACGGCCAAATAATCGATTTCATCAGAACTGAATATTTCTGAGTTCATATATTGGGTGCCAGAGAGACGGGTTTGAACTGTTGTCTGGCGACTCCGGCGATGGACGTAGTGTACCAATCGTTCTGGAGTATCGAGTACCTCCGTGAGAATTTGTAGGTCGTAAATATCACAGACATATGGTACAGGACTGATGTCTAGTATTTTTGCGAAGTCACGGGTTGCAATCCCCCCATACGACTCTCCGAGAACGATCCACCGATAAGCATTCTTGAAAGAGGCCGGATTAAGATCGATCGGTGATCCGTCTGATTTTTTGATCTGGTTAATTTGTCCAGATTGCACACCAGACACTAGTCGGTCAGCTTGATCGTATGCTTTTCCGATTCCTCGCTTAGTGTCTTCTTTGATGACATCGACGCCACCGAGATGTCCTTTCCGTGTTCCGGCACGTAGTTTCTTAGCCTTACACTCGACGACAACAGGTTCAGCATCGTGAAGGATTAGGATATCTCCCTCTACCTTCTCACCTTCATACTCATAAGTGTAGTTCTGGATGATTTCTTCTTTGGCGAAGATGTCTGTGAGACAATCGACCGTCCACTGTTCAAGCCAATCACCGAAACGCAAATGAAATTCACCCTCATACTTCGAACCGATCAAATCGTAATAGAAGGTGTTGGCGAGTGCATACAGAAGGGTACGGGGTAACGGAAGTAGGTACTCACCTTTGGATTTAATAAACGGTGCTCGTTCTAGAGGATTTATATCCAGTACTGTCCGAAATCCGGAATCACTTCCTTGTTTGATCATCAATCTATCGAGAAAATTGTAGAAGCGTGGTGTGTCAACACACCAATCAACAAGAGTTTCTTCAGACGCCCAAACCATGTCTTCCGTGAGATCAATCGCCTTCTGAGAGAAATCCAATAGTGATGGAGACCACTTCGCGACTTCCAATTCCTCTCCTTCTAATCTTGAACTCATCGAGTCAGTTAGTTCACGTGTAAAATATACTGCATCCTCAATTGAAAAACCAAGCTGTTCCTCCATCTCTGTTTCCCAAGGTTTGTACGCGCGGTACGCTTTCTCAAGCATCTGAAAGCCATCTGCGTGGCGAAGCGTAGTGAGCTCGCGAAATGCTAATCCGAAGTATGGTTCGGCCTTTGGTGAGTCGATTGGGAAGGATGTGCTCCTTTGACGGGTGTACCAGTTCTTAAGCTCAAGTAGATGTGCCGCAATATCGGTAGTTCCCATCATTCCTGATTGCTGACTCGATTTCTGGAGTAAAACGAACGAGGTCAGAGGGGGCGATTCAGCGAATCACACAAAGACGGCGGTCTCACGGTAGTGAGAGCGCCGTCAACCGAGATGAGATCTACAGCTGTCGCTCTATTCAGAAGGCGACCGCTGGACGCGGGCAGCCTCAGCCCGCGTCCAGCTGGCTGTAGGTCGCCGGGATGCCGACACCGTTGGTCGGTGCTTCCCATTTCCGGCGCAACGTATCGTCGAGAGCGTGATCAACCCACTCCCGGAATACCTCAAAACGGAACCAGACGGGTAGTGCTCGCCCGCCGCGTCGCGGCGTGGCGAGCACGCCCCATCGAACGATCACCCAGAGGTTCCGCAGCAAGAAGCTTACAAGGATGAACAACAATCGAACAGCTGGATCAGTTGTACTTGTACGCGTACGTGCTTCTCGCATCGTCCGGAAGGCTGTCTCGATGGCTGAGCGTTTCTGGTAGAGCGCTTCGACTTCTTTGGGCGTGCGATCGGTCAGATCGCACGCCACGTACGCCCGCACAAGCAAACCGTGTTTCCCACGGTTGCCCTGCTGGTAGGAGACACACACCGCGAGCGGGAACCGCAGTTCCCGCTCGCTTCCCTGGTACATCACGTACTCCGTCCAGTAGGACACCGTCGTGTCCAGTTTCTCGGCCATCTGTTTCCCACGGCGGACGATTGGAAGAGCGACTGGTGCCGTGGTATCCAGTCGCTCAATCGACGTGCCATCGTAGAATCCTCGGTCAGCGAGGAGACCGGCCACGGTGAACGGTAGGGCCGCGACGTGGTCGAGCAGTCGCTCGACCGCGTCGCTTTTCGGTTCGTCACCACGGACAGGCGTGACTGCGACAACGAGTGGTTTGGCCCGACAGAGGACGAATCCGGCGAGGTAGCGATGGCACTGAGAGGTGCCATCGCGGGGTTTCGTGTGGCAGAGTTCACCAGCGTCAGCGTGTGGACAACCGTGGTAGTGGATATCGACGAAGTCGAGGCAGATGATCCTCGGGCCGGGGCCGAGGATCATCGCCACCTGTTGAGCGAAGATGTCGTTGGCGGCGGCTTCGAGGTCATCAGGTGGAACGGTGTGCAATTGTTTGAGGGTGTAATCGTCGGAGTAGCTCCCACAAGTGGTGTCAGTGACGGCTTTGATGGACTTCTGATCGACAGCGGCTTGCAGAAGTGTTTGACGGATAATCCCGGAGTCGAAGCCGCGGCCTTCGACTCCGGGGATCGGGAGTTCCGCGAGTAGATCAAGCGCTAAGGCTTCAAGGTCTGAGGCCGTAAGAACAGTGTCTGGATGGTAGAGGCAATTCACAACACCCATCCAGACGCTTTCTGCGAACGTAACCTCGTCAGTTATGGCTATCCACTGACTCGATGGGAACTACCGAATATACTCGAATGATTCACAATCGGTTGTTTCGGTGTCAGTCTGTAACGCGAGCCCTACGCCGTACTGTATGAGCCGAGGCGGAAGGCCAGGATCCTGTTCCGGGGAGATCTCCAGACCAGTCGGATTGGATTTTTTTCTGCTCTGATCTGCTTCACGCAATAACACCGCTCGAAGGAGGTTGTGGACATGGAACTGCGTTAGTGTCCTCCGAGTTCCGTTGGATCGAATCGTTTGGAGGAGTGAGGATATAATTTTCTCACGGTCTCTATTCGCGAGACTGTGATTACCTCGTTGGAGTTTCTCATCTAGACGATGGACCTCAGAAGGATCAAGGTGATTTGGAGGAGAGGAAACAGGAAGGTCACCGGTCATTCCGATATTAACAATGCTTGAGGTGCGCTTAGAATAAACACTCCGGTCCAACCGAACATCGATTTTTAGTGTAGTCAGATTCTCTCACGGGAACCGAGAATATAACCAAGGAACACGATCGCCGCTGTTCCAGCAAATGTCTCGACTCCCGCAACCACACTCGGTAATCCCGGGGGTGGAGTATATGGGGGCGATGTCGTGAATGTCACCACGCTGTAATACATGCTACTACCCCATCCCATCCCGCCCCAGTGCCAATACACCACGGCGGACAAAGAATATAGTAGTATCATCCACCCGACGATTGGTTTGATCTGAACACCATATCCCGTAAATGCACTCGACAGGCGGGAAATAGCCCAGTCAAAATTCCCTTTCCATCCACCTTCTGCCTTTGCTTCTTTTCGACGAGCGCTTCGTTCTCGCACCCTGGCCATTCGGGCCTGGTTGAGGAGTCCGTTCTCGCTGAATGCCTCTCGAAGCTCATGATTCGCTCGAGCAATAACATCGTACTGTCGTTGTTTAGAGACATCTGACCCATTCAAAAACTGTTTGAGTCGATTATTAGGAGAGTGAATGTTAGTTCCGCGAGACATTATTATTCCACCTAGATTTGTGTCTCCTAACAGCACGTGTGATAGATCAGCATCGCGGATCTTCGCCTCCGACAGGTCGGCATCTTTGAGGTCTGCCTCCGACAGGTCGGTAAACGAAAGTTCAGCCCTATACAAGTTGGCATCTAATAGTGTCGCCCCTGACAGGTCGCCCTCAAGAATATTCGCTTGCGATAGGTTAGCTCCCTTAAGATTAGCTCCAGAAAGGTTGGCTAATAAAAGGTCTGCATCCGAAAGATCGGCGCCTTCAAGATGTGCATCTGATAGATCAGCCTCTCTGAGGGAGGCATTCGGGCGAATATTTTCAGATGACACATCATCGTCGTTCGGAATTTCGTATTCATGACTACTCATACAAAGAGGATTGTGCGCAATAGGTAAGAAGCGAACGAGAACAGAAGCAGCTAGGGCTGGTTACTTCTCAAGCGATATGGTGGAGTCAGATCATGTTCAAGTGAGGTCACGAGTTCCATTCTAGCCATCTCGGAGTCAGAGATAATGGCACCAATGAATGGGATCAGCTATTCTAACTCGAAGTCTTCCATTTTGACTCGATATACTCGAACCGCTTCGATGTGTTCTCGGGGAATTATTTCGGTCGTATTAGTCAACTCGTCAGCGTCAATATCCGGTGATCCAATCCCGGTAAAATCCTTTTCAGTGAGATTATCGTATCGAAGGAGTTCAATGTCATCCTCGCTATACCCATTTAGGAAGCCACGTTTCGTTTTCTGATCCGGTAGTGCCGAATCAACGTCCACTTCAACATAGTACTCCTTTGTTATATCTTCAAGTCCATCTTCAACATAGGAGCGAATCGTTTTCTGCCATCGAGAAACATTGCCTACGTCTTTTTTTGCTAACGCATCAAACCTCTCTACGACACGGGTCTGATACATATCTGCCACCTCGGTTACAAACACCCGGTGAGAAAGATCTGCTAGCACGCCGAGAATGAGGGGCAAAATAAAATAGAAGCCGATGGAACTCAGGTATGAAAGGGGTTCGAGAAAGCCTTGGAGGATCTGAAACAATAATGCGAAGAAGAGTATTAGTATTAGATGAGATCGTTTCAAACGATTGAAATCAGAGGTTCGCAGACCAATATAGACAAAATACGCAAAAAAGGCCGGTAACAATATCGTAAGCGAGGCTAAGACAGCCTCTAAATTCGTTAGAATATCCGAAATAACGCGGGCCACCCTTTATTCGTCGCTCGATGTAGTGCTCGGCTTTTCGCCTTTTGCCATCGTCGCAGGCGCGTCCTTCGGGTTATTCCCTCCGCTCTTCGAATTCTTGCGGAGTCTTTTGCCCTTTTTTTCTTGGTTGTCCTCACCCATTACATGCTGGCATATGTTGTTCCCCGAAAAAAATGTATGGATCGGGTAGTGGACACCGAACGTGCCTCTGCACCCTAGACGCACCTAGATGTTGGCGAGATGGACCAGCGACGGACCGACCTCGAGATCGGCCAGCACCTCGACAGCGTCGCCGATGTAGTAGGCTCCACCGATGGGTTCAGCATCAGCCTCGTCAGTCAAGGTCGACCACCTCCCGAGTCACCAGCTCAGCATTGCCGTCTGCGACCGCCTCTCGCGCTTCCTCAGCGTGCTCGGAGTGAACCGTGATGAACACGCAGCCTTCCGTCTCGACGACCGCGATGTCGTCGTTCTGCAGCTGCTCGATCTGCTCGTCAGCCAGCGACAGCAGCCACGCGTCCTTTCCAGTGTCGCTCACGCGTTCTCACCCCGGCTAGACCTCGATAGGCTCGCCGTCGCACTCTTGTCTCGCACACTCCAGGCACCGCTCGCCGTCGAAGCCGGGCGACGTCGCGAGCAGTTCCGCCGGCTCACCGCAGCCGTCGCACGTCGCCTCGTCAGCGATCCCGATCCGACGACGCTGCTGCTCGCGCTTCTCGTCTTGCGCCCACGCCCGGACCTGCTCTTGAGTGATCGACGCGTGGCGAGCGTGCTCGACCGGCTCGATGTTCCCCGGGCGGTTGTCCCACTTGACGCCGTTCTGGTGATGCACGTCCTTCTCTGCGAGATCTTCGAGCACCGACTCGATCGGCTCGTCGAGCGAGTAGCACTCGACGACAGCGAGCAGCCGGTGGTGCGCGACGTAGACGTCTTCGCGACCGGCGCTCGCCGTGTGCGGTCGGTGTTCGGTCGACCGCCAGCGCTCGTAGCCGGCTCCGGTCCCGTGACCGGGCTTCGCGTGTTCGAACCGCGCGAACGGTTGCACGCGATTCTCACCGAGGTGATAGTGTGACACACGATCATCACCTCAGTCATTCTGGATCCGCGGGGCGAGCATCATCCTCACGCTGCCGAAGCCGTCCGCGAACTCGTAGTCTAGGAAGACGGGCATCTCGTCGTCGAGCTTCCCGGTCAGCTCTGTTCCGCTGCTGAGCGGTTTGAGTATCCCTTTGTACTTGCTCCCGCCGGTCGACCCACCGACCAAATATGGCAGCGAGAACAGCGATTTGACGCCCTTCGAGAAGTTCGCGTCTAACAGATCGTCGCCTTCGATCACGGTTTCGATGTTGTCGGTATCGCCTTCACCGCTGACGACGAGAGCCCCGTCCTCCGTGTCTGCTTCGAGACTGACGTGATCCGAGACCAACTGTGCATTCTCAACCGCGTCTCTGAGTACCTTCGCGTCAGCTTCGAACTCGGCACTGTGTTCGATTTCGGGGACATCCGGTTCCCCTCGCATGTAGTCCGGGTCGATCCCAGCCATTTCCACCTCGACGTTCGTGTGTTCGATGTGGATCGAGCGGTCCTCTGGCACGTACTGTAGTGTCACCGGGTCCGAGCCGCTCGCTCCGTCGACGTAGTCGTCGAGCCTCTGGATGTTGATACCGATCGGGAACATCCCGTCGCCGACCGACTCGAACGCTCCCGGCTCCACTTCGAGATCGACCATCGCGACGTTCGCCGGGTCCACAGCCGCCACCGATAGCCCGTCGTAGCCGATCCGAAAGATTGCCTCATCGACGACGGTCAGCAGCTGGTCGATCACCTGCTGGAGCACCTCGGCGCGAACGATGACCGTCATGTTCTCGACCGGCTCAGTGTTCGACACGTCCGCATCTTCCTCCTCTGTGGTCGCATCTTCCGCGTCAGCGGCTGCCATCAGGCACCACCTCCGAGGTCGTCGTCAGTCGCGTCCTCGGCGTCGGTACTCCCGGTGATCTCGGTGGTGTTGGCACTCATGGTCGTAGCTGCAGCAAACCGCTCAGTCGTCCGCTCGATGCTCTCCGGCACTCCCGACAGCGTCTCTTCCAGCTCCTCGGCGGAGATCCCCGCCGGCGCTTCCACGACGACCGAGACGTCGCCCCGCTCCGCGGTCGCCAGCGCTCGGTCGCCGACCACGTCGACGTCGAGCACCGTCGGCTGCTCCGTCGCCGCCTCCTGGGGCGGATCGTCGACGCTCATGCTTCCCTCCAGTACTCGACGACGTGGCTCGCGTGCTTCTCGTCGTGTTCCCACGGCGAGTCGTCGCCCACTTCGAGCAGTAGCGTCGCCGTCTCCTCGCACGTGCAGCAGTACGCCGAGACGACTCGCCGCTCGTCGGTGTCGGTCTCGTAGGGCTCGAGCTCGGACTCGCCGCGCATGTCGACGTTGTCGGCCGCGCCGACCACGCGCTCGCTACTCGCCATCGGCCACCTCCGCGCCGGCCGCGGCCAGCTCGTCGAGCCGGTCGCTCACTTCAGACGGGTCGTCGACTTTCTCGCCCGCCGTGTGGTACTCCTGTGACGCCTGGAGTTTCGCCCATCCTTCGTCGCTCGCCGGGTTCGCTTCGGTCCCGACGACGATCGAGACCTGCGAGATTCCCTGCGAGATTCCAACCACGCCGGCACCGTTCAGCGGCTTGATCACGACACGCCGGACGGCGTCTTTCTGGATGTTCAGGTGGTTCGCGAGGATTGATTCGGCCGTGTCGAGTTCGAGGTACCCACCGACTCCGGTGTACTCGACCAGCTTCCGGTGCCCTTCGACGGCCTTCTGCGGCACCTTCCGGCCGTTGATGTCGGAGATCGAGACTCCTTCAGTCCCGAGCAGCGAGTCTCGCAGCGCCGACCGCATCGCCTCGCTCTTCGAGCCGTGTTCCTCTTCGGCCTCAGCGAGCGCGGCGCCGAGTTCCGGGTCGTCGATCCGCACGGTGTGCCGTCCCGTCCCCTCGGACTCCTCGGCGCTCATGCCGCCACCCCCTCGCCTGCGAGCACGGCCACCCGGTCGCATAATGCGCGGCGGCGCGCGCGCCGCCCCATCTTCGCGCTCACACACACAGGTGCGCCACGAAGGCACCGATTCGACAGCCCCCCCGTGCCTGTCTGACAGAGAGCCGGATCGGGGTTAGAGCGCTTTGAGGCGTTGTTTCCGTGAGATGAGGCTGTCAGACAGGCACCGTTCTCTGTCTGACAGAGTGCGTTCCAGTTGTTCCACGTGAAACAGTCGAAACGGGAGTTCATTTCTCGACACCTCCGTCGGCCGCGATCGGCTGCTCGGGCTCGGCGTCGACGCGATCTCGGTCGGCGTCGTCGAGCGAGAGCCACCACGGCGGCGAGACGTGCGACCGGCCGGCGTCGAGGTCGGTCACGACGAGGTCCTTCCGGCACCACTTCCACCAGAGCAGCGCGACGTGAGCGCACCAGCCGCGGAAGCGGTAGCCGTCACAGTCGCACTCGACCACGAGGTTCCCCTCGTAGAGCGCGAACAGCACGCGGTGCCGCGAGAGCGCAGTCTCGTCGTCTTCCCGGCCCATCAGCACCTCGAACTCGGCGGCATTCCGCGGCGACACGTTCGACGGCGCGGCCTGCGCTCGCCGCCAACTGGATGTCATCGTCCAATCGCTCGGGAACTGGAGCCGATCCGGCTCGGCGAGCCGGTTCGCGATCTGCTCGCGGTGGTCCTCGACGGAGGTCTCGGCGCTCATGGCGGCGAACACCTCTTGACGAAGTTGCCGGCGCCACCCGCGTGCCTGTCCTCGATGTGCTTCCGGATCGCGTCGTGAACTGCCTGCTCACCGCACCGGAGCTTCGAGATCCACTCGTCTTCGTCGAACCGCGTGTTCACGGAGAAGTACGCCGTCTCGCCCTCGACCTCTTCGCGAACGTAGCCGTTCCAGCCGGCGTCGTCCTGCCAGAGTCGGAGCTCTCCGTTGTCGTTGAACAGCTCCGCGATCTCTAGCTCGCGCCGCTCCTCGACGACCGCGCGCGCCGCGTTTCCGTCAGCGTCGAGATCAACGTCGATCTGCCGCTCGACACTGCTCATAACCCCACCTCGTGAACCGGCGCGAGAGTGCCTCTAAGTGTAAGAAAAAGGTGGAAAAGGTATATGTATCCTATGGGCCGGCACGAATTTGAATCGTGGTTACGGCCACCCGAAGGCCGAAGGATACCAAGCTACCCCACCGGCCCGCATTTTCAGGAAGGCCGCTCGTTCCTTTAACCTTTCCGAAAACCGGGGGCAATCGGGGGCCGATCAGGGCGCACTCCCCCACCTCATCGAACCGGTCGTCAGTAGGACGCGTACCCGTCGGTGTCGAGCCAGTTGTGAACGACGGAGACGGTGTGGTCGGCGTGGAGCAGTTCGGGACCGACGCGCACGCGGCGCTCCGCGCGCTCCGAGAGCAGGTCGCGCTCGGCGGGGGCGAAGTCGTTGTGATCGGAGAGGACGAAGACGGGGTCGGTCGGCGGCGCGGCCTCGACGAGGGGGTCGCCGTCCTCGTGAAGCTGAACGAGAGTCGGACCGGAGTCGGCGGACGCACCAGAGGTATCGGGAGCCCCGAGCAACCTGTCGAGGGTCGCGTCGAGCCCCATCCGGCGGAGTTCGACGCCGGGCGAGACGTCGGCGGGCATGTGTCCGATAGCGTCGTCCCGCGCGTCGAGCGCGTCTCGGATCCGCGCGGCGATATTGCGCTCGTCGGGGTGGAGATGTCGGAGGCTGTCCGCGTCGAAGGTGACCGTAAACTCCTCGCTGACGACGAGGTGGACCCGGACGCGTTCGCGGATCCCATGTGAGAGGAACACGCCGGCAGAAACACATCGACAGAGGAGGTCGAGTCGACCCGCGCCGGGGATGTCCGACAGCGAGATCGCGTCCGAATCGGTGGGTACGTCGTGGCCGATGACGACGAACTGGCGCATACGAGGGGGTCGCCCCCGACACTCATAAGCGACCCGACCCGAATAGGACCATGAACGTCACCGGACTCTGCCAGGTCTGTGAAGCGGCGCCGGCACGCCACACGTGTCCGCGGTGCGGCCGCGCGGTCTGTGAGGACCACTGGGGCGACACCGCCGGGGCCTGCACGGCGTGCGTGCAGGGCCGTCAGCAGTGACCGCGGCGACGACCCGCCCTACCGATGCCGATTCAGCCGCTTCTTGAGTCGCTTCGCGGCGTCGCCGGCGGCGCCGAAGTACGTCGCCTCGTCGCCCGGGCGGCTCGACTCCTCACCGGCGAAGATGATCCCCCGCGAGGAGTTGACGAGCCCCACGTCGACAGCGGCGCTCGGGTGATCTGCGAGACCGTGTTCGACCGCGGCCTCCGCGTCGCCGCCCTGCGCGCCGACACCGGGAACGAGGAAGGGGATCTCGGGGACGATCTCGCGGACCTCGGCCAACTCTTCGGGCGCGGTCGCACCCACGACCAGGCCGACGTTGCCGTGGCCGTTCCACACGTCCGCGAGCGCCGCGACGCGCTCGTAGAGGGGTTCGCCTGATGCGAGTTCGAGGTCCTGCAGGTCGCTTCCGCCCGGGTTCGAGGTGCGACAGAGGACGAACACGCCCTTGTCCTCGCGGTCGAGGAAGGGCTGGAGCGAGTCGCGACCGAGGTACGGGTTCACGGTGATCGCGTCGGCGCGGTCGAGCGCCTCGGCGTAGCGGCGGGTCGTGTTGCCGATGTCGGCGCGCTTGGCGTCGAGGAGGATCGGCACGTCCTTGCCGTGCGCGTAGGCGATCGTCTCCTCCAGCGCGCGCCAGCCGTCGGCGTCCTCGTAGAAGGCCGCGTTCGGCTTGTAGCAGGCGGCGTGCTCGTGGGTCGCGTCGATGATCCGGCGGTTGAACGCCCACCGCGGCAGGTCGGCGTCGGCGACGAACTCGGGGAGGCGACTCGGGTCGGGGTCGAGCCCGACCGAGACGACGCTGTCGGTCGACTCGATCCGGTCCGCGAGCGTCTCGAAGAAGCTCATGCCCGCCCCTGCGTTCGGGGGCGCGCTAAACGTTGCGTTCCGCCCCGCACCGCAACTGGCCTCCCCGGTCACTCCTGGCGGTCACCCGCGCGCCTGTGCCCGGCGCAGACGGTGATCGTTCCGAACAAGTACCGCTCTTCTCTCACCGTCCGCATCTCGTCTGCGAGCGCCCGCTGCGCCGCTTCCGTCCGGGCGTCGAGCTGGGCGAGCGGATCGCCACCGTTCGCGTCGAACAGCCGCCCGTTCAGTCGGGCGAACGCAGAGAGGGCGGCGTTGGCCGGGCGGCTCCCTCGCGGCGCGAAGGCGGCGACGAGGACGCTGTCGGCCACGTCACACCAGTGGGCCACGACCGCGTACGGGTCCGGGAACAGCGATGTGACGAACGTCGCGAGGACGGCGTCGGCCGAGCAGATCGGCGGATCGGCGGCGTCGCCCTGCACGAACTCGACGTTCTCCCAGCCGCGGCGCTCGGCTAGCGCCCGCGCCCGATCCAGCATCGCGCCGGTGATGTCGACGCCGACGACGTGCCCGGTCGGGCCCACGGCATCGCGCAGCGCGGGGACGTTGACGCCGGGGCCGCACCCGAACTCGACGACGGTGTCGCCGGGGGCGAGGTCGAGTGCCCGCACGCAGTCCGCCCGCACGCCTCCGACCGAGGTAGTCGCCCGCGCGAACCAGTCGTAGACCCGGGCCCACGCGGCGTATCCCCGCTGGATTCGTCTCACTGCAGGATCGCCGCCGCCCGCCGGCGAGACCGCGTCGCCCGACCGGGATCGCGACGCCGCCGACCCCGATCGCGACGCCGCCGACCCCGATCGCGACGTCGACGACCGGGACCGCGGGCGCCGCCGGTCTCGGGTCACTGGCGGGCGTGGACCGCCGCGGGAGCGGTCTTCGGCCACCACAGCTCCGGTCCGTCGCGCGCGACGGTGGAGTAGCACCGGTCGCTCCCGTCGCAGTCCCGCGGCCGTTGGTAGTCGATCCCCCGCTCCGCGAGGTACGTCACGTAGCCGTCGTCCACGCGGTCGAGCTTCTCGTGGCACACCCACTTTTCGCCGTAGACCCGCGCACCGACGTTCCGGTACGGACAGGTGAACGTCGTTCGCTCGGCGCCGGCCTCGCTCTCGGTCCCGTCGATGTCGACGCCGACCGACCGGTACGCCAGTCGGAGCCGCCTGACGACGCGCTTCGGCGAGGACGCGCCGAGGAAGAGCCCGTGCGCGAAGACGTAACCGAAGCCGTGGAGCAGTCGTTCAAACCGGGTCAGATCGTCGGGGTCGTCGTCGACGAGCGAGCGAAGAGTCGCGTACCAGCCGGCGATTTCGGTCACCTCAGCGGCCGCCGCGTCGGCGGCCGCGAGCGCGCGCCGCTTTTCCGGGAGCGGCGCGGCGCCGTCGGAGAGCCGGAACGACGGCACCGCCTCGACGTGTTCGAGCACGGCTTCGCGGAGGACCTCGCCGTCGCAGAACGCCTCCGTCACGGCCCTGAGATCGGGGTACCACTCGCGGGTCAGCCTGCCGTACGTCCCGTCGAGGAGGTCGTCAACGCGGTCGGGAAAGCCGTCGATGTCGGGAGAATCGTCGATGTCGGGACGGTCGTCGCCGTCGGGGCGGTTGTCGTCGTGGCTCGACCGACCCGTCCGGTCGCCGTCCGCGGCCCCGGGGAACGCGTCGACGACTCGCCGTAGCTCTGCGGGGTTCGGTCCTGCCATGGTGGCACGTGGCATCCGACAACCTTGAATCCGCAGGTCGATCAGACGGCGGCGGTCACTGGAAACCGCGTTAGGACATAGTGCTATATATTACCAAATAGACCTATTAATCGGGTTATTTGTGGTTCGTTCGCCTTCCGACACGCATGCCACGAGCCGTTCTCCTCAGGTGTCCGATCTGTGATGCTGTGCGATCAGTCGAAGGAAAGCGAGACGGTCTGTCGAAGACGGAGCTGTGCGCGACTGCGAAGGCGCACCTCCGGGACCACCCTCGCGCCGAGAGTTCCGCCGCGATTCGGAAACACCAGATGGCCGAGAACGCGGCTGAGATCATCGTTCCGGCGGACGACTTCGGTCGGCTCCCAACAGATGAGTGGCGAGACCACGCGACCGCGTGGCTTCCGGAAACTACCGCATCTCCCGCCGACGCCGCCGACCCCCTCCTCGGCTCGTCGGATGGGACGACCTCCGTGGGACCCAATGCGGAGGACTGAGGACGCGCCGTCGACTCGGCGGTCGACCGCCGACCGACCGAACAGCCGCCGGTCCGTCGCGCCGCACTGCTGGGGGGTGGTCCGGTGAGCGAGCGGGACCTCACGGCTCCCGAGTACTATCTCAACAGAGAGCTTTCGGAGCTCGCGTTTCAAGAGCGGGTGCTACGTGAGGGGATGGACGAGCGGAACCCGCCGCTCGAACGGCTCCGGTTTCTCGCCTTCTTCACGAAGAACACGGACGAGTTCTTCATGAAACGCGTCGGCGGGCTCAAACAGCAGATCGACGCCGGCGTGACCGAGACGACGCCGGACGGCCGGACGCCGGAAGCGCAGTGGCGAGAGGTGCTCGACACCGCTCGCCCGCTGTTTCGCGAGCAGTCCGACTACTGGGAGACGGTCTTGAAACCGACGCTCGCGGAGGCGGGCGTCGAGATCAGCCACCCCGAATCGCTCCCGACAGCCCAACGAAAGGAGCTCCGGACGTACTTCGAGGAGTCTATTCTACCGACGCTGACCCCGCTGGCGTTCGACCCGGCCCACCCGTTCCCGTTCATCTCGAACCTCTCGCTGTCCCTCGCCGTGCTCTCCGCGAACGAGACCGACGAGCCGACCTTCACCCGGATCAAGATTCCGCCGAATCAGCCTCGCCTGATACGGGTCCCCGGCGAGACGGACGGCCACGTCCTCATCGAAGACCTGATCGAGGCCAACCTCGACCTCCTGTTGCCCGACCTCGACATCCGCGACGTGTCGAAGTTCAAGGTGACCAGAAACGCCGAGGTCCGACGGAACGAGGAGGTCGCGGAGGACCTCATCGACATGGTCGAGGAAGTCCTCGAACAGCGCCGCTTCGCGACGGTCGTCAGGCTCGAGGTCGACGCGGACATGCCCGACGAGTCGCTCTCGATCCTTCGCGATCAGCTCGACGTAGACGACCAAGAGGTGTTCCATCGGGCCGGGCCGATCGATTTCGAGGATTTCTTCGAACTCACGGAGCTCGCCCGCCCCGATCTCAAACTGCCGGCGTGGACACCGCAGAAACATCCCCGGCTGGGACCGATAACGAGCGATGCGCAGGACGGGTCGGTGGACATCTTCGACGAGATCCGGAACGGAGATATCCTCGCACATCACCCGTACCACTCCTTCGAGGGGACGGTACAGCAGTTCCTCCACGCGGCGGCGAACGACCCCGACGTGCTCGCGGTGAAGGCGGCCATCTACCGAACAGCGAGCGACTCGAAGGTCATTCAGAGCCTCATCGACGCCGCCGACAACGGCAAACAGGTGGCGGTGATGGTCGAACTGAAGGCCCGATTTGACGAGAAGAACAACCTCGAGTGGGTTCGCCAGCTCGAAGAGGAGGGGATCCACGTCGCCTACGGGACCGTCGGCCTGAAGACGCACACCAAGACCGCGCTCGTCGTCCGGCAAGAGGACGACGGCGTCAAACTGTACTCGCACGTCGGAACCGGGAACTACCACTCGGGGACGGCCAAGGGGTACTCCGACCTCGGGCTGTTGACCGCCGACCGCGATATCGGCCTCGACCTCACGAAGGTGTTCAACTTCTTCACCGGGCCGACGCTCGACGACCGGTTTCGGAAGCTCCTGATCGCGCCCGTGACGATGCGCGAACGATTCACGGAGATGGTCAGACGCGAGGCCGAACACGCCCGCGCCGGTCGACGCGCGCGGATCGTGGTGAAGGTGAACGGGCTCGAAGACCCGTCGATGGTCGCGGAGCTCTACCGCGCTTCGATGGCGGGGGTCGATATCGACCTGATCGTCAGGGACATCTGTCGGCTTCGCCCCGGAATCGACGGCCTGAGCGAGACCGTGACCGTTCACTCGATCGTCGGGCGTTTCCTCGAACACGCGCGGATCTTCTACTTCGAAAACGCCGGCGACCCGGAGTGGTACACCGGGTCGGCCGACTGGATGACGCGGAACCTCGACTACCGGGTCGAGGCCGTCACGCCCGTCGAAGACACGCGGCTGCGTCGACAGCTGCGATTCGTCTTGGAGGCGTCGGTGACGGATAATCGCCGCCGGTGGGTGATGCAGAGCGACGGCAGCTACGAGCAGGTGTCACCCGACGGCGAACCGGTACGGGACATCCAGGAGATACTGATGACGGCCACGAAGGCGGCCGTCGACCGCGGCTACGGACCGGGGATGGTGGTCGATACGGACCTGATCGACGAGGAACTGCTGATCGAACCCACGCCCGAGGGCGACGCGGTCGCCGAGTCCGACGAGCCGGACGGAGTCGCCGAGGCGGTCGGCGACTCGGAAGAGCCGGACGGAACCGCTGACGGCGGCCGAAATCGCTCCGGCAGCGGTGAACCCTCCGTGTTCGACGCCCACGCCGACCGCTGGTACCGGCCCGACAGCGAGACGTACGACTGGGCGGTTCGAACGAGCGACGGGGACCGGCGGTACTTCAAAACGCGAGAGGGGGTGCGAGAGCGCCTGCGGTCGGAGTACCAATAGGGTCGAGGAATCGGACGGTCGTCGCTCAGGCCGGATTGACGATCTTCGAGTCGGCCCGCTCTTGATGCGTCGCCGTCGGATCCGTCGTGAGGAACTCGTCGTTGCGGTAGTCGTAGGCGGTGAGCGTGCCGCCGTAGACGCACCCGGTATCGAGCCCGACGGCGTGTTCTCGTACGACCGGCGTGTCGTGGACGGTATGGCCGAAGAACACTCGATACGGCCCGTCGTAGTCGTCGTACCAGAACGGCCCGTCGTAGCCGTCACCGTGGGGGGCACGCATCGTCAACAGCTCTTCGAGCGTGTGACTTTCGAGGCGACGCTCGGGATCGACGCCGCCGTGGACGACGAGCGCGTCGCCGAAGGAGATGGCGACGGGAAGCGACTCGAAGTACGTGCGGTCACCCTCGCGGAGCCACTCGGGGTCCTTATCGCCGCGGACGATCTTCTGTTCGTTGTTCCCGCGGATGGTCACCAGACGCGGGTCGCCGCGGACGATGTCGACGACGCCGGGACTGTCCGGCCCCTTGCGTACCAAGTCGCCAACGAAGACGACGAGGTCGTCGTCTGCGAGATCGAGCCTCGCGAGAAGCATCTCGAGGGCCGACCGGCTTCCGTGGACGTCGCCGACGACGTAGATGTCGCCGTAGTCACCGGTGTCGAGCCGTTCGTGACGCGTTTCGACGTTGTCGCTGAACTGAGGTATCGTGTGCATTAGCGTGAGAGTGTGACGCGACGGGTCGCGGCTGTGTTGTCGTCTGGCAGTGCGCACTCACCGGTTTAAGTCGTTTCTAATAGGGAACAATATCGGTATATAGTTTTGTGCCCGATCGGCGGCGGACCCTTCCGGCCCGTGACCGGTCGAACGAGACGCCGCGACGGGACCCGACTAGCGCCTTCGGAGCAGCCGTTTCACTCCTCGCACGCCACGACTCGCCCGCCGCCCGAGCGAGAGCGCCGCGAACGCCCCCCGGACGAACCAGTCGGTCGGGACCCGTTCCGGGAACGTGAGCGGCCCCACGCGCGAGACCCCGATCGTCCGCGACTCCACGTACCGCCGGATCCCCTCGGGACCGTGTCGGCGACCGAGCCCGGAGTCGCCGAACCCGCCCATCGGGGCGTCGACGGCGCCCCACGTCGCGAGGAACGCGTCGTTGACGTTGACGGTGCCGCAGTCGATACGCCGGGCGACCTCGACGCCCCGCTCGCGGTCCCGTGTCCATACGCTCGCGTTGAGTCCGTACGGCGAGTCGTTGGCGGCCGCGACCGCGGCGTTGGCGTCGGGGACTGACGTCACGGAGACCACCGGACCGAACGTCTCCTCGCACGCGACGGTCGCGTCCGGCTCCACGTCGGTCAGGACCGTCGGCTCGTAGCAGTACGGCGCCACGTCGGGGCGGGCGCGCCCGCCCGTCAGCACTGTCGCGCCGCGCTCCCGCGCGTCGTCGACGTGGCCCCGAACGCGCTCGAGCTGGGCGGCATCAATGAGCGACCCGACCTCGGCGTCGTAATCGTAGCCGGTTCCCACTGTGAGCCGCTCCGTCTCTCGGACGAATGCGTCCACGAACGCGTCGAACGCCGGCTCCTCGACGTAGAGCCGCTCCGCGGACAGGCAGAGCTGTCCGGCGTTCGAGAAGCAGGCTTGGACCGCGCCGCGGGCCGCCTCGTCGACGTCTGCGTCGTCGAGGACGACGAGGGGGTTGTTGCCGCCGAGTTCCAGCGAGCAATCGATCAGGTTCCGTCCCGCCCGCTCGGCCACGATCCGGCCGGTCTCGGTGCTGCCGGTAAACGCGACGTAGTCGACAGCGTCGACGAGCGCGGGGCCGACCGTCGCTCCCTCACCGGTGACCACCTGAAAGAGACCGTCCGGGAGGCCAGCGACCTCCAGCAGCTCGCCGAGCGCGAGCGCGCCGTACGGCGTCTTCTCGTCGGGTTTGAGGACGACGGCGTTGCCCGCGACGAGCGCGGGGAGCGCGTCCGCCATCGACAGCGTCAGCGGGTAGTTCCACGGCGAGATGACGCCGACGACGCCGATCGGGTCGTACGTGACGGTCGCGGTCGTGATCCCCGGCGCCACGCCGGCCCGTCGCTCGTCTTCGAGGACGCCGGGCGCCTCGTTCACGAGGTAGCCGCAGCCAGTCGGCACGTCGAGCAGCTCCTCGACCGCGCTCCGGCGCGACTTCCCGGTCTCAAGCTGCAGGAGGTCGAGCAGCTCCTCGCGGCGGTCGAGCACGAGGTCGGCGAATCGGTCGAGGACCGCCGCGCGCTCCTTGACGGGCGTCGCCGCCCACTCCGCCTGTGCGTCGCGGGCGCGCTCGACCGCGGCGTCGACGTCGCTCGCGGTACAGGCGGGCACCGATCCGATCCGCTCGTCGGTCGCGGGCGCGAACACGTCGATCGCGTCGGCCTCGCCGATCGGCCCGTCGGCGGCACTGGGCCGTGCCACGCGGTCAGCGAGATCATCAAGCCGCCGCGACGCGAGGCTCGGAGCATCATCGACCGCGGTGGGGGGATCCGTCGAGGACATCGGTTACCGGGAAAACGGTCGGCCCGGGGAAAGCCGTGCCGGTAGATCGGTCGGAGCGAGGGATGAGGCCGACTGCGACGGTCAGCGCGTAGAATCGGCCGGTCCCGCGACCCCTTCTGGCGGCGCGTCGCGCTCGGAGAGCATGTCGATCACCTCGAGCAGCAGCGATACGACGAGCGGCCCGACGATGAGCCCGACGGCGCCGAGGGTGAGAATACCGCCGACGAACCCGACGAAGTACAGTCCGGGTGAGATCCTGCCGGTCCAGTCGGCGAGCTGGGTCCGGATCACCGCGTCGGGGACGAAAGAGACGATGACGAGGCCGAGCGCCAACACGGCGATCGCCCGCGTCGCCTGCCCGAGGAGAACGTCTCCCGCGGCCAGCGTGACGACGAGCACGCTCGGGCCGACGACGGGAACGAACTGAAGCACGGCCGCGATGACGGCCAACAGGATCGGGGAGCCGTAGCCGAGCGCCCAAAACACCACGAACGCGAGCACGAACGTCGCCGCCGCCGTCGCGGCCTGCAGGACGTATATCGAGTACAGCGTCTCCCGCGTCTGTTCGTGGAGCCGCGTCGGGACGTCGTGGTACTCCGCCGGAACCACGCCGAAGACGGCGGTCCTGACCGCACCCGGCCGGTAGAGGATCCCGTAGACGAGGAAGGTGAAGACGACGAGTTCCAAGACGAGCCGCGGCGCTGCGGCCGCGACCGAGAGCGCGACCTGCCGAACCCACACCTCGGCGGCCGCCACGTACGGCGCCAACTCGATAACCAACTCGAACTCGCCCGCGCTGATCGGGACCGCGTCGGGGATCTGCCCGAGGACCTCGATCAGCTCCGCTCGCCGTCGATACAGGACGTAAAGCAGCGGAACCACGAGCACAACGGCGGCGACGAAGGCGATGACGGTGGTGGCGATACACGAGATTCGAGCGGAGAGTCCTCGTCCGACGAGCCGCTGGCGAACCGGGTACAAGACGTACGCGACGGTGACCGCGAAGACGACGGTCTGCAGCACTTCCGCCAACACGACCGCCGCGAGCGCGATCAGCGCGACGAGTAGCGCACCCAGCAGCCTCCCCCGATTAAGTAACATGGTACCGAAACACAACCATACACAAAAGTCGTTGTGGTGACTGTGTCCCCGAGAACACGGTCGCCGGCGAGTCGCCCGCTGTGGACGCACCTCTCTCCTGAGACCCCCGAAAGACCGTAGCACCTAACCTCGCGCCGCCTTTATTTCCGGTATGCGCATCGACCCGTTCGGCCTCGAACGCTGGTTCGCGGAGTACGAGCACGAGGCCGACATCATGTTGGCCGAAAGCGGGATCCGCTCGCTGGACGCGAGCCGGTTCGACCTCGATTCCGGCCGGCTCGACTACGTCATCCCGACGAACGGCGACCCCAAGTTCCGTGCGTCGGTCGGCGACCGCTACGGCCGGAGCGCCGACGAGGTCCTGTTCACCTGCGGGACGCAGGAGGCGAATTTCCTCACGTTCCTCTCGCTGCTCGGCGACGAGGGCGGCGTGGGCGGCGAGGGGGCGGACACCGACTCGACGGTCGGCTCCGGATCCCACGCCGTCGTCGTCACGCCAACGTATCAGGCCCTTCACGCGGTGCCCGACGCCTTCGGCGAGGTGACTCGCGTCGAACTGGAGCCCCCGGAATGGGCGCTCGACCCGGACGCGATCGCCGACGCGGCCCGCGACGACACCGCCGTGATCGTCGTGAACAACCCGAACAACCCCACCGGCCGGTATCACGACGAGGCCGCGATGCGGGCGGCCTACGACGTTGCCGTCGAACACGACGCGTACCTCCTCTGTGACGAGGTGTACCGGCTACTCGCCGACGAGCCGCAGCCGCCGGTCGCGAGCTTCGGGTCCCACGGCATTTCGACGACGAGCCTGACGAAGGCGTACGGGCTCGCCGGGCTCCGCTTCGGCTGGATCGCCGGCCCGGAGGCGGTCGTCGAACGCGCGTGGCGCTGGAAGGATTACACCACGATTTCGCCGAGCTTGTTCGGCCAGCACGTCGCGAAGCAGGCGCTCGGCCGGCGCGAACCGCGCATCTTGGAGGAGAACCGCGAGCTGGCGGCGACGAACCGCGCGATCGTCGCCGACCGGCTCGACGCGCACGGAATCGACTGGTACGACCCGGTCGGGGTCAACGGGTTCGCGACGGTCCCCGACGGGTTCGACGACGCCGAAGCGTTCTGTCGGACCGTCGTCGAGGAAGAGAGCGTCGTGCTCGCGCCCGGTACCTTATTCGGCTTTCCGGACCGGTTCCGTATCGGGTTCGGGCTCCCGACCGAGGAACTGAAGGAAGGGCTCGACCGCGTGAGCCGCGTCATCGAGGGGAAGAGCGCGAGTGAGAACGCAAGCGAGATCGACGCGGAGGGGGGTGTCTGATGGGGTTCTTCGGCGACATCAAGGAGGACGTGGTCGGGTTCGTCCGCGATCCGACCGACGAGCAGAAGGCGTTGTTCGTCGCGTTCGTGTTCATGCTGGTCGCCGACCGCGCGCTCTGGTGGATCGACTTCCCGTTTGTCGTCCGGACGACCGCCGCGGTCGGCGTCGGGTTCATCGGCCTCTTCATCGCCAGCTATCTCCTCACCGGGCGGTTCGTTCCCCCGGACGGAGACGCCGCCGACGACGAGCAAGAGGAGTACGTCGACGAGATGGATCCGTAGAGAATCGCCGACTGATCGAACCTCACCCGCCGATTCCAGCTCCCCGCGACGGCGTTCCAAACCGTTTATACCCGCGCCTCCGGAAGTAGCGGGCATGCCGCGAGAGCAGAAGCAGGTTCGCGAACTCCAGGAGGGCAGCTACGTGATGATGGATAGCAACCCTTGCAAGATTAACCACTACAGCACAGCCAAACCCGGGAAACACGGGAGCGCCAAAGCGCGCGTCGAGGGCAAGGGCGTCTTCGACGACAGGAAGCGCTCGCTCTCACAGCCGGTCGACGCGAAGGTCTGGGTGCCGATCATCCAGCGGAAGCAGGGCCAGGTCGTCTCCGTGTCCGGTAACGACGCGCAGGTCATGGATCTGGACACCTACGAGACGTTCACCATGCGCATCCCCGAGGGCGAGGACTTCACCTCCGACGACACCATCGAGTACCTCGAGTACGAGGGCCAGCGCAAAGTCGTCGGGTAGTCGAGGCATGTTTCCGGGAGCGACGACGGACCGCGACGCTGCTTCGTACGTGGTCGTCGGCGCTCCTCTCGACGCCACGACCACTTTTCAGCCGGGCACCCGGTTCGGACCGGACCGGATCCGGCGGTTCGCCGAGACGTACGACGATTACGACCGCAGAACGGACAGCGACTTCTCCGCGCTCAACGTCTGTGACGCCGGC
This sequence comes from Halorubrum shenae, assembly GCF_051194165.1. Classification (NCBI taxonomy): domain Archaea; kingdom Methanobacteriati; phylum Methanobacteriota; class Halobacteria; order Halobacteriales; family Haloferacaceae; genus Halorubrum; species Halorubrum shenae. The sequence goes on along the minus strand of NZ_JBLZNI010000001.1, from coordinate 346,272 downwards.
GACGTGCGTCCGTGGGACGACGTGGAGGAATATCTCGACCACCTCGCCGCCGAGCTGCGGAGCGTCACCTACGACGACGCCGTCCCCCTCCTCGTCGGCGGCGAACACACCGTCACGCACGCCGGCGTCGAGGCGGTCGCCCCCGATACCCTCGTCGTCTGCGACGCCCACCTCGACCTGCGCGACGCCTACGACGGCAACCCGCTGAGCCACGCCTGCGTCACCCGACGCGCCCTCGACGACCTCGGCGTCGACCGCGCCGTGATTGTCGGCGCGCGCAGTGGCTCCGAGGCGGAGTGGGACCGCGCCGCCGCCGACGACGTGACGGTCGTTGCACCCGAGGACGCCCGAGCGTGGATCGACGACATCGACGCGGACACTTTTAAGGGCGAGTCGGTGTACTGCTCGGTCGACATCGACGGGCTCGATCCGGGGTTCGCACCGGGAACCGGAACGATGGAGCCGTTCGGGCTCGATCCGCGGGAGGCCCGCGATCTCGTCCGCGCGGTTGCGCCCGCCGCCGACGGATTCGATGTCGTCGAGGTGAACGACCGCGACGACGGGCAGGCGGCGGCGCTGGCGGGCAAGCTCCTCCGGGAGTTCGTGCGGTCGCACGCGACGGTCCGAGGCGACTGAGCCGCGGCGGTCCGGGGCGACTGATCGATCGTTAGGACAGTTCCGAGAGACGTCGCCGCGCCGCGGTGACGGCCTCCATGGCGTCGATCCACTCGCGCGGATCGGTACACCAGATGCGGTCGCCCTCGACGCTGACACAGAAGACGGAGTCGCTGGAGGGCGAGAGCGTCACCCCGTCGACGTCGGAGCGGTCCCCGAGGTAGGAGTCGATCAGGCGTCGAGCCGTCTCCGCTTCCGACCGGAGGCGACTGCCCGCGGCGTACTCGATGGCGATTTCGGCCATACCAAATGTGCGTTCTACATGATTAATAAATATCTTTTTCGGGCAGTGCTTGCGACGTTTCGGGTCGGGGCTCGGTCGAGAGTCGCTCTCACCGCCCGTCGTACACGACCTCGCCGTCGACGACCGTCATCGCCACCCGGATATCGCGGATCGCGTCCGACCGCTCCCACGGCGACGACTCGAGGACGGCGAAGTCCGCGCGCTTGCCGGGTTCGACCGTGCCGAGTCGGTCCTCGTCGAAGCCCGCGTACGCCGCGCCTCGGGTGTACGCGCGCAGGGCCTCGGTCACCGTGAGCCGCTGAGCGGGGGCCGGCGCGGTGACGGCGTGGTGGACGCCGAGCAGGGGGTCCATCGGCATCCCGTCGGAGCCGAAGGCGAGGTGCACGCCCGCGTCGAGCATGTCGCGGTAGCGGTTCGTCGCGGCGGTGCGCTCCGGCCCGAGCCGCGCCTCGTAGAGCCCGTCTTCGCCCGCCCACTTGAGGAAGTTCGGCTGGACGCTGGCGACGACGCCCGCCTCCGCGAGCCGTTCGATCGCCGCGTCGTCGGCGAGTTCGACGTGTTCGATCCGGTGACGGGCCTCGGCGGGGTCGGTATGCGACTCTTCTTCGTAGGCGTCGAGGACGGCGTCGACCGCCTCGTCGCCGATGGCGTGAGCGGTGAACTGGTAGCCGGCCGCGGTCGCGTCGGCGACCGTCCCCGCCAGCTCGTCCGGATCGACGACCCACTGGCCGGTCTCCTCGGGCGCGTCGGCGTACGGCTCGGAGAGTCGCGCGGTTCGCCCGCCGAAGCTCCCGTCGGTGTACGACTTGATCGCGCCCGTCTCGACCGTGTCGCTCCCGGCGTTTGTGGACAGGCCGACCTCCCGGAGCGCGTCGCAGTGGTCGCTCCAGTAGTTGATCCGGACGCGCGCGGTCAGCTCGCCGGCCGCGTCGAGGTCGCGGTAGACGCGCGGCGCGTGCGAGTTTCGCACCATGTCGTGAAAGCCCGTGACCCCCTTCGCGGCGCAGTCGTCGAGCGCGGTCGCGACGAGCTCGCGAGTCGCCGCCGGCCCCGGTTCGACCGCCTCGTAGATCGGGTCGATCGCGCTCTCTAGGAGGACGCCCGTCGCCTCGCCGGCGTCGTCGGTCGGCACCGTCTCGTCGGGGACGCTCGCCAACTCGTCCGCGAACCGGTCGATGACGGCCCCGTTGACCGCGGCGACGTGCATGTCCTCTCGGAACGCCGCGACCGGACGGTCGGTCGAGATGCGGTCGAGGTCCTCGCGGGTCAGGTAGCGGGCCTCGTCCCACGTCGACTCGTCGTAGCCGTAGCCGAGCACCCAGTCGGTCGCGGGGTCGGACTCGTCGTCGTCCGACGCGTCCGCGTTCTGATCCCGAATCTCCTCCGCCCGCGCCGCCAGCAGATCGACCGCCTCGTCGGGCGAATCGGCGACCGAGAGGTCGGCGTGGACGAGGGAGCGCCCGACCATCGTCAAGTGAGTGTGCGCGTCGATGAAGCCGGGGAGGAGCACGCGTCCGTCGAGGTCGATCACGTCGGTGTCGACGCCTTCGAGGAACCGCACCTCGCGGGTCGGGCCGAGGCGCACGACCGCGCCGTCGCGCACGGCGACGGCCTCGTGAGCCTCGTCGGGAGCCTCGTAAGCCTTCTCAGGTGGCGCGAGCGTGTGTATCTCCCCGTTCACGAACAGTCGGTCCGCGGCGTCGGTCATGCGCGAGTCCGGGGCTGGAAGCGTGTTAACCGTTCGGGAACCAGCGACCGATTTATTCGGAGACAGGACGAATCGGCACGTATGTACGATCAGATACTGCTTCCCACGGACGGCAGCAAGGGCGTCGACCGCGCGATCGACCACGCCGTCGACGCCGCCGAGCGCTACGGCGCGACCCTCCACGTGTTGTATATCGTCGACAGCGACGTGATCAACGCGTACTCCGGCGACGAGTTCGTCGACGGCTCGGAGGGCGCCTCCGAGACGCTGGAGGAGCGCGGCCGCGAGGCGCTCGACGAGGTCGCCGCTCACGCCGCAGACGCCGGTGTCGACGTGGTGACCGACCTGGTGTACGGCGTCCCTCACGAGGCGATCCTCACCTACATCGACGACGAGAACGTCGACTTGACGGTGATGGGATCGAAGACCCGATCCGGGGACTACCGCCGGATGCTCGGCTCCGTCACTGAGCGCGTCTCGCGGCAGTCGACCGCGCCGGTGAGTATCGTGAAGACGACCGTCTCGGAGTGAACAGACACAGACGGCGAGCGTCGCCGCGCGGCTATTTTTCGGCGAGCGTCGATCGCGCACCGCGCTGTCGCCGTCCGTGTATCGGACAACCACCGCCGATTTGTGTGTGCGGGTTCAAGACGACGTATGGCGCCATCGCACGTCCTCGTCCCGCTCGACGGATCGCCCCTGGCAGACGAGGCACTCGCAGAGGCGCTCGAACGCTTCGATTGCCGGGTGACAGTCTTAAACGTCGTGACACCGATCGATGCGGAAATGAGCGAGGGAGGCGTTCTCAACGCCGGCGACGACCGCCGAGAGGCCGCCCGTGACCGGGCCGACCGCATCGTCGAACGCGCGAGCACACGGGCTACCGAGGTCGACCGACAGGTCGAGACGGCGGTCGAGACCGGCGACCCGGCCGAGACCATTCTCGAGTACGTCGACGACCACGACGTCGACCACGTCGTCATGGGCGGCCACGGGGATGAGCGGGGGAGTATCGCTCGCCGGGTGCTCGGAACCGTGGCGACGAACGTCGTCAGCAAGGCCCCCGTAACCGTAACTGTCGTCCGATAAGCGAGCTCACCGCAGCGCGCACCGTCTCCTCACCCGCCGAGCACCGCCGCGAAGACCTTGTAGAGCCCGAAGCCGATCACGATCGAGGAGACGAGCGTGATGATCCAAAACGCGAGTGTGACGCCGATTTTCCGACGAGACACGCCCGCAGAGCCCCCGGCGAGCCCACCGCCGATGACGCCGGAGATGATGATGTTGTTAAAGGAGATCGGAATCCCGAGCGCGATCGCCAGCTGTGCGATGATGAACCCGGGGACCAGCGCGGCGATAGAGCGCCTGACCCCCAACTGCGCGTACTCGCGGGAGGTCGCTTGGAGCAGTTTCGGCGCCCCCATCCACGCGCCCGCGAGAATACCGGTCGCGCCGAGCGCAAGCAAGTAGATGCTCGGCAGCCCGAGTTCGGCCCCGTAGAGGTTCTCGAGCGGACCGGTCGCCAGTCCGACCTGACTACCCCCGCTGGAGAAGGCGACGACGCTCCCCAAGACGATGAGGAACGTCCGGATGCCGCCCTCGACCGACGCCTGCGTCCGCCGGCGAATGAGGACGAACCACGCCGCGGCGGCCGCCAGCGTGACGAGCACTATCACGGGATCGACGCCGGCGACCGTCGGCGACTCGACCTGTCGCGCGATGAACGCCGCGACGGAACTCTGACTCGCGTCGGGCGGCGAGGGAATGACGCCCAGTTGAACGTTGGCGATGATGCCGCCGACGACCGCCGCGAGCAATGGGACGCCGACCGTCTCCGGAATGTCGTCGCGCCGGAGGATCGTGGCGGTGAGATAGGCGAGCCCGCCCGAAACGGGAGGGACCAGCGCCCAGAAGAGCGCGATGCGGCGGTAGGTGTCGATAGCGGGGTCGCCGCCGAGCGAGAGCCCGACGCCGACCATCGCGCCCGTCGTCGCGAACGCCGCCGGGACCGGGTAGCCGCTGTAGACGCCGAAGGCCATGAACCCGGTCGCGGTCAGCAGCCCCGCCGTCGCCGCCAGCGACGTAATCTGGACGCCGTTGATAAGGCCCGCCCCGACGGTCTCGGAGATCGCACCGCCTTGGGTGAGCGCGCCGAGCGCAGCGAGGATACCGATGAGGAAGGCCGCCCGCATCGTCGAGATGGCGTTGGCACCGATCGCCGGAGCGAACGGCGGCGAGTTGCTGTTCGCACCGAGCGCCCACGCCGTGGCGAGGCTGGTGAGGGTCGCCAGCACAACGAGCGCCCAGAAGACAACTCCCGGCACGCTCAACGGCCTCCACTGACGTGGGTTCGAGCCATACTACTCCCTTCGACAGAGGCGACGATTAAATATTTCCCTGACGCGCTCTCGCCGGTGCTGTACTGATCCTGAACACCACGCTCACCCTCTCGTACAACGGCGTCAGCAGCCGACGATTCACCCGACACGAGACCGATCAGATCCCCCGGTCGACCGAACGAAGGGCACTCCGACCACGTCGGTGACGTCGACCAGCGCCGTGAACGCGGCGCGTCCGTAGGAGCGCCTCTTGGTGACGACCGCGGCGGCGATGAAGATGGCCATTCCGCCGAAGAGCAGGCCGACGGCGACGGTGATCGATCAGCCGATGAGACCCATGAGTATCGGGTCCGAGACGGGACACTTGGGGTCGTCGGCACCAGCACCGACCTCGGGTCGATGTTTGTCTGTGTATACGCCGGTGGGAGGCGGTGGCCATTTATAAATCGGGCGGCAACGTCCGTCGATGACCGTCCGGTTGACCTACGAGGACGGAACGATCCGGGTCGCCGCCGACGCCGCCGGCGAGGGAGCGGGTGCCACCGACGACGACGCGCTAGAGTCTCTCCCGCCGCTCCCCGGCGTCGAGAGCGATCCGCGGTCGGAGACCGGACGCGCACCGGCCTACCGGTACGCCGCGATCCGCCGGGCATTGGAGGTCGCCGGCGTGAGCGTCGAGGACCGCGTGCTGGACGCGAGCGACCGCGCGGGGGAGGTAGCCGGACTCGACACCGGCCTCTCAACCGATTACGACCTCCGGGAGTACCAACGCGACGCGCTCGACGCGTGGCACGACGCCGGCGACCGTGGCGTCCTCGAACTCCCGACCGGGGCCGGAAAAACGGTGATCGCGATCCGCGCCATAGTCGAACTGGGCGTCCCGACGCTGATCGTGGTCCCCACCGTCGACCTCCTCGATCAGTGGCAGCGGGAGCTCGAAGCGGAGTTCGACGTCCCGATCGGACGGTTCGGGGGCGGCGAGCAGCGCCAAGAGGCGATCACAGTGTCGACGTACGACTCAGCGTATCTGAAAGCCGAAGGGATCGGCGACGCCTTCGAGTTCGCCGTCTTCGACGAGGTTCACCACCTCGGCGGCGAGGGCTACCGGGACGTGGCGCGGCTGCTCGCGGCGCCCGCCCGGCTCGGACTCACGGCCACCTTCGAGCGCCCCGACGGCGCCCACGAGACGGTCGCGGAGCTGATCGGTGACCGCGTCTACGCCCTCGACGTGGACGACCTCGCGGGCGACCACCTCGCGCCCTACGACATCCGCCGGATCGAGGTGGAGCTGACGCCCGACGAGCGCGAGCGCTACGACGAGAAACAGGGTACGTTCGTCGAGTACGTCCGTGACGCGGGAATCACGTTCACGAGCGGGAGCGATTATCAGGAGCTCGTCAAGCGCTCCGGCAACGATCCGGCCGCGAGGGAGGCGCTCCTCGCAAAACAGGACGCCCGCGAGATCATGATGAACGCGAGGCGGAAAGTCGATCAGCTCCAGTCGATCCTCGATCGCCACCGCGACGACCGGGTGATCGTCTTCACCGCCCACACCGACCTCGTCTACCGGCTCTCCGAGCGGTTCCTGTTGCCCGCGATCACAGCCGAGACGGGAGCCAAAGAGCGCCGCGAGATCTTAGCGCGCTTCCGCGAGGGGACGTACGGCCGAGTCGTCGCCGCCAACGTCCTCGACGAGGGCGTCGACGTGCCCGACGCGAACGTCGCGGTCGTGCTCTCCGGCTCGGGCAGCGAGCGGGAGTTCACCCAGCGGCTCGGGCGAGTGCTCCGCCCCAAGGAGGACGCCGGGCGGGCGACCCTCTACGAGGTCGTCAGTGCAGAGACGGCCGAGGAGCGAGTCGCGAGCCGGCGACGGTGAGCGGAATCGGTCGAGCGACGTAACTCCGAGTCTTCGGCTCGTTTGGCTGGAGGTGGGAGTACCGGCTGGTCGGCACAGTCCGGCGTCTACCTCCATGAGTTGTCCAGCAGACACCAGCCGCAGGATCATGTGGTAGAGAGTGAACCCTGATCGCCCGGGTGAGGCTGGCCGACGGAAAACTCCGGAGCTACCTGCGTACCATCTCACAGAAAAGTCGAACTCGACGTCGAAACCCGACTTACAGTTCGTCCTCGAAGTCGTCGAGGGCGAAGACGGTGTCGGCGCCGCGACGGTCGAGCGTCTCGTTGGCGAGCAGCCAGTAGACGACCGACAGCGCGCGTCGACCCTTGTTGTTCGTCGGGATGACCAGGTCAACGTTCGACAGCTGGTTGTTGGAGTCGCACATCGCGATGACCGGAATGCCGACGGTGATGGCCTCCTTGACGGCCTGCGCGTCGCCGATCGGGTCGGTGACCACGACGACGTCCGGCTCGATGTAGCCGGCGTAGTCGGGGTTCGTCAGCGTGCCGGGGATGAACCGACCGGTGCGGGCGCGGGCGCCGATGGCGTCCGCGAACTTCTCGGCCGGGAACCGGCCGTACTGCCGCGAGGACGTGACGAGTATCTGCTCGGGGTTGTAGTTCTTGAGGAAGTCCGCAGCGGTGCGGATCCGCTGGTCCGTCGTGCTCACGTCGAGCACGTACAGGCCGTCGTCGCGGACGCGGTGGATGAACCGCTCCATGTCCTTCGTCTTCTGCTGGGTCCCGATGTGGACACCGGCAGAGAGGTAGTCCTCGACCGGGATCAGCAGGTCGACGTCGTCGTCGGGCATGACGTCGTCGTCGAACGGGGAGGCGTCCTCCTCCTCGTCAGCGGCGTCGTCCGGCGTTTCCTCCGCGGCCGCGTCGGCGGTCGCACTCTCGGCGTCGGCGGGTGCTTCGGGTTCGGCGTCAGCGGACGCCCCTTCGGCAGCCGCGTCGGCGGTCGGTTCCTCGGTCATGTCGGCCTCCTCCTCGACCGCCGCGTCGACCGCCTCGGTCTCCGCGTCGTCGTCGAGTTCGACCGCGTCGTTGTCTTCGCTCATGCGTGGTGTCGGCCCGTCATACCGCGTCGTCCGCGATGCGGACCAGTTCGTTCAGCTTGGCAGTGCGCTCGCCGCCGACCGTGCCGGTCTTGATATATCCGGCGTCGGTCGCCACGGCGAGGTGTGCGATGGTGGTGTCTTCGGTTTCGCCCGAACGGTGGGAGATAACCGTCTCGTACCCGTTGCGAGCGGCGAGTTCGACCGCGTCGAACGCGTCCGACAGCGTCCCGATCTGGTTCGGCTTGATCAGGATACTGTTGGCCGCGCCAACGTCGATCCCCTCGTGGAGCCGCTCGACGTTGGTGACGAACAGGTCGTCGCCGCAGATCAGCGTCCGGTCGCCGACCCGGTCGGTCAGCTCCGCGAACGCCTCGTAGTCGTTCTCGTCGAGCGGGTCCTCGACGTACGCGAGGTCGTACTCCTCGACGAGGTCGGCGACGTAGTCGATCTGCTCGCCGGTCGACTTGGTCTCGTCGCCGTACACGTACGCTTCCTCGCCGTCGTCGTACAGCTCTGCGGCGGCCATATCGAGCCCGAAGCGGATCTCGAAGCCCACGTCGTCTTCGACGCGGTCGACCGCTTCGTCAACGACTTCGAAGGCCTCCGCGTCCGAGATCGGTGGCGCCCACGCGCCCTCGTCGCCCTTCGCGGCCGGGACGCCGCGCTCGTCGAGCACGTCCGCGACCGCCGCGTGGACCGCGGCGTTCGCGAAGACGGCCTCCGAGACGCTCGGCGCGCCGACCGGCGCGGCGAGGAACTCCTGGATGTGGGTCGCTTCCTTGGCGTGCTCCCCGCCGCCGACGACGTTGCCGAGCGGGATCGGGAAGTTCTCGCCGCGGAACGCGCCGCCGAGATGCTGGTACAGCGGCGCACCGAGCACGTCGGCGGCGGCCTTCGCGGCCGCCATGGAGATCGCGACCGCGCTGTTGGCGCCGATCGCGGAGAAGTCGTCCGTCCCGTCGGCCGCGCGAAGCGCGTTGTCGACGGCACGCTGGTCGCCCGCGTACAGCCCTTCGAGGCGGGGGACCGCGTGTTCGCGGGCCGCCGCGATGGACTCGTTGGCGGGGAGTTCGATCGCCTCGTACTCACCCGTAGACGCCCCGCTGGGCGCCGCCCCGCGGCCGAAGCCGCCGGACTCGGTGAGCACGTCGGCCTCGACGGTCGGGTTCCCACGCGAGTCGAGTATGCGCCGAAGCGAGATACCGGTAATTCGGGTCATTAGTTGGATTCCCTCCGAACGGTAAAGGGGAGCGCGCCCGCGTCGTACTCCTCGGCGGCGACGAGGATGGGCTCCGTCTGGTCCGTCTCGATCAGCACGGGCGCCCCGTAGGACACCTGCAGCGCTCGCGCGCCGAGGATTCGTGCCTTCTCGTATCGATTGTATCGCTGTCCTGACATGGTTTACTGGTACGGCGAGACGACGTCGACGAGGTCGCGATGGCTGACCATCATCCGGCGGCAGCAGTGCCGGTCGACGCCGAGCTCGTCGAGGACCTCGCCGGGGTCCTCGTCGCCCTCGCGAGCGCGCTCTTTGAACTCTTCCCAGTGTTCACCCACGACGTTGCCGCACGTGAAACACCGGACGGGGATCATCATAACTGGATCACCTCAGCGGTAGGACTTCTGGTAGCGGGCACGCGCACCGGGTCCGCCCCACTTCTTGGGTTCGGACTGGCGCACGTCGTTGACCAGCAGCGTGCGGTCGAAGTTCATGTACGCGTCGCGCAGCTCGGCGTCGCCGAGGTGCTGGACGAGACCGCGCGCGATGGCGGTCCGCGTCGCGTCGGCCTGGCCGCTGAAGCCGCCGCCCTCGACGTTGACTTCGATGTCGACGCCGTCGCGGAGCTCCTCGCCCGCGATACGGAACGGCTCCAGCATCTTGAGCCGGGCCTGCTCCGGTTCGACCAGCTCGACTGGCTGGGAGTTGATACGAACGCGGCCTTCGCCCTCTCGCACGGTGGCGCGGGCGACGGCCGTCTTCTTCTTGCCTGAGGTGTTAGTTACCATGTGACGTTGGCTCCCAGAGACTCGGAGATGTCCCCGAGCGTCGTGAATTTGATGTTCGAGAGGCGGTCGAGTGAGGTGCCGTCGAGAACAACGCTCTCGAGGTCCTCGTCGCGCTCGTAGGGGTTCCCGACGTACACGCGTACGTTCGAGAACGCCTCGCGACCGTCCTCCGTCTTGTACGGCAGCATGCCGCGGATGGCACGCTTGAAGATCCGGTCGGGGCGCTTGGGGTAGTACGGCCCGCTGTCGGAGCCGAGCTCCGCGCGGGTATGGTACGTCTCCATCGTCGCCTCTTCGTTACCGGTGATGACCGCGCGCTCGGCGTTGACGACGGCGACCGTTTCGCCGTCGAGGACGCGCTGAGCGACCTTCGACGAGACGCGACCGAGGATGCAGTCACGGGCGTCGACGACGACGTCCGCGTCGATCTTCGCGAGACTCATCGGATCACCCGGACGTTGCTCCCTTCGGGACTTTGTTCGATGAACTGTTCAAGCGACACCGCTTCGCCGGCCTGATCGATCTTCGTGCGGGCGGTGCCCGAGAAGTCGACGGCGGCGACGGTGACGTTCTTTTCGAGCACACCGCTGCCCAGCACCTTGCCGGGGACGACGACCGTCTCGTCTTCCTGAGCGTATCGTTCGATACGGCCAAGGTTGACCTCAGCGTGTGTGCGCCGTGGCTTCTCCAGTCGATCGGCGATATCCAGCCATACGTTGGCACCGGAATCGCGCGAGACCGACTTCAGATCGGCGATGAGGTTCTGTAGTTTCGGATTCGTCTTGCTACTCATAGCTGTCTCTCCTGTGTCGGAGAGTTAGTGAAAACGGAGTGCAGGGAGCAGGATTTGAACCTGCGGACCTCTACAGGACAGCGCCCTGAACGCTGCGCCGTTGGCCTGACTTGGCTATCCCTGCGTGCACTCCTGCGTAATCCGGCTCCCTTCAAACCACTTTCGGTCCCCGCGTCGGATCGAAGTTCGGCGCCGCGGCTCCGTACAGGGGCGAGCGCCGTAGATGCGGTTTGAAGGTCCGTCATTACGTTAGACTGCGACTTTCGTCTGTAGTTCGTCCGCGCGCTCCTCGATGGAGTCTATCGCGCGGAGCAGTAGTTCCTCGACGTCGAACGAGCCGTCCGTCTCGATGTGGAACACGAACGCGCCGGGGACATCCTCGACGCTGACTTCCTTCCCGGGGAACCGTTCCGAGAGGTCGTTATCGAACTCGTTCGTGAGTTCGATCTCCCCGTCGGGCGTCTCGATGACCCCGCGGAGGATCCGTGGCTCGTCGTCGTCAAACTCGCCGAGGTCGCCCTCGACAGAGACGCGCTGGAGGTGGCGGTAGCCGACGGAGACGCCGCCTTGGTGTTTGGCGTGCTCCTTGCCGGTGTCGAGCACCGCGTCGGCCTCGAACTCCAGCCGCTGTCCCTCCTTCAGTTCGATGATCGGAATGTTATCGTCGGCGACCTCAACGAGCGGATCCGCGCACTCGATGTCGCCGGAGTACGCCGTCGCCGGGCCTTCGACGTCGAGCGCGAGGGTGACCTCGTCGCCGATCTCGAAGTCGTCGAGCGGCGTCTTCAGGGGGATAAGCCCCAGTCGAAGCCCGATCATCTCGTCGAACATGACGGAGGAGTTCTCGACGAACCGAACGGTGTCGATCGAGAACGTCGGGACGTCGGCGATCATCGCGCGGCGGATACCGTTGGCGAACGCCGGCGTAAGCCCGCGGATAAGCACTCGCGCGCTGCGTTCGTCCCGTTCGACGTACTGGACGTCGAAGTCGTCTTCCGTCATGTCAGACTCGCTTGTTCTTGGGCGCCTTCGTCCCGTCGTGCGGGATGGGCGTGACGTCCTCGATCCGGCCGATCTCGACGCCCGCACGCGAAAGCGCGCGAATCGTCGCCTGCGCACCGGGACCGGTGGACTTGTTGAGGTTGCCGCCGGGGCCGCGCACGCGAACGTGCACGCCCTCCAGGCCGGCGTCCTTGACGCGCTCGGCGACGACCTCCGCCATCTGCATGGCGGCGTACGGCGACGCCTCGTCGCGGTTCTGCTTCACCACGGTGCCGCCGGACGACTTGGCGATCGTCTCGGCGCCCGTCTCGTCGGTGACCGTGATGAGCGTGTTGTTGAACGACGCGTACACGTGGGCGATGCCCCACTTTCCGTCCTCAGATTCACTCATGATTGTTACTCCTGTGACTCCGCGCGCTCGGGGTGGAGATCGTCCGCGAGCGGGCTGTTCTCGTCGAAGGCGATGGCGCCTTCGTCGCTCACGTCGACTTTCACCGAGGGGCGCGTAACGCGTGCGCCGTCGACGGTGATGTGACCGTGAACGATGAACTGTCGGGCCTGCTGAGTCGAGGACGCGAATCCCTGCCGGTAGGCGACCGTCTGGAGGCGGCGCTCGAGCAGGTCGGTCACGTCCAGCGAGAGGACCGCGGAGATGTCGTCGTTGTCGCCGAGGATACCGATCCGGCGGAGTCGCGCGACGAACTCCGAGCCGGCCTCCTGAGCGACGTCGGCGTCACCTTGAGCCTCGCCGAGCAGGCGACGCGCCTCGCGTCGCATGCTGCGCAGCTCGGACTGGGCGCGCCAGAACTCCTCTTTGTTCTTCAGGCCGTACCGTGAGAGAAGATCGGACTCCTCGGCGATGCGCTCGCCCTGGTACGGGTGGTTCGGTGTCTCGTAGCCCTTGGTGTTTTTGCCGGTGCTCATTCGTCGTCACCCGCTGCTTCTTCTTCCGCCATCTCCTCGCGGATCTCCTCGACGTTGACCCCGATGGTCCCCTCCGAGCGACCCGTGGACTTCGTGCGCTGGCCGCGTACCTTCTGGCCGCGCTTGTGGCGAACGCCCTTGTACGATTCGATGATCTTCATCCGGTTGATGTCGTGGCGGCGCTTCTCGTTGACGTCGGTGCCGACGAGGTGCGTCGTCTCTCCGGAGTAGAAGTCGTTCTGTCTGTTCGTCATCCACGACGGGACGTGGTCTTCGAGGTTCTCGGCGATGTCGATCACCGCGTCGATGTCACCCTCGTCGAGGAGCCCGAACGTGGCGTTCTTGTCCACGTCGGCCTTCTCGGCGACCAGCCGCGCCGTGCGCGTGCCGATGCCGTCGAGTTCGGACAGGCTTCGCTCGACCGTCTTCGTCCCGTCGAGGTCAGCGCCCCCGATCCGGACGAAGTACTGGAGGTCTTCTTCCTCCTCCTCCGGTGAGTCGTCCTGTGATTCTTCCGTGCTCATGTGTTGGTTGTGGTGAGTCCTACCGGCGCGAATCCGGCGGTACTCGGTCCGTTCGAGCGTTGCGGCGGGGATTCGAACCCCGGAGGCAGTGACGCCACAGAGTTAGCAACCCTGCGCCTTGGGCCAGGCTTGGCTACCGCAACTCGCGTCGTATCATCGCCCTCGTGGACTCGGGACCCGGCGCCCCTGCAGTTCGTGCATCCGTATGGTCCCCCTTTCGGTACTTAAACATCACGAAAGGCCCGGGGCGGATGCGCCCGGATCGCACGGGTGTGAGAGGTTAACGTGGGAAATGAGTTGTTTGCGGAGAATTGAGGAGAAAGCCTCGCCGTTCACGGCGGAGATGAATCCGACAAACCCTCCACGAACCACGTTCGACGTGCCGAAAGGATATTTTAAGTAACCTGAGACATATTTAAAGTTAACCGAGGCGGTCTACCCGCCCCACTAATCGGACAATATCGGGATTCCCTCATTTCAAGCGGAAGACACCCTCTTCCGTGTCGAAATAGGGGTAGGCAGTCAGAAGTACCTCCAAATCCCATACCGGGATAGGAGTAACGGCTGGTTGGCACAGCCAGTAGCCGTCATCGAGGCGTCTATAAACCTTCAACATCCCAACCCAGCGGTGCGGTGCCGTGAGAATCTTCGCCCTTCAGGGCGGAGAGAATGTCAATTGGGTGATGAGTTTCTGCCGGACGCGAGCGCGGAAACCCCGGACTGCGTTCCGTTTGGCGTACTGTTTAGTGGGTGCCACGGATGGATTCGGGTATGAAGGCCGTTCAGTTCGACGCCCACGGCGACCGCGACGTGATCGAGTACGGCGAGTTCTCGGACCCCGAGCCAGACCGCGGCGAGGTCCTCGTCGACGTCAAGGCGGGGTCGCTGAACCACCTCGACATCTGGACGCGGCGTGGCATGCCCGGGATCGATCTCGAGATGCCCCACATCCCCGGCAGCGACGCGGCCGGCGTCGTCGAGGCGATCGGTGAGGGCGTGACCCGCTTCGAGCCGGGTGACCGCGTCGCCGTGAGCGCCGGCGTCTCCTGTGGCGAGTGCGAGTTCTGTCGCCACGGCGAGGAGTCCCTCTGCCCCTCGTTCCACATCATCGGCGAGCACGTCCGCGGCGTCCACGCCGAGCGCGCGGCCGTGCCCGCGGAGAACCTCGTGCCGGTCCCTTCGGGCGTCGACTGGGAGGTTGCGGGCTCCGCTTCCCTCGTCTTTCAGACCGCCTGGCGGATGCTCCAGACCCGCGCCGACATCGAAGCCGGCGAGAAGGTGCTCGTCTTGGGCGCCTCCGGCGGCGTCGGCCACGCCGCGGTGCAGATCGCCGACCACGCGGGCTGTGAGGTGTTCGCGACCGCCTCCACCGAGGAGAAGCTCTCGCACGCCGAGGAATGCGGCGCCGACCACGTCATCGACTACGAGACGAACGACTTCGCCGACGAGATCGCCGAGCTGACCGGACGACGCGGCGTCGACGTCGTCGTCGACCACGTCGGCGAGGCGACCTACCCCAATTCGCTGAAGTCGATGGCGAAGGGCGGTCGGCTCGTTACCTGCGGCGCGACGACTGGCCCCAATCCCGACGCCGGACTCAACCGCATCTTCTGGAACCAGCTGTCCGTGATCGGCTCGACGATGGCGACCCCCGGCGAGGTCGACGACGTGCTGGACCTCGTCTGGGACGGCACCTTCGAACCGCACATCCGCGACACGCTCCCGATGAGCGAGGCCGCGCGCGCTCACGAGATGATCGAGAACCGTGAGGGCTTTGGCAAAGTGGTCGTAAAGCCAGATAGTGAGTTCTGAAGCCAGCGGCGACGCGGGAGAGAGCGCGGAGGGCGGCTACGTCCACGTGCCGGGCGACGGCGGCGGGAGCGACGGCGCCGATCCGGCCGCGTCGAACTCCGAACCCGAAGTCGACAGCTTCGGACGGAAGGGGTGGGCGCTGACGGCGGTGCTTTTCACCTGTATCCTCGTCATCCCCGGGATTATCTACGTGTACCCGTATGCGGCGGGAGCGCTCGGGTTCTCGTTTTTCGCGACGTATCTCGCTTTACCGCTTATCCCGGCGGTTCTCCTCGGCGCGGTCGCGGTCTGGTCGATGACCGCGGCGACGCCCGACCAGTAGGACGCGCCCCCGCGATGGCGTCTCGCTGACGCTCATTCTCACTCCTGCGCGCCGAACGACAACCGTTTTGAACGACACCCGCGCAGTAGTGATATGTTGATCACCGTCTCCGGCCCGCCGGGAAGCGGGAAGAGCACGAACGCCGCGGGGCTCGCCGATCGGCTCGGTCTCGATCACGTCTCCGGCGGCGACATCTTCCGTGAGATGGCGGCCGAACGCGACATGTCGCCCGTCGAGTTCAACGAGTTCGCGGAGGAAGACCCCCAGATCGACCGGGACCTGGACCAGCGGCTCCACGAGATCGCCACGACCCGCGACGACCTCGTGTTGGAGTCGCGGCTGGCCGGGTGGCTCTCCGCGGACCGCGCCGACTTCCGGTTCTGGTTCGACGCCCCTGTCTCGATCCGCGCCGAGCGCATCGCCGACCGCGAAGAGAAGTCCGTCGACCGCGCGAAGGTGGAGACGGAGCGCCGCGAAGCCTCCGAAAAGAAGCGGTACCGCGAATACTACGACATCGACATCGACGACCTGTCGATCTACGACGCCGCGTACAACACCGCCCGATGGGGACCAGAGGCGTTCCTCGACGTCCTCGTCGCGACCATCGACGCGCACGACCCCGCGACCGACGAGGGGAAGGCGCCGATAGCTGGCGTGAGCTACGACTTCTGACTGCCGGATACACCACTTTCGCATGACTCGACACACGGACGACACCGACGACGATTCCGATGCCGATCTCCTTCGATCCCCGCCAGATGAGCGCTCGATCCCGGAGCTACTCCGGTTCGGCGTCGTCAACGTCGACAAGCCGGCCGGCCCCTCCTCCCACCAGCTCTCCGCGTGGGTCCGCGACGCGATCAACGAGTCGCTGGCGACGCTGGACCCGGACGGCCCGCAGATCGACGGGGTCGCTCACGCGGGGACGCTCGACCCCAAGGTCACCGGCTGTCTCCCGACGCTGACCGGCGACGCGACTCGGGCCGCGCAGGTCTTCTTGGAGGGAAGCAAAGAGTACGTCTCGGTGCTGGAGCTCCACGGGTCGCCCCCCGGGGACTTCCGCGACGTGGTCGCAGAGTTCGAGGCCGAGATCTATCAGAAGCCGCCGCGAAAGAGCGCGGTGACCCGCCGGCTCCGAACCCGCACGATCCACGACCTCAACGTGCTGGAGGTCGACGAGCGGCAGGCGCTCCTCCGGATCGGGTGTGAGTCCGGGACGTACGTCCGAAAGCTCTGTCACGACATCGGCCTCGCCACCGGCGTCGGGGCGCACATGGGCCACCTCCGGCGCACCGCCACCGACCCGTTCGACGACCGCGACCTGCACCCCTTACAGGACCTCCTCGACGGACTCGCGTGGGCCGAGGGCGGTGACGACGCGTACCTCCGCGATGTCGTCCGCCCGGCCGAGGACGCGCTAGTTCACCTCCCGTCGGTGACGATCGCGCCCTCCGCCGCGCGCAACGTGGCCACCGGCGCGCCCGTCTACGCCCCCGGCGTCATCGGCGTAGCGGGCGTCGATGCGGATCCGGGCGAGAACGTGACGAGGGACGACGACCCTCCGCTCGTCGCCTGCCATACCCCCGACGGCGCCGCCGTCTGTCTCGGGCGGCTGGTCGGCGATCCAGACGCCGAGTCAGGGGTCGTCGTCTCGTTAGAGCGCGTCTTGGTCTGACGTATCGGGGACGTACGCGACGACTGAAACGAAGTCCTTAATTAGTGGACTCTCATTTTTTTGGATGCAGACAGGGACCGTGGGGTAGTGGTATCCTATGCGGATGGGGTCCGTATGACCTGAGTTCGACTCTCAGCGGTCCCATACGGTACTTTCAAAACTCTAGAACGTGGGTAGCGAAGCCCACACCGCCGATCTAGACTGACGGTGCCGCCTCAGGTTCCCCCAGAAGTCACGCTCGTCGACGCTCCGACCGCCGCCGTTCCGAAGGCGTACTCTCTTGGATGAGTGCGGCGAGCGGAGGCGATGGTCGACGAAGGCACACCCGCATCGGACCGATCTAGCTGGACCTCACTTTCGTGCGGGATCGAGCGTTTCAGAGTTTCTCCCGAATGTCTATGAGGAAACAGCGTTAGGTGTGTTCGGCCCATAGAGGTTGTATGTCCGTTCGCTCTCGACCGATCACCGTTGCCGCGCTCGCGCTGTTCGCGACGCTCGTCGCGCGACCGGTCGCGGCCCACGTCGATTACGTCACCGAGGACAGCGGAGACCCGCTCGACGCGGTGGCGTTCACCGCCGAAGTGCTGTCGGAGCCGCTAAACGCCGCGTTGTTCGCGGGTGGCGGCCTCGCTGCGGTCGTTGGACTCGCCGCGTACCTCTGGGTGCGGCCGACGATCACCGACGTGGTCGTCCTCCGCGAGAAGCTCGCTAGCTACGGCGACCTCGTCCCGTGGATGCTGCGACTCGCCATCGGGCTGCCGCTCGTCGGCGCCGGGTTTCAGGGGTACCTCTTCGCGCCGACGCTCGCGTTCGATACCGGGGCGAGCCCGTTCCTCCGGGTGCTGTTCATCGGGCTCGGCTTCTTCACCCTCTTCGGACTCGCGACGCGGATCGTCGCGGCGGTCGGCCTGCTGACGTACGCGTGGATCCTCCTCGCGGTCGACCCCGCCGTCGTTATCGCGATGGAGTACGTCCCGGTGCTGATCGCGCTCGTGATCCTCGGCGGCGGGCGACCGAGCGCCGACGACATGCTGCTAGCGGTCGCGAGCACACCGGGATCGTATTACGGCCGGATCGACCCCGTCCACCATCTGAAGTCGTTCCTCGACGCGTCGATCGGCCCGCTACGCCGGTACGTCCCGACCGTGCTCCGGGTCGGGATGGGTGTCACGTTCATTTACCTCGGGCTGATGGAGAAGCTCGCGGACCCCGGTCGAGCGTTGCTCGTCGTCGAGAAGTACGACCTCACGTCGGTCGTCCCGGTCGACCCGGGGCTGTGGGTGGTCGGCGCCGGCGTCACCGAAATCGCAGTGGGGGTAGCGCTCATCGCCGGGTTCTTCACCCGCGGCGCGGCCGCCCTCTCGTTCGTGTTGTTCACGACGACGTTGTTCGGCCTCCCGGACGACCCCGTTCTCGCTCACGTCGCGCTGTTCGGCATGGCCTCGGCCGTCTTCACGCTCGGGTCCGGTCCGCTCTCGTTCGACCGCTTGGTCGGTCGTCCCGCCCTCGACGACGACGAGGCGGTCATCGCGGCCGACTGAAGGCTGGAAGGCGGTGACACGTCGGGGCGGCTCGACGAGCGTTCCTCCGCAACCACTAAGCGCACCTCGGACCACCGTCCGGTAATGAGCGACTGGACGGAGAAGTACCGCCCGAACACGCTCTCGGAGGTCCGCGGCAACGACAAGGCCCGCGACGCGTTCGCGGACTGGGCGCGCTCGTGGGACGATCACCACGAGGCCGTTGTCCTCCACGGGAGCCCGGGCGTCGGGAAGACGAGCGCGGCCCACGCGCTCGCGAACGACACGGGGTGGGAGACGGTCGAGCTGAACGCCTCCGACCAGCGCACCGCCGACGTCATCGAGCGCTTCGCCGGGCGGGCCGCGCGCAACGCCACCCTCGGCGGGAGCGCGGCGGGCGGCGGCGCGACCGGCGGCGACACGGCCTCCCGTCAGCTCGTAATCTTGGACGAGGCCGACAACATCCACGGCAACTACGACCGCGGCGGCGCGAGCGCGATCACGAAGCTGGTCAAGGAGTCGGGCCAGCCCATCGTCCTCATCGCGAACGACTACTACGACATGGCGCGTGGGCTCCGGAGCGCCACGCAGGAGATCGAGTTCCGCGACGTCTCCGCGCGCTCGATTGTCCCCGTCCTCCGCGACATCTGTCGCAAAGAGGGGATCGAGTTCGAGTCGGACGCGCTCGAACGGATCGCCGAGCGCAACCGCGGCGACCTTCGCGGCGCGGTCAACGACCTGCAGGCCGCCACGGAGGGGCGCGACTCGATCGCGGTCGAGGACGTGGTCACCGGCGACCGCGACAAGTCACTGGGGCTATTTCCGTTCCTCGACGCGGTCCTCAAAGAGGAGTCGGCGGAGGAGGCCCTCCAGTCGGCGTACGCGGTCGACGAGACGCCCGACGACCTGACGAAGTGGATCGAGAACAACGTCCTCGACGTGTACGACCCAGCCGAAACGGTCCGCGCGTACGACTTCCTCGCCAACGCCGACGTGTGGCTGGGCCGCGTCCGAGCCACGCAGAACTACACCTACTGGCGCTACGCCACCGACAACGCGGCCGCGGGCGTCGCCGCCGCGCGCGACGGGACCAAAGGCGGGTGGACGCGCTACGGCCGCCCGCAGTTCTGGAGTTCCTCCGACGCGACCGCAGACGAGGTCGTCGGGCGGATCGCCGCGGAAAGCGGCTGCAGCGTCGCGACCGCGCGCCGCGAGGTACTCCCGTTTCTGGAGGCTGTCACCCACCACTGCAAGCCTCGCGAGTTGACGGTCGCGATGGCGGCCGCCTACGACCTCGACGAGGCGGGCGTCTCCTTTGTCACCGGCTCCGGCGAGTCGACGAACAAGGTGGCGTCGATCGTCGAGGACGCGCAGGCGATCCGCGAGGAGCGAATGGAGGACCACGCTGAAGGCGCGTTTGCCGGCGGCCGTCAGGCGGTGGACGAGACCGGTCCGTCGGACGCCGCCGGCGGCACCGGCACCGCCAACGACACCGGCGATGCCGTCGACACCGACGTAACCGCGACCGGAGACGGGAGCGAGGGCGACGAGGGTGACGGCGCGGACAACGCCGACGATGACGACGGACAGGCGGGACTGAGCGACTTCATCTGACGGAGCCGGCCACGGGACCAGCTGGTCCCGTCGCCGCGGCGCTCACTCGTCTTCCGCCGGTTCCGATCCGCTGCGGGAACTGGCTTCATCCGGCACGGAGTCGGCGATGTCGACGCCGGTGAACTCAAATCGGGCGCCGCCGTCCCGGCTCTCTTCCACCGAGACCTCCCAGCCGTGAGCCTCCGCGATGCGTTCGACGATGGAGAGGCCGAATCCCGTGCCGTCTTCGTCGGTCGAGTGGCCCGGATCGAACACGGTATCGCGCTCTGCGGGATCGATACCTGCACCGTCGTCGGCGACGTAGAACCCGTTTGAGAGCTGTCCCACGAATACCCGGAGCGACGGGTCGCGGTCGGTCGTCCTCTCGAAGATCTCGCTGCGGGAATCGGGGTTCGATTCATCGGGAGCGCAGGGCTCGATGCCGTCTCCCGCTCCGTGTTCGATCGCGTTGCGGAAGAGGTTCTCCAGTGCCTGCCGGAGGCGGCTCGGGTCGCACTCGATAGTCGGCAGGCGGTCGTCGACGACGAGGACGACATCTCCGGGAGCGCCGACCGTCCGCCACGCTCGAGCCACGACGCTCCGGGGGTCGGCTGTCGCGGTCTCCTCTACCGACCGGCCCTCGCGGGCGAGCGCGAGCAGATCCGAGATGAGATCGTCCATGTAGTCGAGCGCGTCGTCGGCGCGGTCCAACCGCTCGGTGGCCTCCCCATCGTTGAACTCGCGGGCGAGTTCGATGTTCCCGACGGCGACGGAGAGCGGGTTTCGCAGGTCGTGAGAGACCACGCTGGCGAACTCCTCCAACCGCTCCCGCTGTCGTTCGAGCTGTCTGCGACTCTCGGCCCGATCGTCGGCAGGGAAGAGGTAGCCGACGACGTCGCCGCTCTCGTCGCGGCCGCCGCGCTCGTGGACCCACACGGACTCACCGCTGACCGTGAGCCGATACGTCACGTCGACTCGGTCTCCTTTAAGCGCATCTCGGAGCCGATCTCTGTCGTCCGGGGCAACGACTCGGAGCCAGTCGGACCGCGGCAGCGCCTCCGGGCTCAGTCGCGACTCGCCGGCGGCCTCGACGACGAGTCGGGTCGGATCGCCGTCTGGACGCCGATACGCGACCCCCGGTCGACGCTCCAGCGGTTCTGTCACACTCAAAATATATAACTAACTATTGATAATTCTTTCCCACAGTTCAGTTCACTTACTAGTAGTGCGAACGACTGAGTGACACGTTCTGCCTTTAAAGGAGTCGCGAGAGGAACTGTCGTCCGCGCTCGGTCGCGGGCTCGTCGAAGAACGATTCGGTCTCGGTCCGTTCGACGACGCGACCGTCGGCCATCAGCACGATTCGGTCGCCGACCTCTCGGGCGAACCCCATCTCGTGGGTGACGAGGATCATCGTCATCCCCTCGGTCGCGAGCCCCTCGATCACGTCCAACACCTCACCGACCAGCTCGGGGTCGAGCGCGCTCGTGACCTCGTCGAACAACATCACCTTCGGCTCCATGGCCAACGCTCGCGCGATCGCCACGCGCTGTTGTTGCCCGCCCGAGAGCGCCCCCGGGTACGAGTCGGCCTGGTCGGCGAGGCCGACCCGGTCGAGGAGGTCCCGCGCGGCGTCCTTCGCCTCCGACTCAGGGATCCCTTTGACGTTCTCCGGGGCGAGCGCGACGTTCTCTAAGGCGCTCTTGTGCGGGAAGAGGTTGAACGACTGGAACACCATCCCGATCTGCTGCCGGATCGCGTTGACGTCCGCCTCGATCACCGACTGGCCGTCGAGACGAACGTCCCCGCCCTGAATCTCTTCCAATCGATTCGCACACCGGAGCAGCGTCGATTTTCCGGAGCCGGACGGGCCGATGACGACGACGACTTCCCGTTCATCGACGGAGAGGTCGACGTCGTACAGCACCTGCGTGTCTCCGAACGACTTGTCGACGCCGTCGAACTCGACGAGCGGACCGGTCATGCCTCTTCACCTCCGTCGGCGTCGCCGCTGGATCCGAGGCCCGACAGTCGGCCGAACATCCGGCTGTCCGCCCCCCAGTCGGAGCGACGTTCGAGCCCGTTGACGAGCTGGCTCATCGACATCGTGATCGCGAGATAGAGCACGCACACCCACACGAGTGGGGTCCACGGGTCCAGCTGATTGCTGTTGATGTTCCGAAAGACGCTCATGATCTCCGGCACCGCGATGACCGTCAGCAGCGACGTGTCCTTGACGAGAATAATCTGGTCGTTGCCGATCGCCGCCAGCGCGTTCCGCCACGCCTGCGGGAGGACGACCTCTCGGAGCGCCATCACTCTGGACATCCCGAGCGAACGGGCCGCCTCCATCTGGCCGTCGGGTACCGCGTCGATCCCGCCCCGGATCGCCTCGCCGACGTAGGCCGCGTGGTTCAGCGTCAGTCCGATGATGGCGGCGGGAACGGCCCAGTTCTCGAACGGGAACTGGCCGGTCGCCCACAGCCGGGGAATCCCGAAGAAGATGACGAACAGCTGGAACAACAGGGGCGTCCCTCTGAAGAACTCGACGTATCCCTTGGCGATCCGTCCCGTGACCCTCGATGTCGAGATCCGACCAAGTCCGACGAGGATCCCGAGTGACACCGACAACACGCTGCCGATGGCGACGATTCGAAGCACGAGCAGGAACGCCTCTGCGAACCGACCGGCGATCAGCCTCGAGGAGAGCAGCGAGTAGTTCACCTGCGTGGACAGGATCCAGACGAGGAGCCCCCCGATCGCCAACAGGAAGCCGGCGGCGACCGCCTCGCCCGCTCGTTTCACGAACCGATCGCGCATCATCAGACCGCCGGTAGTGGACTCCGTATCTGTCTGTGTCGCCATGTATGAATAGTGAGAAACTGCGAAGCGGGCCGATCAGCCCTCGAAGTACTCGTTGTAGATCTTGTCGTACGTCCCGTCGTCACGGATCGCTGCGAGCGCCTCGTTGACCTCCTCGCGGAAGTCGTCGTCGTCCTGTCGGAAGGCGATCCCGTAGTCCTCAATCGTCAGCGTGAGGTACGGCGGCGCGTCGTCCCGGTCGGCGGCGACGCCGTCGCCCTCGAGGAAGACCACGTCGTCGTTGTTTCCGGCGAACTCGGCGCTCACGGTGTTGTCGTTGACGACCGCGGAGACCTGGTTGTTGAGCAGCGCGTCGAACGCGCCGGTGACTTGGTCGAAGCTGTCGATCTCGAGGTCGCCGTCGAAGTCGGACTGGAGCCCTTCGGCCGCGGCCTCGCCGGTCGTCCCGCGCTGAACGGCGACCGTCTCGCCGCGGAGATCGTCGAGTTCGGTGATCTCGCCGTCGTCGAGTACCAGAACGGTTTGATAGGCCGTAAAGTACGGGTCAGAGAAGTCCACCCGCTCGGCGCGCTCGTCGTTTATCGTCATCGCGCTCATGATGACGCGGAAGTTCGCGTTGTTCAGCGCGGCGATGATACCGTCGAACCCGGTCTCCTGGAACTCGTAATCCAGTCCGAGCTCACCGGCGAACACCGCCTCAGCGATCTCGACGTCGAACCCGATGAGATCGCCGGCCTCGTTCCGGTACTCGAACGGCCGGTAGGGGATATCGGACCCGATGGTGATTGTCTCCGCTCCATCGCCGCCGTCGCCGCCGCTACAGCCGGCGAGCGCAGTCACGCCGCCGGCACCAAGCGCAGTAAGATACTGCCGTCGATTCACGGGTGGGTTTCCATCCATACCCACACAGTCGGTTGATCATGGTTTTAACGTTTCGACGATCGATAGACCGGACTGAAGCGATTGCCGTCGCGACGACGCGCCGCGTCAGTCGCCGCCGATCGGGGCGGACCCGTCGCGCACGCCGTCGGCCCCCCGCACCACCCACGCGGCGCCGAGTGCGAGTGCGGCGGCGACACCGAGCGCGACGAGGTTGAGCCGCTGCCAGAACGCGGTGTACAGGACGAGGTCACGTCCCAGGAGGAGGGTGCCAACCAGCGCGGTCATCGATCCGGCAGCGAGCAGGCGAACGGTCTTCGCGGTCGCCCGACTGAACCCCGCGTAGCCGGTTCGAACGGCCTCTGTCGCGTACGCGACGGTCGCCACGAGGCCGAGGTGGCCTGCGAGCCCGGTCGCGTAGAAGGCCGCCTGCGCGCCCGGAGAGTAGGTGACGAACGGGACCGCCCGGGAGAACACTGCGCTGGCGACGATGCCGACCGCGGCGATGCCGACCGCGGCTCGGAGCAGCCGCGGGGAGCCGCGTTTGCCGCCCCAGATCGTCGTCAGTCCGAGCAGCGTGAAGAGCGCCAGTCCGAAGATCAGGTGGGAGGCGTGCGTCGAGACCGTGTAGCCGCCGGGAACGAGCCCGCCGAGGGTGACGGTGACGGCTCCGACCGTGATCTGCGGCAGGAGGACGACGATCGCGAGCGTCGCCGCCAACCGGGTTCGGCGATCTCGACCGCCGAGCCACGTCCAGCCGGTGACGCCGATGATGAGGAAGCCGGTCACCATGGCCCACACGCGGTGGAACCACTCGATAAAGTCCGGGTTGATCGTCATCGCGGGGATGAGCTGGTCGGAGCAGAGCGGCCACTGGGCCTGACACGCCAGTCCCGAGCCGGTCGCCGCGGTGTAGACGCCGAGCGCGAACAGCGTCAGCGTCATCCCCGTCGTCGCCGCCGCGTATCGTCTGAAGGTAAGCCACGCGGGCCGAAGACTCATTATCTCAGTTCGGGCGCGAGCGCACTTAGACCGTTCGGACGCTCTAGGCGGGCGGGAAGCGATCTGACCGGAAGCAGGCGCCAGCATTTATAAATGGATAAGTGACGCGTCGAAAACGTCTCCCGAATCGTCGCCAACAACGAACCCCGCCGCTTACCCGGACAGTTCCCGTTTCGCTCGCCGCGCCCGCTCCGACATCTCCTCGTTGTTCTCGACGTCGGCGAGCGTCTCGATCGCCTCAAGCTGCCGTACCGAGTCGTCGAGGAACGAGAGCACGTCGCCGGTGTACGCGTACACCATGTAGTCGTCAGTCATCACGTCCACGATTGCCTGCGGGCCGAGCCCCTCGGCCCGAAGCTCCAGCACGTACCGCATGAACTTCTCTTCCGGGCAGCCGCAGTACGGGTTCGCCTGACAGTCGCAGTCGAGGAAGTCCTCGGCGAAGTCCAAGATCCGGTCTTGCGTCGTCGAATCGAGCTTCGAGAGGCCGTCACCGGTGAACAGCATGTCAAGGGTCGCGCCGGCGAACGCGCCCTTCGGGATGCTCGTCTCCAGTTGGGAGGCGAGCTGCCGGTGGTTCTTCACGTAGATCTTATCGGTAAACGCCACAGTTACCCCCAAATACACCGGCGAAGAGTAAAAGCGGCGTGGTCGTCGGGGCGATCGACGTGCCGGCCACGCGAGTCCGAGGGGCATCGACCACCGGGCGCCACCGCGTCACACGCACGTCCGGGAGTCGTAACGGTTATTTATCAAAGCGGGATAGATATCGACGCGTGTCCGGGTTAGGGTAGTGGACTATCCTTCAGCCTTGTGGAGGCTGAGACGCGGGTTCGATTCTCGCACCCGGACCTTCTGAGGAACGGAGTGACGAAGAAGGCAGGAAGGCGGGAATTGAATCAGGGAGGTGGCGCGCAACGGAGTGAGCACGTCCGACCGTGGTTCGATTCTCGCACCCGGACCTTCTGCGCTGAGCAACACCGCGAGCCGCGGGGATACGCAGAGCCGCGAATCTGGGAGAGAAGCGAGCGAACGCGAGCGGAAACGCGATCGCGTCGCTGCTCGCCGTCGATCGCAGGCTGATGAAAAACGGGTGATCGGTCACGATGTTCGACCGAAACGGTTCGATACAGTTAGAACGGTTAGCAGTGGGTTTGCCCGTACGTCCCGCTCTGCCCGTACGTCCCGCTCTGCCCGTACGTCCCGCTGTGGGAGTTGTCGTTAGCCATGTCCTGGGCCATCTCGCCGACGGTCACGCCCATGTTCGACTCCATCCAGTCGACGCTATTGGGGCCCATGTGTTCGATCATCTGCGCCTCCATCCAGACCGCCCAGTCGTCGGCGGTCGCGTCAGACGGAGGTGCGTTGTCAGCGATCGGGGCGTTGTCAGCGGTCGTGGCGTTTCCGTGTGCGCTGACCGCGGGGGCGGCGACCGCGAGTCCGACGATTGCGAGCGCCACGAGCAGCCAGCGGCCGAGTTTGAAGTTGGTCATTGCGTGTCTCCTCGGTTACCCGTAAGAGCGTTCGGGAGTTATCTTGCTGGGTGTGAATCCGTATTGGAGAACAGTCGAGAACGTTTATAGAGCGATGTAATCGTTTATTATGAGCCAGACCGTTCATCCGGGGCGAATTCGACGGATTGGCGCTCGGTCGGTTTTTCGAGACTGGACCAACACCGCACGAAAACCGCATCTACTACCCGAAATCGGGGTTTCAGCCGCCTCAATCGACGTGAATCGGGGCTTCAGCCGTCTCACTCGACGTATCTCACGACACGCGCCATCCCTGCGTCGAGATGGTACAGATTGTGACAGTGGAAGAACCACCGACCGGGGTTGTCGGCGTGGAAGTCGATCGTCACCTGCCCTCGATGGCTGGGGACGAGGACCGTGTCTTTGATCGCGTCGCCGACCCGGAAGAAGTGACCGTGAAGATGCATCGGGTGAACGACCGGGCTCTGATTGGTCATCCGAATCCGGACGTGCTCATCGGGTCGAATCCGGAGCGGATCGGCGTCGGGGTAGGCCTGCCCGTCGATCGTCCACGTGTAGGACTGATCTCGACCGGGGGAGAGCGTCAGGTCGAACGTCCGGTCCGGATCGCCACTCACCCCGTCGAGCGAGGAGACCGCTCGCAAGTCACTGTATCGTAATTGAGTACTGGCCGGCGACGGGCGCTGTGGGCGTTCCCCGCCCGCGGACTCGTACTCGATGACGCCCCTGGCCGGTGGTTCGTCCCCGTCGAGCGCATCCGCTTGCACCGCCCACGTGCCCGGATTCGTCGCCTCGACCACGACGTCGTAGCGCTCGCCGGCGCCGAAGACGAACGAGTCCACGTCGACGGGATCGACGGGGCGCCCGTCGGCGTGTGTCACCGTCATCTCGTGGCCGGCGATCCGGACATCGAAGAGCGTCGCGCTGCCGGCATTTATGAACCGGAAGCGAATCCGCTCCCCTTCCGTTACGCCGAACGTCTGTGGATTCTCCGGGAGGCGACCGTTTATCAGGAGCCCCTCGTACGGCGGCCGAACGTCTCCCATCATCCCGCCTCCTCCGCCCATTCCCCCGTCCGAAGGGAGCCTCGGCTCTCCGGGGAGGTAGTCGTCGACGACGACGACGTACTCGCGGTCGTACTCGACGTGTGGGTCACGCTCTCCGACGATCAGTGGGCCGAGCAGTCCGCGGTCGAGTTGGAGTCCGACGTGGCTGTGATAAAAGTACGTCCCGGCGGGTTCGGCACGGAATTTGTACGTGAACGTATCGCCGGGAGCGACCGGCTCTTGTGTCACGTTCGGCACCCCGTCGACCGGATTCGCGACGGGAACTCCGTGCCAGTGAATCGTCGTCTCTTCTTGGAGATCGTTCGTCAGTTCGACGCTGAGCACGTCGCCCTCTTGGACGCGGAGCTCCGGTCCCGGGAACTGCCCCTCGTACGTCCAGTTGGTCGTCGACGTCTCGGGGGCCGGTCGAACGGTCCCGGACGCCGCGGTGAGGCCGACTGACGTGTCCGGCTCGGCCGTGACTGTCGAACGGGGCGGCACCTCACGACCTCTAGCACCGTCGCCGGAGCCCGGTAGCTGACCGGCACAGCCCGCGAGCCCGCCGAGGCCTGTCGCCCCCGCCACCTGGAGGAGCCGGCGACGGGAGAGCGGGCGCTGTGATCTACGCGGCACAGTTGTTCGGCCCCAGTTCGAGTTCAGTCGCCTCACTTTCGTCGTCGACGGTCTCTTTGCCGGTGTTGATGGCGATGACGGTCTCGTAGTTCGGTGGCTTCTCCGGGGCGTCTTCGGTCAATCGCTCGACGAACGCCTCGCGGTCGAGCCCGAGCAAGTCGAGTTCGTCGCGAAGCGTTCCGAGCCGGCTTTCGAGGGGGTCGCCCGGCGAGCCGTTCTCGTAGCGCCCGTCGCTCGTGACGGTGAGGTGACCCGGCAGGATCGTCGTGTCGGCCGGGAGTTCGAAGATCGTCTCGTGGAGCGAGTCGTACAGCAGGTCCGCTCCGCGCGAGGCGTCGTCCTCGCCGAACTGGAGCTCCGTCCGCCCGACGGAGTCGACGAACAGCGTGTCGCCCGTTAACAGGAGTTTCCCGTCGACGAGGAAGTTCATCATCTCCGAGGTGTGGCCGGGCGTGTGGAGCGCCTCGATCTCGACGTCGCCGACGTCGATGACATCTCCGTCCGACAGCGGTTCGTACTCGTACTCGACGCCGCGCTCGCTGGCCACGTCGCTGAGGTGGTAGGACACGCCGACTTCGTCGGCGAGCGCCGGACCGCCCGAGATGTGGTCGGCGTGGACGTGTGTATCGAATACGCGCGCGATGGAGAGGCCAGCGTTCTGGGCAGCGACTTTGAACTGGTCGGTCTGTCTGGTCGCATCGACCACGACGGCCTCTCCCGCCTCCTTCGAGCCGACGACGTAGCCGAGACACCCCTTCGCCCGGCGCTGGACCTGTCGAACGACGAGGTCGTCGCCGGACGTCTCGATGGGCACGGTCTCGTAGAGCTTGCTCCACGCCTCCATCCCGCCAGTGACGACCGTGACGTCGTCGTAGCCGCGATCCTGCAACTCGAACGCAAACGGCGTCGACGTCAGACCCTTCCCACAGATAGCGACGACCGGTCGGTCGTCGACCAACGCGTTCACCTCGTTCTGTTGGTCCTCGCTCAACCCCTCGTCAGGGTCATACGGGACGTTCTCCGCGTCGCGTACGTGCCACGCCGCGAAGCTCTCTTCGGGACGCACGTCGATGAGCGCGAACTGTTCGTCGGCGTCAATCTTCCCCGCTAGTCGTTCCGCAGTGATATTGTTGACCATCGTCTCTCTCCTGTGTCGTGTCGAGTGTGCCGTTCGTCGGACCTGTCGCGTTCGCCGACGCCTAGCGCGTTCGATTACGTCCCCCTTCGGGAAACGTGTTTCCGCGCGGAATCATGGACGTCTCGCAGTACGCCTCGCCTCCTGTGTAGTCGACGCCGGGCTGGATAAACGGGTACGGCCCGTCTGCGGGCGTGTTCTGCGCTCGACCGCCGTCGTCGGCGGTCTCGACCAGCCCCATCACCTCGTAGTCGACGGGCGAGTGGTCCTCGAGATACTCGACGATGACGTCGACCGGTATCGTCTCGTCGTCGACCTCGACGTCCTGAAACGGGAACCCGCAGCCGCCGAGGTCGCGTTCGGGATCGCCGGGTCGGCGGAACGTCGCCACTGAGTACGTCTCGTCCGGGTCGACCGTCTCGCCGTCGATTTGCAGCTCCACGAGGCGGCGGTCGCGCTTCGCGGTCGGATCGACGGTCACCTCGACGTTCGAGGAGAAGTTGCGGACGCGACCGTCCTCCTGGTCGTAGGGGTACGGCGTGAAGTTGTCCTCGAGGAACCGCTCCATGTGGGTCGTGAGTTGCTGTCCGTAGGCGACACCGCGAGCGACGGGCGTCGTCATCGGGAAGAACGTGTACAGTTCGCCGAGCGTGATCTCGCCGGGCGGGATGGCGGTCCCGTACCGGAACCCGTGCGAGACGGCGAGGTCGGTGTCGAAGTGCGCCTGCAGTGCGTCGTTGAACAGCGTGTTCCACGCGCTTTCGAGAAACGACTGCCGGTAGAGCGGGTGTTCCGTCCGGCCGACAACCGTATCCAGCGGACGGTCGAGCGTGCCGGCCCCTCGCTCGAATTCCGGGCCGTCCTCGAAGAAGGACGCACGCACGGCCTGGACCGTCTCCGCCGCATCTGCGTCCGGTTCCGGCGTGTGCTCGCCACCCTCAGTCAGACAGTAGAGGCGGTGACGGAACTGTATCTCCCCGTCCCGAACGCGGAGGTCAACGCGGCCGAGCGCCTCGCCCATGCCGGACTCGACGACGACCGTTTCGGTCTCCTCGACGACGATCGGGTCGTAGGTGTACTCGTGGGTGTGTGCGCTGAACATCACGTCCACGCTCGCACAGTCCTTGGCGGCTTGGACCATCCACGGGAGGCCGATCTCGGTGACCGCGACCACGACGTCGGCACCGTCCTCGCGAGCGGCCTGTGCGGACTCCTCGAGGAGTGCGGGGTGCTTGCCGAAGCGGTACTTCCCCTCGGAGAACGCGGGCGCCATCCGGTCGACGTAGACGTTCGTCATCCCGACGACGCCCACGGAGAGCCCGCCGACGTCGACGATCCGGTAGGCGTCGTACAGTCGCTCGTCAGTCTCCCAGTCGTAGAGGTTGTTGGCGAGAATCGGGGCGTCGAGATCGTCCATCAGCGCCACGAAGTTGCCGTCCTCGGCGGCTTCGTTCGAGTAGTCCCAGTTGCCGGGGACGTAGACGTCGGGCGCGAGGTGGTCGTTGACGGGATCGAGCATCGCTCGCCCGTCCGTGTAGGTGGTCACGGCGGAGCCGTGGAACGTGTCCCCGCTCATGAGCGTACACACGTCGTGGTCCTCGCGGAGTTCGTCGAGTTGGGCTGCGAGCAGCGGAATCCCGCCGCCGCGCTCGACGACGCGATCGTCGTCTCCGAAGTCGAACTCCGGCGCCGACGTCGGGTTGTCGTAGTAGACCTGGTGGCGCGGCGCCAGCTGCCCGTGGAGGTCGCTGACGTGGGCGAAGACGGCGTCGGGGACACCCGTACCGTCACCGACAGGGTCGCCGCCGAGAGACCGCCATTCGTCGATATCCGTTTCAGGCTCGTTCATTGTGACTGTCGTTATCAGACATCGAGCGTTCGGAATGTCAGGATATAGTTACATAGAACGTAACTGTAATCTAAGGTTCGCTTACGGCTTCGGCGTTGCGCATTACAATAAAAGACGCAGTCGAAGCGCCGCTGTTCAGATGCCAACTCTACCGGGGGAACGGAGGCTGGATCGATGACGGGCGACTGGGTGACGACGGGCATGTCTGCGGCCGTCATCCTCGTCGCGGCCGCCGTTCACGGTATCGCCGGGTTCGGGTTCGCACAGGTGTCGATGGGTCTCATGCCGCTGTTTCGGTCGCCCTCGAGCGCGTCGATCATCTTCACGGCGACGGCGGTAGTGGCCAACGCCCGCGTCTGGTGGAGCGTCCGGGACGCGTTCGACTGGGAGAAGTGGATCGTTCCCGTCGGCGGGCTCGTCGTCGGGATGCCGCTCGGGATCGTCGTGTTCAGCGGGTTCGACGCGGCGCAGATGCGCGTCGCCATCGGCGCAGTTCTCGTGTTAGCGGTCATCGTCGTCGGCGCGACCCAGCAGCTCGACGTCGTCACGGACTGGATCGAAGCGAGAGAGTACCGACCGGGGAACGTCATCGGCGCGACGGCTGGCCTCCTCGCGGGGATCCTCGGCGGCGCCGTCGCCGTCCCCGGCCCGCCGATGATCGTTTACGGGGCCTTCATGTCGGCGAGCGGGTTCTGGAGCGACGAGGAGATGAAGGCCACGTTCACCGCCTTCTTCGGGACGCTCATGCTGTATCGGCTGGGGAGTCTCACATATACGGGGGCGGTGACGACGCCGCTAATGATCGAGGCCCTCGTCGCCATGCCGATGGTGTTCCTCGGCGCCTGGATCGGGGTGTACATCTTTGACCACATCCCCGAGCGGATCTTCCAGTGGCTCGTGCTGGTGCTACTGACCGTGAACGCGTTTATTCTGCTGTATACGGCCGTTCCGGAACTCTGAGCCGTTCAGGCGCTCGTCATGTTCCGACAGCGCTCGGCGCATTCCTGGAGGACTTCGGCGCAGACCCGGGGGTGATCGGCGTCGTGGCGCTCACTGCGCCTGATTCTGCTGCAAATCGTCGCTCGGATAGATCCGATACGTCCGCCCCTGGCGCTCGCGGTACAGGAGCCCACGCTTCTCGAGCGCGCTCACCGTCTGACTGACCTTGCTCTTCGAGAAGTCCGAACGGTCCCGGAGTTCGATCTGTGTGATGCCGGGCGAGGAAAGAACCGGGCGGAGAATCCGGCGCTCGTCCTCCGGCAGGAGGTCTAACACGCGTTCCTCCGGCTGATCCGCGGGATCGATATCTCCCGCCGCGTCGGCGGTCTCCGCTGGCGATTCGCCGCCCTCGAGATCGGCTGGCGTCGCCGGTTCGTCCCGTGAGGAGTCGGGTACGCCTGTGTGACCGAGTTCGTCCCGAACCACGAGATACGCCCCACCGATGACGGCCGAGACGAGGAGCGTTCCGAGGACGTACCAGAGCGGGTTCGTCCCGTGGATCGATCCCATCGACGTGTCCATCATCGATCCCATCTGGTCGAAGGCCTGCTGTTGCTGGTACGCTTGCCAACTGAGCACACCGCCGACGATGAGGACGACAGCGACCACCCCACCGACGACCGCATCGTATCCCCGCCGATTCATGTTTCCCACCTTGCGCCGCCGAGAGACGCGCTCATACATGGGGGTTAGTGAAGCATCGCCGTACCAGTTTTGATCGACCACTACAATAGCCGGCCGGTTTGCTGTCGGGGTTCGGACGGTACGAATGAGTGCGCGGTATCGCTAGCGCGTATTTATTTCCCGGCGACGATGCGGTGAACAGATCCAAAGCCCAGTCGCCTGCGGCAAGCCGCCGGCTGCCAGCGGGACCTTCGGCTCCTCGCTACTCGTGGCCGCCGAGGCGGCCGCTCGGGAGCGCGCCAACCGCCTCGTCTGTTTATAACAGATCGTCGCTATCGCTCGCGCCTTTTTAAATGTCGTATCGGTGGCGACGCCGATCGAGGGGAACAATGAAGAGACCGAGGGGGGTGGTCCAGGTATGCCGATCGTCGAGGTGTCGGGCGTCACCGTCGCCTTCCTGCTCATCGTCGCCGTGCTGTTGGCGTTCGTCACCGAGGTCGTCCCGAACGACGTCACCGCGATCAGCGTCGTCGCCGCCCTCGTGGTCCTCGAACCGTGGACCGGCGTCGACGCGCGGGCCGCGTTCTCCGGATTCGCCAACCCCGCGACGGCGGGTACCGCCGTCATCTGGGGCGTCTGACCGGTTCGCGTTCCGTTCTCACGGGTGCTACAAAGCGAGCAGCGACTCGAGTCGCTCCGACAGATCGGTCCTGTGGACCGTCTCCGTCTCGACGTCCGCATCGCCGGCTCCCATCTCTTTGAACCCCGTCCCGGTCGGGACGAGGACGACGGACTCGTCGGCGGCGATGTCGCCCCGCTCCGCGAGGCGCGAGACACCCGCCAGCGTCGCCGCGGACGCCGGCTCGACACAGAAGCCGCCGTCGACGGCGAACCGGCGCTGTGCGGTGCGTATCTCGTCGTCAGAGACGGAGACGACGGCGCCGTCCGTGTCTCGAACCGCGGCGAGCGCGCGAGCGCCGCTCGGGGGGTCCGGGTTTCCGATCGAGTGAGCGATCGTGTCGCCAGTCTCGTCCGGTGTCATGGGCGTCGGGTCCCTCGCACCCGCGTCGAACGCTCGCGTTAACGGATCGGCGGCGGCGGTCTGGACGAGACACAGCCTCGGCGGCTCGTCGATCAGCCCCGCGCTCTGGAGGTCTCGGATCCCCAGCCAGACGCCCGAGGCGAACCCGCCGGAACTCGCCGGCAGCGCGATCACGTCAGGCGTCTCCTGGGCGAGAGAGTCGTAGATCTCGAACAGCGCCGTCTTGTACCCGCTGATACGAGTCGGCGCGTCGCTCACGAGCACGCTGACCGGGAGCCGCTCGGACAAATCGAGCGCGTCCCCGTACAGCTTCCCGTACTCGCCGCCGACCCGCACGATGGTCGGCTCGTACTGCGCGATGAGCTCCAGTCGCACCGCCGAGATGTCCGCCGGGACGAACACGATGCACTCCCGGTCGAGGCTCGTCGCGTGGGCGGCGGTGCTGATCGCCATGTTCCCGTACGAGACCGTGCCGACGACGTCGTCGCCGGTCGCGATCGTGTGTGGAACCGCCACCGCGCTCCCGCGGTCCTTGTACGCGCCGGTCGGGTTTTCGCCCTCGTCTTTGACGAACACCCGACCGCCGGCGATGTCGTCGAGTCCGGGGCTCCTGACGAGCGGGGTGCCGCCTGCGGCCCCCGCGACGCCCTCCGGCCGATCGATCGGCAACAGCGCCTCGTACCGCCACATGCCGTCCCGATTTCGGCAGTCGTCCCACGAGAAGGCCGTCGGCTCCGCGTCGATCCAGAGCGGCTCCCCGCAGGCGCACCGGACGCGGGCGTCATCGTCGTACCGCTCTCCGCACCGGTAACAGCGCAACGACAGGGTCATATCGACGCTGCGGCGGCTAGCTGCATATGCGTTTGCCTGCGGGTTCGAGGACGGCCGAGTCGCATCCGTCGAATCGCCCGATTCGGGTCGCGCAAACGGTCCGTCGATCGGCGTCTCGAGTGCCAATCCAGAGCGTCTCGAGTGCCTATCTGTCGGTCGACACGTCATCGAGAATGCGGTCGCCCGCGTCGTGTTCGAGCGACGCGTCGGAATCGGTCGGGCGTTCGCTGGGCAGCGCGGCTTCGTCAGGGCCCTCGTCGGCCCGCGCGAGTTCGACGACGAAGACGGCCCCGCGCGGCTCGTTGTCCTCGATCCACACGTCGCCGCCGAACTGTCGAGTCAGGACCCCGACGAGATAGAGCCCGATCCCGGAGCCGGCGCTCTCGAGCCCCTTCTCGCCTTTCCCGAACACCTCCGCTTTCACCGGGTCGGAAACGCCCGGCCCGTCGTCGGCGACCCGGACGCGAACCCGATCGTCGACCTCCTCGCAAGAGACGGTCACCTCGGGGTCATCGGTGTCGTTGTGCTGGACCGCGTTGTTCAGAAGGTTCCGGAACACGGACGCGAGCATCTCGTTCGCGAGCACGGTGACCCGAGGTGGGTCCTCGGGCACGCGGAACGTCGCGTTCGGGAACGAGTCGCATGCGGTCCGAATCTCGCTGCTCAACACGTCACCCAGATCGACCGGCTTCACGTCGAGCACCGCGTCCCCGGTGAGCGAGTCGACGAACTCGCGAGCCGTCTCGGTGAGTTCGATGACGTGCGAGGATTTCCGGAGCACGCGGTCGAGCGCGTCCTGCCCCTCCTCGTCGACGTGGTCGCGGAGTGTCTCGGCCCACCCGTGGACCACGGCCATGTCGTTGCGGATGTCGTGGCGGACGACCCGATTCAGCGCTTCCAGCTGTTCGGTCCGCTCCTCCAGTCGGAGCCGGTACTGCTCCCGGTCCGTGACGTCGTCGATCGTGAGCAGCTCGCCGGACGTCACGCCGCCGGCGGCGAACGCGTTGCGGGAGACGTGGAAAAATCGCTCCGTCTGGGTCGGCTCGTCTCCTTCGCCGAGCGTCTCCCCCTCCACCGTGATCACACCGTCCCCGTCCCGATCGACGGCGAGACGCGGGAGTACCGAGTCGAGCGGCTCGCCGATCGCTCCGCGGAGCGACGGGAACAGCAGGCGCGCGGCCTGGTTGTAATCCCGGACGTTCCCGGACTGATCGAGGAATATCGCCGCGTCGTCGCTCTCGGCCGCGAACCGGATCGACTCGAACCGCCGGATGTAGATGAACAACGTCCCGACGACGAACAGCGCCACTCCGGGCGGCTCGTACATCAGCGGGAGGAGCCACGACAGTTCCCCGCCGACAATGGTCGCAGCCGTCGGGATCGCCGTGACGGCGACGAGCGCGACGAGGGGTCGACTGTCGGCGCCGGCGTAGTAGAACTGCTCGATCAGCATGAAGAACCCGACGGCGATGACCGAGTACGAGAGCGCGAGAACCGCCCAGTACAGCGGCTCGTGTTGAATCGCCAGGTGCGGGAACGGCTCGGAGACCCACGCCGTCGTGAAGTACAGCTCGTGGAGCGGGTTGGTCACCTTTAGCAAGCTGATCACCGCAAACACGCCGACGACGAGCCACCTGTACGGGGCGCGTCGCGGCGAACGCCCGGTGTAGGCGGCACAGAAGTAGAGCCACGCGCCCACCGCGAGCAGCGCGAAGACGAACCCCAGGATGTAAAACGCGGTTTTGAGCGACTCGCCGGGCGCGACGAGGTAGCCCACGTAGCCGCCCGCCCAGACGGCGACCGTGAGGAGGAGCCCGAGTAGCCCCTCACGGGTCTCCGGGTGCTCGACACGCATGGCCTGCGGGAGGGCCACGAGGCACACGAGTGCCGACAGAGAGAAGACGGAGACGTGCGCGAGGAAGAGTGGATCCATCGTGCAACGGCTACATCCTTCACGGCCCGTCCGATAACAGTTCGGGTGTCGCTCCGACGGTCTGGGGTGTAGCGCCGACCGCGAGCGGTCGGAGCGGCGCCGCGATTTAAAAGGTATCGCGCGCGTCGACTCCGCCGAGAGTTAGCTAAGCAAGTCGTACTTTCCTGACTCGCCCCGTAACGCACCGTCTACTTATGTATGGGCCTGGCGTCACATTTCCCGTTATGAACGGACGTGAGACGTCGTCCGGCGGGCTCCGCGATGCACCGTGGCTCGCCGTCGGCACGGCGGTGATCCGAGAAGCCGACGCGACCCACTACGTCGACGACCTCGCGGTGGCCGTTGAGCCGCGATGAACGGGGACCCGGAAGTGGAGTCGAGCGCGGACGACGCCGCCGACGCCGCCGACGCCGACAGCGACGCGAGTACCGCCGACACGATGCGCGAACGCGCCGAGGAGAACCGGGTGAAGCTCTGGCTGCTGTTACGCGCGAATCGGCTCGTCGTCGCGGGAGTCCTGACGATCGTCATCTTCGTCGCGTTCGTCGCCGTGGCGGTCGCCTTCTCGCCGTCTCTCGCTGAGAAGCTCGGATCGAGCGACTCGATCGAGACGTTGTTCGCTTCGATGATCACGGTGATCGTCACCGGGGCGACGCTCGTTGTCACGATCGGTCAGGTCGTGCTCACGCAGGAGAACGGCCCGCTCGGAGAACAGCAGAAACGGATGAACGACACGCTCTCAGTCCGAGAGTCTGTCGTTGAACTGACCGGTTCCCCGGTACCCACGGACCCCGCTGCGTTCCTCGACGCGATCCTCGGGGCCGCGGCCCGCCGCGCTCAGGACCTCCACGAGTCGGTCCGCGAGCACGATGGCGATGATCCCGACGAGACCGCCCTCTGGGAGGATATCGACGAACTCACCACAGGGGTCGTCGAAAACGCCGGCAACGTGCGTGACAGGCTGGACGGCGCGGAGTTCGGCTCCTTCGATGTGGTGTTCGCTGCTATCGACTTCGACTACAGCCCGAAGATCGGCCGGATCGAGCGCGTCGCCGCCGACCACGACGAGACGCTCACCGAGGACGAGCGGGACCTGCTCGAAGGGCTGAAGGAGTCGCTGTTGCTGTTCGGTCCCGGTCGCGAGCACGTCAAGACGCTGTACTTCCAGTGGGCGCTGATCGACCTCTCGCGGCAGATCCTCTACGCTGCAGTCCCGGCGCTGGTCGTCGCGGGCCTCATGCTCACAGTCGTCGACGCCGGAACGTTCCCGGGCCGCACCCTCGGCGTGGACCACGTGACGCTCGTCGTCGGAGCCGCGTTCGCGCTCACGCTCCTCCCGTTTTCGCTGTTCGTCTCCTACGTGCTCCGCGTCCTCACCCTCGCGAAGCGGACGCTGGCGATCGGGCCGCTGGTGTTGCGAGACTCGGCGTAGCCGAGCGCGGCCGCTGTCGGATACACGGAAATGTCGCCCGCGACACTAACGACCGGTCTCATCTCCGGCGGCGTGCCGCGTCAACCGGGAAACCCTCGTGGCGGGCGGTCGCCTGCGCGGCGACGGGCGGGTCGCGTCAGCGACCACATGTAACGCGCCTGGGTTCTCCGCGCTGTCATCGCTCCCATCGGGGAGTACTCGGGCGGGGACTGAGGGCGCGCAAGCGGTGGTAGCCGGTCTGCGCTTTTAAATGGTCCGCCTGTCGCCGTCAGTCGTCCTGCTCGGCGCCGGCGACGACCACTCGCTCGCCGTCGTCCGTCTGCGACTCGGAGACTGTGACGGGGTCGATCCCGCGGCGAGCGGCGTCGAACTCGGAGAGGAGGTAGACGAGCCCGGCGAGCAGGACGGCACCGAGCGGGAGCAGCACGAGCGGCGTCACCCGGGTGACCCCCCACACGACGAGGAGGAGGACGACGACCGCCGCGACGGTGACCGCGTAGTAGATCTGCGTGCGGACGTGGTCGATAAGGTCGGCGCCGGTGAACGTCGCCGAGAGGACGGTCGTGTCGGAGATGGGCGAGCTGTGGTCGCCGAAGATGGCCCCCGAGAAGATGACGCCGACCATCGCCGCCACCAGCGTGTGGCCCGCCGCGCCGCCGCCGCTGATCTCCCACGCGATCGGGATCGCGATCGGGGTGACGATCCCCATCGTCCCCCACGAGGTGCCGGTCGAGAAGGCGATGAGGCCGGCGACGACGAACACCAGCGCGGGGAGGAGGGCGGACGAGACGGATCCCACCGCAATGTTCGCGACGTAGGCGCCGGTGCCGAGCGCGTCGATCGCCTCGCCGATCCCCCACGCGAGCGCGAGGATGGAGACCGCCGTGAGCATGATCCCGAACCCGTCGATCGTGTACTCGGTCGCGTCCCCGACGCCGAATATCCCGTACGCCTTTCCCAGTGCGAAGCCGCTGACGACCATCGCGAACGAGCCGATCATCAGCGCAACCTCGTACGAGGCGTTGAGCGCGGCGTCCCACAGCCGACCGCCGGCCGCCTCGAACTCGCCCGCGATGAGGTCGCCGCCGAAGCCGGCCAGTGAGAACTCGCCGGACCACAGCGCGGTCGCGACCGTGACGCCGATCAGGACCGCCACGGGCACGAAGAAGTTGACGAGCCGGGGCGTCGACGCCGGCGGTTCGCCCAGTTCGCCCGCCACGTCCTGCATCGGCACGGCCTCGTCGCGCGTCACCTTCCCGGCGGTCCAAGAGCGGTGTTCGGCGGTCAACATCTCGCCGTAGTCGCGGCCCGAGCCCACGATCAGGAGGACCATCACGATCGCGAGGATCGCGTACATGTTGAACGGAATCGAGGAGACGAACACCTCGAAGGTACCGGGGCGGTTCGCCTCGGCCACACCGGCGGAGTCGTACCCCTCCGAGATGAGCGACAGCTGAAACGCGACCCATGAGGAGATCCCCAGCGTCGCCACCGGGGCGGCGGTGGAGTCGACGATGTACGAGAGCTTCTCGCGGGAGATCCGGAGGCGGTCGGAGACGTCCTTCATCGCCGAGCCGGCGATCGCGGTGTTCGCGTAGTCGTCGAAGAAGAGGACGATCCCGAGCCCCCACGCGACGAGCCCCGCCTGCCGCTGGGAGTCGAGGCGGTCGAGCGCCCAGTCGCGGACCGCGGCGGTCCCCCCGAGGTTCCACACCATGGCGACGCCGGACCCGAGCAGCAGGGTGAACACGAGGATAGTCGCCTGGAACTCGTCAGAGACCGCCGCGACGATCCACTCGAACGTCTGCACGATACCGAGCCCGCCGGTGACGATCACCGCTCCGGACCAGATGCCGAGGAACAGCGACAACACCGCTTTTCGAGTGATCACCGCCAGGACGATCGCGAGCAACGGCGGGGCGACTGACAGCACTCCGAAGTCGGTCATTGCCACGTACTGACACGGTGGGATATATAAATGTCGCGTGCCGCGCCCGGCGGCATCGACGCGTATCCGAACGCACTTACGTCCCTGTGACAGACCCACGCGCAATGTCTGTACGAGTCGGCATCCTCGGTGCCACCGGCGCCGTGGGACAGCGGTTCATCCAGTTGCTCGACGACCACCCGACGTTCGACCTCGCCGCGGTCACCGCGAGCGCGGACAGCGCGGGCAAGACCTACCGCGAGGCGGCCAAGTGGCGCGTGGACACGCCCATCCCGGACGACGTCGCCGAGATGGAGGTCACAGAGACGACGCCCGCGGGTATCGCGGACGCCGACGTCGACCTCCTCTTCTCGTCGCTCCCCTCGGGCGTCGCGGCCGAGGTCGAGCCGGCGTTCTTAGATGAGGGGTACGTCGTCTCCTCGAACTCCTCGAACGACCGCATGGCGGCGGATGTCCCCCTCACGATCCCCGAGATCAACCCCGGCCACCTCGACCTGATCGAGGTCCAGCGCGACGAGCGCGGCTGGGACGGCGCCCTCGTCAAGAACCCGAACTGCTCGACGATCACGATGGTCCCGACCCTCGCGGCGATCGACGAGTTCGGTCTCGAGAGCGTCCGGGTCTCCACCCTGCAGGCGGTGTCGGGCGCCGGCTACTCCGGCGTCACCTCGATGGAGATCATCGACAACGCCATCCCGCACATCGGCGGCGAGGAGGAGAAGATGGAGACGGAGTCACGCAAACTTCTGGGCGAGTTCGACGGCGCGGAGGTCCACCTCCACGGCGCCGACGTGGCCGCCTCCTGTAACCGGATCCCCACCCTCGACGGCCACCTGGAGAACGTCTTCGCCGAGTTCGCCGAGGACCCCTCGCCCGCGGACCTGCGCGAGGCGATGCGCTCGTTCGAGGGCGCCGGCGCGCTCCCCAGCTCGCCCGACCAGCTCATCAAGGTGTTCGGCGACGACGAGCCCGAGCGCCCCCAGCCCCGCCTCGACCGCACGTACGCGGACGGGATGGGCATCGTCGCCGGCGGCGTGCAGGCGACGAACGCCGGCGCGAAGTACAACTGCCTCGCGCACAACACGATCCGCGGCGCGGCGGGCGCCTCGCTTTTGAACGGCGAGCTGCTCGTCGAGGAAGGGTACGTATAAAACCGACCCGACCGCCTCGGCGCTCCCGCGCGGTTCCGACCGAAGTCTTGAACGGTCGGGCCTCAGTAGTCGGCCGGCATGGTGGATAAAGACGCCGTCCGCCGCGGGTACGACGAGCTGGCGGAGGCGTACGCCGCGGACCGAGTCGAAGACGGTCGCGGGCGCGAGGTTCTGTCTCAGTTTCTCGACGAGCTCCCCGAATCAGCGCGCGTCCTAGACGCCGGCTGCGGACAGGGAACGCCGGTCCTTCGAGACCTGGCCGCGTCGGCGACCGCTTTCGGGACGGACATCTCTCGGACCCAACTGGAGTTGGCCGCGGATCGGGTCCCCGAGGCGGGCATCGCGCAGGGAGACATGACGGCGCTCCCCTTCCGCGACGACGCGTTCGACGCGGTGACAGCGTTCCACTCGCTGATACACGTCCCGCGCGAGCAACACCAAGCGGTCGTCGACGAGTTCGCCCGCGTCCTCGCTCACGGCGGTCGACTCCTCTGCTCCGAGGGACCGGACGAATGGCGCGGGACGAACCCCGACTGGCTCGGCACCGGCGTCGAGATGCAGTGGCACATCGCGGGCGTCGAGGCGACCCGAGATCACCTCCGAAACGCGGGGTTTGCCGTCGAACGGGAGTGGAGAGCCGACGACTCGCTCGACGACGGCGACGACGCACAGTGGACGTTCCTCTCGGCGCGGCTGGAGGAGTAAGTCGGGGCAGGCGTTACGGGAATCGAAACCGGGAATTCACGCGTGGAATCTGTTTAAAAACGTAGTTGGGTACCGTTCCGCTGTCGGACCCGACGTCAGGCGCCGATGACATCTCGCGAGAGGTACGTGTTCGTGTGCTGAACGAACCGAGTGATCTGCCCGTCCTCGAAGTCGTAGACGTGCGCGAACGGGTTCTCGAGGTCCTTGCCGGTCTCGCGACCTCGCCCTCTGGAGGTGCCGAGAGCGACGACGGTGTCACCGTCGACGACGAAGCGGTCTATCTCGAGATTGAGGTCCTCGAACTGCTCCATCACTGGAGTGAACACGTTCTCGACGATAGCCTCGGGGCCACGGTGAGTGCCGCTCTGCGGGAGGCCCTCGGGTTCGGTCCACTCGACGTCCTCGGACATGATGGCCATGACGCTCTCGATGTCGGAATCGTTGAACGCGCGGTACCCGTCTTTGAGGAGTTCGACGTTTCTGTTGGCAGTAGCTTGTGACATTAATATCACCAACAATTATGTACAACTTCTGAGGAAGTATAGTTTGCGTGATAATTGCTAGCTCGGAGACGTGCCGTCGACCGTACCCGACGTCTGCCGCACGTCGATTCGTCCGCCGTATTCAGCGGTCCATTCGTGACCTTTTTAAGGATTTTCGCAGCGAGCGCTCGTTCCCTACTTCCCTTCGAACTCGGGCTCGCCGTCGCCCATGAACGCCGTGACGCCTTCCATGAGGTCATCGGTGTTCATCACGTGGCCGAAGCCCATCGCCTCCACTTCGAGGCCGGCCTCGCCGTCGGTGCGGCCGGCGTGTATCGCGCGCTTCGTGTACTTCTGTGCGATCGGCGGGCCGGCAGCGAGCGACTCGGCCAGCTCCCATGCCCGATCGTCGATCTCGTCGCCGGAGACGACCTCGTTGACGAAGCCGTACCCCTCCAGCGTCTCCGCCTCGTAGCGGTCGGCGGTGAAGATGATCTCCTTCGCCCGTCCCTCGCCGACGATCCGAGCGAGCCGCTGGGTGCCGCCCCAGCCCGGCATCAGTCCGAGATCGATCTCGGTCTGGCCGAACTCCGAGCGCTCGGAGGCGATCCGGAGATCCACCGCGGTCGCGAGCTCCATCGCACCGCCGAAGCAGTAGCCGTCGATGGCGGCGACGACCGGCTTGTCCGACTCCTCCAGCTTGCCGAACGTCTGCTGTCCCTGCCGCGAGAGCTCGACGGCGTTGATCGGGTCGGTCCCGCCGGCGGCCATGCTCTGCACGTCGGCCCCCGCGGAGAAGGCGCGGTCGCCCGCGCCGGAGAGGAGGAGCGCCCGCACGTCGTCGTCTGCGTCGAGGCGGTCGATCGCGTCGGATAGTTCGTCGAGCAGCTCGCCGCTGATCGTGTTCATCCGGTGCGGCCGGTCGATCTCGATGTGGCCGATTCGGTCCTCGACGGCGACGTTGAGTGTGTCGTAGGCGGCGAGCGCGTCGCCCTCGGGCTCGCTGTCGGCGTCCTCGTCGCTTCCACCGTGGAACCCGCCCGCCTGGGCGGCTTCGCGGAGGGCATCGGTCGCCTCGTAGCGCTCCTCGCCGGTCTCCTCGTGGAGATCGTCGAGTACGTCGACGAGTTCGGTGAGCCCCTCGGCGTCGGCGAGCTTCGCCGGGCCGTCCGGGAAGCCGGCGCCGAGCATCACCGCGCGGTCGATCGCGGGCGCGTCGGCCACGTCGTTGCCGACGAGACCGGCGACCTCGTTGGCCATCACCGCGAGCAGTCGCTTGCGGACGTCGGCGTCGATCGCGTCGGACGGAAT
Source organism: Halorubrum shenae (assembly GCF_051194165.1). NCBI lineage: Archaea > Methanobacteriati > Methanobacteriota > Halobacteria > Halobacteriales > Haloferacaceae > Halorubrum > Halorubrum shenae. The sequence continues at coordinate 302,856 of NZ_JBLZNI010000001.1, read as the reverse complement.
CTGAGCGCCGCCGTTCTCGTAGTCGTAGAAGCCGGAGCCGGTCTTCTTCCCGAGCTCCTCGGCGTCGACCTTTTCGACGAGCAACGGGCAGGGGCGATAGGCGTCGCCGAGCACCTCGTGCATGTAGTCGAGCACGTGGTACCCCACGTCGATGCCGACCTGATCGGCGAGCTCGAACGAGCCCATCGGCAGCCCCATGTCGAACTTCGTCGTGGAGTCGACCGCCTCCATCGTGGCGTCGCCGGACTCGACGATCCACGCCGCCTCGTTCATCAGGGGGACGAGGATGCGGTTGACGATGAACCCGGGGCTGTCCTTCCGGACGCGGACCGGGGTCTTCCCCATCGACTCCGCGAGTCCCTCGATCAGTTCGAGCGTCTCCTCGGACGTGTGCTCGCCGGAGATGACCTCGACCAGGTCCATTCGCACCGGCGGGTTGAAAAAGTGCATCCCGCAGAAGCGCTCGGGTCGGTCGGTGACTTCCGAGAGTTCGGTGATAGAGAGGCTGGAGGTGTTGGTGACGAAGACGGCCTCGTCCGGCGCGTACTCGACGACCTCGTCGTACACGTCCTTCTTGATCGCCATCTTCTCGGGGACGACCTCGACGACAACGTCGGCGTCGGCGAGGGAGTCTTCGAGGTCGACGAAGGCCTCCACGCGGTCGAGCGCGGCCTCCGCCTCGTCCTCGCCGATCCGGTCCTTCTCGGCGAGCTTCCCGAGCGACCACTCGATCTGGTCGTACCCGTCCTGGACGAACTCCTCTTCGATGTCCCGCAGCGACACCTCGTAGCCGGCGAGCGCGGCCACTTCCGCGATGCCGTGGCCCATGTTTCCGGCACCGAGAACCGTTACGCGCTGAACCTCTTCGAGTTGCATACCAAAGGGGTCGGAACCATCATGGTTGAACGTTTCCATCTTCCAAACGAAAAACTTACTGTAAGTTTATATGCGCAGGTCGCACGGGAGAAACGCACTCCCGTCTCGAGAGCCAATCACGCTCCGATGAACGAGCGAGTCGCGGCGACCCTCCGCGAAGACCCGACGATGGCGCGGCTGATCGACCGACACGGCGCTCTGGCGGTCGAACCCGCGGGCGACGAGTTCGCCCGTCTCTGCACCTCGATCGTGAACCAGCAGCTCTCGACCGCCTCGGCGGCGGCGATTCACGAGCGGTTCGTGGACGTGCTAGACGGCGATCCGACGCCCGATACCGTGCTCGCGGCCGACGAGAGCGCGCTTCGCGACGCCGGCCTCAGCGGGACAAAGGTCGAGTATCTGCGCGAGGCCGCCGGGGCGTTTCGCGACGGCGATCGCGATCTCACGCGCGACGGGTTCGCGGACGCGAGCGACGAGGAGGTCGTCACCGCGCTCACCGAGATCCGCGGCGTTGGCGCGTGGACCGCGCGGATGTACCTCATCTTCGCGCTGGGCCGCGAGGACGTGCTCCCGTTGGGCGATCTGGCCGTGCGGAAGGGGATCGAGCAGGTGTACAACGAGGGGGCGGAGCTGACCCGCGCGGAGCTGCGCGAGATCGGCGAGGCGTGGCGGCCCTACCGGAGCTACGGGACGCGCTACGTCTGGGCCGAGTACGAGTCGTGACCGATCTGCTGACCCGTCGGTGAACGCTACTCGTCGCTCGACGCCGCGTACGTCTCCAGCGCGGCGAGTCGCCCGTCGTCGACCGAAAAGACGTCGACGAACGCGAACACCTCGTCGCCGTCGGCGTCGAGCAGCCGCCCGCGGACGGCGACGCCGGGGCCCTTGGGGTACACCGCATCGACGGCGTGGGTCGTATCGGTCATCGGGCGCTCGTCGCGCATGAACGCGACGAAGCGGTCGCGTCCCTCGAAGGTGCGATCGGGTCGGCGCTGGACGAACTCGGGGGAGAGCAGGTCCGCGAGCCGGTCGTAGTCGCCGGCGTCGAGCGCGTCGTAGTACGCCCGGGCGAGCCGATCGGGGTCGGCTGTTCGAGGCACCGTCACGCCGCGAGCGCCTCGAACTCCTCGGCCGAGGTGCGGGTCCCCTTCGCGATGACGGCGTCGCCGCCCCGAAGGGTGGTGTCGATGTCATGGCCGACGAGCCACCCCTCGTCGGGGCGCCGGATCGCGATGACGCTCGTCGAGATGTCCGTCGCGGGGAGTCCGTTCGCGATCTGCGTCCCGTCGAGGTCGCTCCCCTCGGCGATCACGGTCCGGGTGATGATCTCGTCGGACTCCTGGACCGCCATCTCCACGACCGGGTGGACGCCGATATCGCGCATGACGCCCTCGGTGATCTCCAGGGCGGCGTCCGAGATCTCCTCGGTCGCGACGCCGAGATGGATCAGCCCGCGCAGCGAGACGGGGTCGTCGGCCTCGCGGGCGGCTCGGAGCGTCCACGCCTCGAACCGCGACTGGAGCGCGTCGACCTCGATCTCCAGGTTCGACACCTCCTCGGCGAGCGCCTCGTTGTCGAACAGGACGGAGCCGTACGCCAGGTCGACCGCCAGCTCCGAGAGGTTCTTCATCAGCACGATGGAGTCGACCGCGCGCTCTAAGTCGGGGATGGCGGGCTCCGGTGGATCGACCGGATCGAACGGATCACCGGTCAGGGTCGGGTGGACGTCGACGACGCCCGTCTCCGGTCCGCGGAGGAGCGTCACGTCGTCGACCTCGATCCGCGTCTTCGGGCCGGGGTTGAAGATCCAGTCGTCGTCGCGCCGGATGGCGATGACGCGCACGCCCGTCTTCGACTCGAGGTCGATGTCCTTCAGCGTCCGCCCCGCGTACGCGGAGTCGGGGGAGACGGTGCCGCGGACCAGCGTCTCGACGCCCTCGGTGAGCGCGCCGCGCATCGCGTCGGGGAGGCCGATCTCCTCGGTAACGATCTTGGCGATGTCGCCGGCGGCGTCCGAGATCTTGTCGGCCGCGCCGACCACGCCCAGCACCGGCGCCAGCGTCTCGGCCTCGTCCGGGCTCCGGGCCGCGAGCATGAGGCTCATGCGCGCGCGCATCTGAAGCACGTCCATCCGGTGTTCGAGGTCGACGACCTCGTGGGCGATCGTCGGGCTCCCGTGGAGGACCGCGGAGTACGACAGGTCGATCAACAGCTCGGCGGTGTCTTTCATCTCGACGAGCAGGTCCTTCACGCTCGTCGGCTCGTACCGGACCGTCAGCGGTCCGTCCCGCCCGTCGAATCGTCCCATGGCAGTACCACTCCGGCTCCGAGTAAAAGGCTTGTCACGGGACGAGTATCGATCGCCGTACAGTGGCGTTTCAAGCGGCGTCGCCGGCGACGTAGGCGACAGAACCCGCGTCCGGATCCCGATTTCCGCTCGTCTCAACCCCCTCGGCGAGGTCGACGAGCGCGAGCCACCGGAGGAGCCGATCGGCGCGCTCGCGCCACGTCGCCTCCCAGTCCGGATCGCGGGCGCGGTCGTGTCGCGGGACCGACTCCCGCGTCGCCGCGTACAGCTCGTCGGGCGTGAGCGGGTCCGCCGGGGAGGCGTCCCGGAGGGCGGCGAGTGCCTCGGGAACGAGGAGCACGCCCTCGCGGAGCCCCTCACGGACCTGTTCTGGAGTCGGCTCCGCATCGGCCCTGACGAATCCGCGCGGGGTCTCCCGAACCAGCCCGAGCGCGCGGAGGAACGCCAGCCAGTCGTTCGCAGTCTGGCGGTCGGGGAGTCCTCGGCGCTCGCGGAGTCGGGCGCAGCAGTCGTCGGTGCTCCCCGGGACGAGCGGCACCGCCCGCTGGAACGCGCGGAGGTCGTCGAGGGAGTCGGGCGGTTCGGGGACCGGCTTGAGGCGCATCGTCGAGCCGCCTCAGCGGTAGTCGAACGACTCCGCCAGCAGCTCCTCGTCCGTCTCGCCGACCGTGTAGACGGGGCCGTCGATCACGTCGACGGTGACCTTCGCGGGGGCGAAGACGCGCTCGTCGACCTCGTAGAAGTCCCAGCCGGCGTCCTCGAACACCTCGACGAAGGGCGTCCCGTACTCCTCGCGGGCGGTCGAGACGATCTGGTCGAAGCGGTCGTCGTCGCGCGCGACCTGCAGGTGGACCTCCCCGCCGTAGGCCAAGGCGTCGTTCGTTCGTCCCATCGCCAGGTCCTCGTCGCGGGTGGCCGGGGCCATCGGCGCCGCGCCCGAGGCGTGGAGCACGTCGGTCGGCTCGTAGCCGAGCTCCAGCAGGCGGAAGACGGCGAGCTCCGCGGCCCGCGCTGCAGTCGCGACCGAGCCCGCCGTGGAGCCGGTGGCGTACGCCGGCAGGAACACGCCCTCGGCCTCGACTTCGGCGAGGTCAGCGACGTGTTCGGCGACCTCCTCGGTCGGGAGCGCGGTCGACTCGACGGCGAGCGTGGCGAACTCGGAGGAGTCGTAGTAGCCGACGCGCTCGAACTCGGCCTCCTGTCCGACGAGCGCCCGAGCCGGCCCCGAGCCGAGCCCCTCGTAGCCCGACTCGAATTCGAGCTCCCAGCCGGCCTTCTGCGAGCAGAGCAGCGCGATCGCCGGGTGGTCGGTCGACAGCTCGACGTACTGGCGCGGCGCGCCCGCTACCTCGCCCATGCGAGTGCGGAGGTTCGCGAGTCCGGCGGTTTGGATCTCGGCGAGCAACAGTCCCGCCTCGACGCCGCCGGCGGCGTCGACGCCGAAGTCGACGACGGTAGCGCCGTTGTCCAGCTCGTAGCCGACGACGTCGAGTTCGCCGGCGAAGTCGAGCGCCTCGTCGACGAGCTCGATCGCGGTCCGGTTGATGCTTTCCATACCTGACCGTTCTGGCTCCCGCAGTAAGTGGTTTGTCAGTCGTCCGCGTCGGCGTCTCAGTTACCGTCGCTGGCCGAGACCGGCTCGACGTGGAACACGTACCCGTCGTACGCGTCGTCCACGTTCGCCGGGGACTCTTCCGCGGTGTGATCGACGCAGAGGAACGCGGTCGCCTCCACGGCGCCCGCGCCGGTCTCCTCTTGATAGCGCTCGGTGACAGAGAACGCCACGGGCTCGGAGCAGCCCCGACGGTGACATTCGGTCGGCGGGTCGGCGATCGGCTCCGACTCGTCGCCGCGCTCTCGAGCCTCCGAGATGTCTCGCTGGATCCGTCGGCGCTCCTCGTCGTGCGCCTGCTTATCGCGCCCCGATTTCGTGTCTGCCATACCTCCCCTATCGCGCTTCAGCGTCATAATGCTACGGTCAGTTTGGCTCGAACTCGCCCTCTGCTCGCGAAGTGCCGGAAGCGGCCCTCGCTCCCGGTCCTACCAGAAGCCGCCGCCCGAACCGTCGCCCGACCCGTCAGGTCCGGACGGGTCGCTCGGGCCGCGCGGTCCACTCGGGCGAGGGTCGGGATCGATCTCCACCAGCTCCGATTCGGCGCGCGGGTCGATCTCGCGGCCCTCCTCGTAGCGCACGAAGGAGAGGTAGAACGGCTCGCCGCAGCCGGTTCCCTCCGCGTCCGGCTCCCGATAGGGCTCGTCGCCGCCCACGTCCGAGCCGCGCACTCCGTCGTGGGGGTCCCAGTCGACGCCGTCGCTCTCGCCGCAGACGAAGCGGACGCCGTCGGCGTCGTCGCCCTCGAACGGGCCCGTCGGGGCGACGTACGTCCACCCTTCGAAGGGGTACGGCGTCACCGATTTGTCCGCGAGGTAGCCGTCGCGCTCCAGTTCGACGAGCGTTCCGCAGTGCGGACAGTAGTATGTGACCGGATAGCTCATGCGGATCGTACGGGCGTTGTTTATAAAGGGGCGTCGGCAAGTGTGCCGCTGCCCCGGTTGTGATCCGTTATAAGCAACGGTGCGGTGGCGCGTGCCGGCGAGCGGCCTTCGGTCGCGAGCCGCACGCGCGAGGGAGCCCGCGGCGAGGTTGGGGAGGTGTGAGGCTGTGCGGTGCGGTCGGGTGGGACTCAAAGGGGCAGTCGCGAGGACGAAGCACGCTGCAGCAAGCACCGCAGGAACGAGCGAAGCGAGTGACGAGGAGCGCAGCAAAGCGCGCGAGTCGTCGCGGCTGGGGCTTTGGAGGGCTTCACTGCGGATCTGCCGTCGACAACTTATAAACGACCGATCAGTGGAACCCGCGGTCAACGTCGTCCTCGTCGATCAGGTCCTCGAGCTCGGACGAGAGGAGCTCCTCGGCCTCCTCGAAGGTGTCGGAGAGCTCGTCGAGCTCGTCCGGGCGCCCGTCGAACTCGTAGTCCATCGGGCCGAACGCCGGCGAGTCGATCGCCTCCATCACGTCCTCGAACAGGTGGTCGGGGCTCGTCGGCGCCTCGGCGTGGACCTTCAGCGTCTCGCGCAGCCGCGTCGCGGCGTCCTTCGCCTGCTCCTCGTCCTCCGGCGGCGACTGCACCGCGAACCGCCCGGGCGACTCCTCGCCCGGGAGCAGGGGGTCGAGCCCGTCGTCGACCCGGCGGGCGATCCTCGCGCCCACGCCGCGGAGGTCGCGGGGGTTCTTCGCGTACGTCTTCAGGTGGTAGACGCCGACGCTCGGGTGGCCGAAGTACAGGTCCTCGCCGAGCCCCTCGCGTCTGGAGCCGGCGACCGCGCGCCAGCCGTCGGGGTCGGTCGAGTCGCTCGCGACGTCGGCGAGGATGTCGTCCCAGTCTCGCACGCGCATGTCAACGGCCACTTATAAGTGAGCGCGCTTGAGCGTGTCGGTCGCGCCGACTACCGGTCGTACACCGGCTTTCGCTGTCGCTGCGAGTACCGGTACGCCGCCCGCGCGAGCAGGATCAAGCCGCCGACCCCGAGGACCACCGATACCGTCGAGCCGGTGCCGAGGAGGAAGTCGACGCCGCCCCAGAGCACGAGGCCGAGGTACAACAGGATCTGGAAGCGGGGCGTGTCGAACCCCTCGCGGAACAGGCCCCAGAGCATGAGACCGGCGATGTAGAGGCTCACGGCGCTGTCGGCGATGACGACGATCCCCTGTTGCTCGAACCGAAGGTAGCCGCTGTACAGCGAGAGCGTCGCCATGACGAGGACGACGACGGCAATCGAGGGGCGACCGTAGCGGTCGAACGTCGAGTCGCTCATGTCGGGACAGAGGGCCCGTGGGGTATATGCCAGCTACGAGTTCGATCGGGGTTGGATCCACCGTGTCGGTTGGTCGGGGAACAGCCCTCACCGACAGCGTTTTTCGAGGCCGCCGCCGATGACGGCCGTGAACGTTCGGGGGCCGATCCTTTCCGTCAAGGAGTCGCGGACGGTGTCGACGTCGTACGGGGACCGAGAGCTCCGCGAGCTTCGGATCCGGCCCGACCGCGGCGCGGGCGACGCAGTCGACGTGACGCTGTGGGGCAAGTGGACCGAGACCGCCGAGCACGCCGAGCCGGGCATGGAACTGCTCGTCACGGACGGGGAGGAAGACGAGTTCGGCGGCGAGACGGGGTACGCCACCACCGGCGACTCGTGGGTCGTGCTCGAACCCGACTTCCTCGTCGACGTGACCGGGATCCGGTCGTGGGTGCAGTGCCCACGGATGTACTATTTAAATAAGCTCTCCGGGATCCCGCTGAACTACCCCGTGGTCAAGGGGACCGTCGTCCACGAGGTGTTCGGCGACCTGCTACGTGGGATGAAGTTGGAGGAATCGGTCGCCGACCGCGTCGAGGAGGCCGGCCTCGAACTCGGCCTGCTGGGCTACGAGCCCGAGGAAGTCGCCGACGAGGTGCGCCGGAACGCCGCCGCGATCGAGGGGTGGCTCTCGCAGGGGACGCTGACCGACGAGGACACGTGGCGGTCGGAGTTCACCCTCATCTCGCCGACGTTCGGCTTAAAAGGGCGCGCCGACGCGCTCCGGCGCGGGACCCCCGTCGAACTGAAGACCGGGAAGAACACCAAGCGCGAGCCGCGCTTCCACGACAAGATCCAGGCGGCCTGCTACGCGCTGATGCTCGACGAGCGCGGCGTCGACCCCGACATCGGCACGCTGTTGTACACGAAGAACACCGCGCTCGACCGCAACGAGGCGACCGGCGATCTGGCGCCCGCCAAGGAGTTCTCGGTGGGCCGGGGCCTGTTAGAGTTCGTCGTCCGCGAGCGCAACGCCCTCGCGGCGATGGAGTGGCGTGCGCTCAACGACCCCGGCGAGCGGCCCACCGTTCCGACGGGGTACGAGGCCGACGCGAAATGCCAGTACTGCTTCGAGCAGGACACCTGCATGGTCGTCTCCGGACGGCTCGATCAGGAGTCGAAGGCGGGGTCGGTCGGGACGCCGGTTCCCGACGAGGAGCGCGACTACTTCGACCGCTTTTACGTGGCCCTCGAAGAGGAGCGCCGCGAGACCCACGCCGAGTACCGGAAGCTGTGGGAACAGACCCCGGCGGAGCGCGCCGCGGACGACCGCGCCCTCATCGACCTGGAGCCGGTCTCGCAGACGGAGATCGACGACGCCCGGTGGGAGCTCAGCGCACGCAAGCCGGGCGACGCCGTCTCCAAGCTCCGCGAGGGCGACGTGGCGCTCGCGAGCGACGGCGACCCCGTGACCGGCCACGGCGAACTCGGCCGCATCACCGCGCTCGACGGCGACGAGGTCGTCGTCGAGACCGACGAGCCGGTCGAGCTTCGGCGACTCGACGTCTACCCCTCCGAGATCTCCGTCGACCGCTCGCTCACCGCGCTCCACGACGCGATCTTAAAAGGGAGCGATCGACGCAAGGATGTGCTGTTCGGGCGTCGGGAGCCCGAGTTCCGGGCGGAGAGCGAGCGCCCCATAGACGCCCCCGACTCCTACATCGACAACAACGCGGCCCAGAACGAGGCCGTCGAGCTCGCCGTCGACGCCGAGGACTGCGCGCTGATCCACGGGCCGCCGGGCACCGGGAAGACGTACACCATCGCCCGGACGATCCGCGCGCTCGTCGCCGAGGGGAACCGGGTGTTGCTCTCGGCGTTCACCAACCGCGCGGTCGACAACGCCCTCGAAGCGCTGCGCGATCAGGGCTTTGAAGATGTGCTGCGAGTGGGCACACAAACCGGCGTCCGCGGCGACATGCAGGACGTGCGGCTCGTCCAGCGCGGCGACCCGAACGCGAAGGCCGCCGAACTGCGGGACGCGCCGGTCGTCGCCGCCACCACCGCGGCCTGCGGCTCCCGCGTCCTCCGCGAGTGTGAGTTCGACGTGGCGCTCGTCGACGAGGCCTCCCAGCTCACGGAGCCGGGGACCCACGCCGCGATCAATCGCGCGGACCGGTTCGTGCTCGTCGGCGATCACGAGCAGCTCCCCCCGGTCGTGCGCGCGGAAAACGACCTCCAGACCTCCCTCTTTCAACGACTCATCGAGAGATACCCCGACGCGAGCGTCATGCTCGACCGCCAGTACCGGATGAGCCAGCGCATCCAGGCGTTCGCCTCCGCCGAGTTTTACGACGGCGCGCTTCGCCCGGCGACCCCAGAGGTGGCGGGCCAGACCCTCCGCGACCTCGGTGTCGACCCGGCCGACCTCCCAGAGGGGCTCGCGGGGGGCGTGAGCTTCGTCGACCCGGACGGGACCCGCGACGGGAACCGGAACGTCCGGGAGGCCGCGCGCGTCGCCGACATCGTCGACGCCTACGTCGCCGCCGGCGTCGACCCGGACGACATCGGGGTGATCGCTCCCTTCCGCGCGCAGGTCGCCGAGATCGGTCGGCGGACTTCGGTCACGGTCGACACCGTCGACCGGTTCCAGGGCTCCTCGAAGGCGGTGATCGTCGTCTCGCTGGTCGCGACCGGCGACCTCGACGGCCCGATCTTCGAGGACCACCGCCGGATGAACGTCGCGCTCACGCGGGCGAAAAAGCAGCTGACGCTTGTCGGCGACGTCGACGCGCTCGCCTCGGACCCCTTCTACGAGCGGATGCTCGACTGGGCGCGACGGTGAGGCGATTTTCGCCCCGGTCGGTTTTATACCTTTACTCGCCGTCCGCTTCGGGGTCCGCCTCGGTGACGATCCCCGGCTCCTTGCTCGCGATCACGACCATCCGATCGGTCAGGTCCTCGATCGTGTTCGCGAGCTCGTCCAGCAGGATCGCGAGCTCCCGGTAGACGAGCGGCTGAGCGACCGCATCGTCGGCGAACGCCGTTTCGATGGCGTCGTTGCGGAGTTCGTCGCACTCGCTTTCGAGGCCGCGAATCGTCTCAATCCCCTCCGTGAGGGTCTCGGTGGCGTCGCTCCGCGCGAGCCCGCGGACGAACCCCTCGACCACGTCGCCGAGGACCGCGGTCATCTCGACGATTCGGGTAGCCATCGCTCGCATGTCGCGGAAGGAGTCGCCGTCGGCGTCGGGCCGCATCATGACCACCTCCTGGACGATCCGCTCGGTGTGGTTCGGAACCACGTCGAGCTCCTTGTAGAAGTCGAGCAGCGCCGACTCGTTGAAGTTGATCCGGGTGTTCAACAGCCCGATGTCGTCCGGGCCGGCGTTGGTGATGGTTCCGGTGATATCTCGGACCAGTTCGTCGCACTCGCTTTCGATCGCGGCGATCTCGTCGACCGTCTCGCGGTAGTCGCCCCCGCTCGCGTACTCGTCGAGGGCACGCGGAAGGAGAGCGACGCAGTCGTCGATCCGATCGAGATACGTGACGGTCTTGGCTTCGAGTCGTTCCCCGAAGTCGGCGTCGGTGGGCATGTGTCGACCCACACGCGTCGGGGCTAAAGAGGTTCCCTCGCGTTTCGTCGATCGTGAGGGTTCGGGCGTTCTCCCTACAACTCGTCGACCGCGTCGAGCGCCGCCTCGATGTCCGGAACGTCGAACCACTCCTGGTCGGTGTACGCGTTCGTCCCGGCCGCGTACAGCGCCGAAACCGCGTCGACGACCGCCGGCGGAAGCGGGTCGGGGTCCGCCTCGCAGAGCTCGCGCCAGTCGTCGATGTCTCGGTCGGTGACCGCCGCCTTCGCCTCTTTCACGGCCTCGACCCACGCGGGGTCGTTCGCCTTGTACCACTGCCGGACGACCTCCTTCGAGATCCCGCGCCCGCCGTAGGAGAAGCGGTTCTCGTCGAACGTGCCGACCACGTCGGCGACGCGGAGTTCGCCGTCCGTGTACAGGCACTCGATCTTCCCGTCCTCGTGGACGAATCCGGCCGTCTCGGCGCGGTCGGTGACGACTCGGTTCACGTCGCGCGCGAGCGATTCGAGGGCGTCGATGTCGGCGACGCCGGCGATCCGGTCGGCCTCGTCGCGAGTGAGGTAGCGGTCCTGTTGCTCGTACTTCGTCGAGAACTCCACGACCGGTTCGGGGAGGTCGACCGGCCCGTCCGGCCACGCGTCGGCGTCGATATCGGTGCCCGCGTCGAGCCCGAAGTCGGCGGGCTCCCTGCGGCGCCGGAGGCTGGACCCAACGGGGACCCGGTTGCGAAAGACGACCTCCAGCGGGACGAGGTAGTTCTCGCCGCCCGCGGCGTGGAAGGCGTCGTAGTCGTAGCCGGCGTCGGGCCCCTCGTACGGCAGGTCGGGGACCTGTGTGAGATCGATGGCCATCTCCGTCGGCGGGGCGGTCGCGTCGGCGAGGGGAACGATCTCACCGGTGTCGGCATCCGCGACGCCTCGGTAGTGGGTCGGGATCCCCTCGTCTTCCAGCAGTTCGAAGTTGAACGCGCCCATCGCACAGAGGCTCGCACCCTTGCGCGGGATCGCGTCCGGCATCTGCCCCCAGTCGAACACCGAGTACGCGTCGGTGAAGACGAACCGACCGCGGCCCAGCGAGTCGGCGGTCGCGGCCTCGTCGACGCGGAACTCCTTGACGCTCGTCATACCGCATTCGGTGACCGCCTCCCCCATGAATCTTTCAGTTACGTGGGCACCTCTCGCCTCAGTTTCGGTGAACGATCCACAACCATGGATAGCTATGTTCGCTGCGACCGGGCGTCGCCGGCGAACCGGCATCGAAAGGACCACGCCGCTCGCGGTCGCACCGCCGGTATGCACGATGCGCGCGAGGTCGTCGTCCTCCGGTACGGTCACCGCCCGGGCCGCGACGACCGCATGACGACCCACGTCGGGCTCACGGCCCGAGCGCTCGGCGCCGACCGGGTGATATTCCCCGACAACGCCGGACAGTCGGCCGAGACGGTGCGGGACATCACGGACCGGTTCGGCGGCCCGTTCGCGGTCGAACTCCGCGACGACCAGAAGGCGATCGTCCGAGAGTTCGAGGGGACCGTCGTCCACCTCACGATGTACGGCGAGCGCGTCCAGGACGTGGAGGCGGAGGTCCGCGAGGCGGTCCAGGCGGGCGACGACCTCCTCGTCGTCGTCGGCGGCGAGAAGGTGCCGTGGGCGCTCTACGAGCGCGCCGACTTCAACGTGGGCGTGACGAACCAGCCGCACTCGGAAGTCGCCGGGCTCGCGGTGTTCCTCGACCGATTGTTCGAGGGCGCGGAGCTGGACCGCGAGTGGGAGAACGCCGATCGCCGAGTGATGCCGGAGGCGACCGGCAAGGCGGTGGTGGACGCGGACGGGACCGCGACTGATGGAAACGAACCGGTCGAGTGAGGCGCCCTACTCGTCGCACCTAGCGGCGGAATCCGTCGTCTTCGGTCGCTCTTCGACGATCTCCGGCGTGCCGCTCAGGATGCCCCGGATATCCGACAGCGGGTCGCCGACGACGATTCCGTCCTCGGTGATCTGAAACTCTCGGATGGTTCGCTCGAAGTCGCTCGTGCGCTTTTTCAACACGCCGATCGCCTTTCGCATCTCGCCCTCCAGTTCCAGATGTCGCAGGAAGACGATGTTGTCAGCGAGGTAGCTGATGTTCTCGACGGTCGCTTCGAACTCGCCGGTGATGTTCCGCGTCTCGTCGAGGAATATCGCCGTCACGCCCATGTTCTTCAGGTAGCGACCCAGCGCGTGCATCTGCTGGAGTAGCATCCCGTCCTCGCCGCGGAGCGTCAGGCGGTAGCCCGCGATCCCGTCGATCATCACGATGTCTGCGTCCCTCGTTTCGACCTCCTCGCGGACCATCCGCGCGAACTCCTGTGGCGACCGTTCCAGCGCCTCCACTTCCGTCACCTGGAGCGTTCCCCGCTCTATCATCTTGTCGACCGGGATGTTGACCGCCCGAGAGCGGGTGAGAAACGTCTGTTTCGTCTCCTCGAACAGGTAGATGACGGAGCGCTCGCCGCGCTCGGCGGCCGCTTTCATGATCTGCGTCCCCAGCGTGGTCTTGCCGACGCCCGTCGGTCCGCTGAAGATGCTCACTGTTCCCCGTTCGATCCCGCCGCCGAGCAGTTCGTCGATCTCGTCGACGCCGGCGGAGGCCTGTTCGAGGTCGAACGTGCCAGTGTATTCGCCGGGCTGGAGCGCCGGATACACCTCCATACCGTCATCGGTGATCCGGTAGGCGTGCTTTCCGCTTTGCGTCGCGGACCCGCGGAACTTCGGCACCGAAATCGTCTTGCCGTACTCCTCGGCTCCGAGTCGAATCGTCCCGTCGGTGATGAACTCGAGGTCGTCGGTGGGGTTCGATTGCGTGTTCTGAACGGTGAACACCACTGTCGCGTCCTGATCTTTTAAGAATCGCATGAACCCGACGACCTGTTTGCGAAACTGGTACTCGTCGGACATGAGGAACCGGAGCTGGGTCAGCGGATCGACGACGACGCGGTCGGGATCGACAGCGGTGACGCCCTCCACGATCCGATCGGTGAGCGGCTCCTGTTCCACCTCAGCGGTGCTGAACACCTCGTAGGACTGGTCCTCGGTGAACTCGTCTGCGGACGTGCTCAGATCGAGGAACTCGATGGCGTCGGTGTCGAAGCCGAACGCCGCCGCGTTCGCTTTGAGATCGTCGAGGTCCTCTTCGAGGTTGATAAAAAGCGCCGTCTCCCCCTCGTCGATCCCTTGTTGTAAGAAGTGGAATCCCAGTATCGTCTTGCCGCTGCCGGCCTGCCCGCGTACCATGTAGCTCCGGTGCGGCACGAACCCACCGGAGAGAATCTCGTCGAGTCCGGTGACGCCTGTCGATATCCGATCCGAGAGTGACGGTTTCATGCAGGGACGATCGGTCCGCGGGTAGTTATAACACCCGTCGGGCCGAACGCGAGCGATTTCCCCGAGATGGCTGCATCCATAGCTCTTAATGCGTGTGGGGTCTCGTGTTAACGGAAATGGACGCAGGCCCGAACGAGGCTACCGACGGCCCGCCCTCCAGCGGAGCCGAGAGGGATTCCGCGTCCGACGACGCTGACCCCCTCGACGACGCTGACCCCCTCGACGACGCGCCCCCGATCGATGCCAACTCGCCCGGCAACGACCCGCGAATCCTGCTGTTCATGCGGTCGGACCGGAACCGAGAGCTGTTGATGGAAGCGCTGAATGAACGGTACACCGTCGAGACGACGACGGACGTCGAGACGCTCGGGTCGACGTTCGACTGCTGTGTTTTCGACATGCGCGAGTTCGCCCGAGTCGCGGGCACGGTCCAGTCGCGGCGCGACCTCGCGGAACCCACTTTTCTTCCGTTCGTCCTGCTCGTCGGCGAGGACGACGCGGGAGAGGTGCAAGAGCGAACCTGGGACTACGTCGACGACATCATCGAACTGCCGGTCCGAAAGCAGGCGCTCCGCTCGCGGATCGCCAACCTCGTCGAACGGCGTCGGACGTCTCTCCGGCTCGCCGAACGCGAGCGACGGCTCAGGGAAACCGTCGAGGACCTCAAGCTGAAAGAGCGGGCGATGGACGAGTCGCCGGTCGGGATCTCGCTCGCGGAGGCCGGCGACGGCGATGACCCGCTCGTGTACGTGAACGAGGGATTCGAAGCACTCACCGGCTACGGCCCGGAGATTCTCGGGAACGACTGTCGATTCCTGCAGGGCGAGGACACGGACCCGCAGACTCGGGCGGCGGTCCGCAAAGCGATCGACGACGAGCGACCGGTCGCCGTCGACATCGTGAACTACCGCGCGAACGGCCAGCGGTTCTGGAACCGACTCACGATCGCCCCGATCCGCGACGACGACGGGACGGTCACCCACTACGTCGGGTTCCAGTCCGACATCACGGACCGGAAGATACGCGAGCGGCGGCTCGAGGTGATGGGTCGCGTGCTCAACCACAACCTCCGCAACAAGATGAACCTCATCGATGGGTACATGGATCTCATGCGGCGCGATCCCGACGAGGAAGAGCGACAGCGCTCGCTCGACGTGATCGCGGAGACGACCAACGACTTGATGGGGATCGCGGAGACGGTGCGGAAGATCGATCACACGCTCTCGGAGACTCATACGGGCGAGACGACCGTCGAACTGCGGGATCGGTTATCTGAGATCCTGAGTCGGATGACTGACCAGTATCCGGACGCGACGTTCGACCTCTCGGTCCCCGAGGATACCTGCATCTCCGTGACCGTGGTCGGCCTCGAGACGGCCATCGAGGAGGCCGTGGAGAACGCGGTCAAGCACAACGACGCCCCGAACCCGACGGTCCAGATACGCGTCGATCGGCGAGACGAGGAGTGGATCGACATCGAGATCGAAGACGACGGGCCGGGTATCCCGGAACGTGAGACCCACGTGCTCGAACGGGGCGAAACCTCCCTGAAGCACGCGGACCGACTCGGGATCTGGCTGATGTACTGGGTCGTGAGCAAGGCGGGCGGTGAGTTCTCCGTGGAGTCGTCCGACACCGGTGGAACGATCCTCCGAATGGGGGTCCCGGCGAATCCCTGATCGGGCAATGCTGCGGTTTATAGGGCCCGTTTCGACCGGAGTCGGGCGAGACGCGCCCGCGCCTCTTGCCGGCTCGTCCCCCGCACGCGACCCGTCTCGGCGTCCGCCATCGAGACGAGCGAGAGCCGATCGAGGAGCGGGGGCCAGTCGGCGGCGCCCGCGGCGTCGCTGGCGAACGCGACCGCGTTGCCGAGGCCGTCGCGATCGGCGCTCCCGACCCGCGCGACGACCCCGTCCGCGTCCCGGCGCCCGCCGGCCACGTAGAGCCGGTCGCCGACGACGACCGGGAGCCACGCCGGGAGGAGCAGGACCCAAAGCGCGATCCCGGCGATCGTGTACGCCCACCACGGGATCCGGTCGCGCTCCGGCTCGTACCCGTGGATCCGGTTGACGCGGCGGTCGGCCGCCGTCCGCTCACCGCGGCGCCCGACGAGGAGGGTTGCGAGGAGCGCCACCGTCTCGACCGCCCCGATTGCCGGGAGCAGCGCGGTCGAGACGAGCGCCTCCCGGGTCCGGAGCCTGACGAGCGCGTGCCGGAGCGCAGCGTCGCGGTCGGCCTTCGGCAACGAGAGCAGGCGGGTCGAGACGACGAGCCGAGCGCCGCGGTGTCCGTCGGCGACGGCGACGTTGGCGGCGTCGGCGCGAACGACCGTCACGTCGGGGGCGTCGACGCCGACGTCCCCGGCGAGGGTCGCGACGCGGTCGGCGACGAAGTCGGCGGGGCGGTCGTCGAGTTCAGCGTCAGGGAGGCGGGCGATCCGGCGGTCGACGAGCATCGGGCCGAGGAGGATTGAGCCGCCGAGGCCGACGACGGCGGCGGCAAGGAGCCCCCCGGCCGCGCCCGGGCCGGCGACGTCGAGGCCGGCGGGCCCGAGGAGGGCGGCGGCGGGGACCAGCGGGACGGCGGCGAGTAGGACCGGGACAGAGAAGAGCGCGAGCGCGCCGACGGCTCGCCGGATCCGCGTTCGGGCCGTCGGGGAGTCGGACCTCTCGGACTCCTTCGAGCCGTCTCGCTGATCCCCGCTGTCGGTCGTTCCCATACGACCGTGTCGTGTCACAGGCGGGGTAAAGCTTTGCCGGAGGCCGCCCGCGGCGGTAGCTTACTGTTCTTCGGGCGGTGAGACGGTCAGTACGGGGACGTCTGCGACACGGACGATTTTCTCGGTGACGCTCCCGAGGAAGTACCGCTCTAGTCCGGTCCGGCCGTGCGTCCCCATCACGATGAGGTCGACGTCGCGTTCTTCCGCGTAGTCCAAGATGGCTCGGGCGGGTCTCCCGCTGAGGACCGACGCCTCAACGGACCGCAGCCCCGCGTCCTCGGCTCGGCCGATGACGTCATCGACGGCCTGTTGACCTGCGTCCTCTAACGCAGCGAGCACCTCGGCACCACCGAACTCTCCCGAAACGTCGGTGAGGTCGACGACGTGGACGACGTGCATCGCCGCATCCGTCGCCGCTGCGATAGTCACTCCGTGATCCGCAGCAACGCTCGCCGGGTCGCTTCCGTCCGTCGGAACGAGGACCGTCTCGAAGTCGGAGTTAAGCGTGACGTCCTCGTGGACGGTGAGGACGGGTACCGGCGACGTGCGGAGCGTCCGCTCGGTTATGCTCCCGAGGACGAGACGATTCAACCCCGTTCGTCCGTGCGTCCCCATCACGATGAGATCTACGTCGTGCTCTCTCGCGTAGTCGGTGATCCTCTGGTGGACCGGGTCATCGGTTTCGATGACCTGTGTCGTCGCTGAAACGCCGACGTCCGCCGCCCGATCCCTGAGTGTCGCCAGCGTCTTCTCTCCATTTTGGGTTATTTCCTCAGCGACTTCTGATTCAACGTCGGCCGGGGACTCGCTCAGTTCAACGACGGTAATCGCGTGGATCGAGGCGTCGAAGCGTCGTGCGAGGTCGAGCGCTGTGTCAGTCGCTGTTCCCGCAGCGGCACTCCCGTCTGTCGGAACCAATATCTCGTCGTACATGCTTCCATCTTTAAGTCGAAACGTTATGAAGGTAGACCAACAGCTACAGGCGGATCAGGCCGAGGGCCTCGGGGCTCGACTTCGAGGCGGTTCACGACAGATGTCACGCCCCGGCGATCGGTGATTTCGATACCACGGACGCTGAAGTGTTGTATTCAGCGAACTAACACGACGGGAACGGGTGCACGTTTCGAGACGGTCTCGGCCACGTTCCCGACGAGGAATTGGCGTGCCGCGCGACTCCAATCTGCGCCGTGAGCACCGAGTACGATCGTGTCGTAGTTCTCGGCACGATCGATGATATTTCGCGCGGGGTGGCCGACGGCCACGGTCGTGTCGATCTCTCGACCGCGCTCGTTCGCTATCTCGCGGGCGCGCTCGAAGACGGGCTCGGCGCGTTCGGCGGCGGCATCTTCAATGTCGTCCGCGAGGGCAAGCGCCGTCGCCTCTCCCATCATCGGTGACGGAACGCCGACGACGTGTAACACGGAAACGTCGGCGCCCGGGAAGTTGTCGAACGCGTACTCCAGCGCCTGCCCGGCGTGCTCGGAGTCGTCCATCGGAACGAGAATTCGCGAGGCCATGTCTCAAAGGGAGTATCCACCTCCCTAAGTTTCTTTCTCAGGCGACGCCTGGATGTTCCGCTTCCACGATCCGCAATTCCGGGCGTTCGGTTCCGAGTGTTCGGTTCTGGGTGACCGCTTCTTCCGGAGCTTTTAACCCGGTTCCACCACCAGTTCCACGTAATGGCTTTTGAGGATCTACTGAACGACCCCGTCATCCAGAAGTACCTCCACGAGCTGGTGGGGCCGACGGGGATGCCGGTCGCGGCCGCGCCGCCCGACGGCGAGGTCACCGACGAGGAGCTGGCGGAGGAGCTCGGGTTGGAGCTCAACGACGTCCGACGCGCGCTGTTCATCCTGTACGAGAACGACCTCGCCACCTACCGACGGGTGCGCGACGAGGACTCGGGGTGGCTCACGTACCTCTGGACGTTCCACTACGACAACATCCCGGAGAACCTCGAAGAAGAGATGTACCGCTTGCTCGACGCCTTAGAGGAGCGCCAAGAGTACGAGCGCACCCACGAGTTCTACCTCTGTGAGGTGTGTTCGATCCGCTTCGAGTTCGGCGAGGCGATGGACTTCGGCTTCGAGTGTCCAGAGTGCGGCTCTCCGGTCGAGGCAATGGAAAACGACCGGCTCCGCGAAGCGATGGGGCAGCGCGTCGAGGAACTCCGCGACGAGCTCAACGTGGACGTGATGGGCTGATGGTCGTTCTCGCAACAAAGTGTTACGTGAAGGGCGACGCCCGCGACCGCGCGCTCGACGGGATGGGCTCGCTGGTCGCCAACGACGTCGGCGAACTCGACGTCGACTGGCACGTCGGCGTCCGCGACGACGACTTCGTGCAGGTGGACGTGAGCGGCGAGGACGCCGAGGTCGCCCGCAACGTCCTCGCAGAGACGTGGGGCGAAATCGTCGCCCACGACGGCGGACTCGAGGCCGGAGAAGCGTACGTCGGCACCCTCGAATCGTGGGACGACGGCGGCTTCGTCCTCGACGCCGGCGTCGACGTTCGGATTCCGGCCGACGAGATCGGCCTCGGCAGAGGCTCGCCCGAGCAGGTCGTCGAACGGTTCGGACTGGTGCAACACCTCCCCGTCCGATTCGTCTACGGCGGCGACGTGGGCGATCCCGATTCGGAACCGAGCCGACTGGCGGACGCCGAGCGCGACCGGCTCTACGACTGGCAGCGCGGGGACGGGCGCCTCAACGTCAACTCGGCCACCCGCGGCGAGGTCCGGGCGACCGTGAACCGCGCGGGCCACGCGCAGGACATCGTCACCGTCGAGCGACTCGGGCTCTTAGAGCAGAGCGTCGTCTGCACGGAGGACACCGACCCGCCGGGGCTGTTGGCCGCGATCGGCTCGTACCTCCCGGCGGAGATGCGCTGCGTCGTCTGAGCCGTGAACCGACGCCTCGCCCTCGCGATCGCGGTCGTCGCGCTCCTCGCCGTCAGCGCCGGCTGTCTCACCTACGTCAACGACGGCGGCGACGTCGCGAACGAGACGCTCGACGCGGAGCCGCCGTACGCGTACGACTTCGCGACCGACCGCGACGCGGCTATCAACCTGTCGACGGGGACGCAGTACACCGCGGTGTACAACGTCTCCGGCGTCGACGAGATACGCTTCTACCGGCAGACGCCGTACACGGGCGATCAGCCCTTCGAGTTCGAGGCGTTCCGGTACCAGTACCCCGACGGCGAGGTCGTTAACGGGACCGAGTTCCGCGCCCGCGGCGGCGAGGTCGAGCGCACCCCCGACGAGACGTGGGTCCGGTTCGGCGAGGAGATGGAGGGCGGACGAATAGCCCTCTCGGCGTCCGGCTCGCCCCGCCGGTTCACGACGCTCACCTACATCGAGGGGTCGTACGCGGTGACGCTCCCGCCCGGATTCAGCACCGACGTGCCGATAGTCGGGCACGTGTCGCCGCGCGACCACGAAATCGAGACGGTCGACGGCCGCGACCGGATTACCTGGGACTCGGTCACGAGTGGGTCGGTCGTGGTCCAGTCGTACCGCGAGTCCGACCTGCTCGTCTTCGGGGTGATCCTCGTGATCGCCGCGATCGCCGCGATCGCCGGGACGGTCTACTTCCGGCGCCAGTTAGCGGAGCTTCGCGAGCGACGCCGGCAGATGGGACTCGGCGTGTACGAGGACGACGAGGAGTAACTGACGCCCTTTTTCAGTGCGCGACGCCTTGTGTCTGCATGGACGCCGCAATCGTCACCGTCGGGGACGAACTCCTCGTCGGTGACACCGAGAACACGAACGCGACGTGGCTGTGCGGTCGGCTCGCCGAGCGCGGTGTGACGGTCAGACGGGTCACCGTCGTTCCGGACGAGGTCGCCGAGATCGCGCGTGTCGTCAACGAGTACCACGCCGAGTACGACGCCGTGGTCGTTACCGGCGGGCTCGGTCCCACGCATGACGACGTGACGATGGAGGCGGTCGCGGCCGCGTTCGGGCGCGATCTCGTCGCCAACGACCGGGCCGCGGACTGGCTCGCGGAGCGGGGGTACAGCGCGGACGACCTGGTCGCCGAAACGACCCATCTCCCGGCCGACTGCCGACCGCTCGCCAACGAGGCGGGGGTCGCGCCCGGCGCCGCCGTCGAGTCGGTGTACGTCCTGCCGGGCGTCCCGACGGAGATGGAAGCGATGTTCGAGTCGGTCGTCGAGGAGTTCGAGGGGAGCCCGACCCACACCGTCACCGTCGACGTCGACGAGCCGGAAAGCGAACTGCTGGAGCGATTCACGGAGCTACAGGAGGCGTTCGACGTGAGCGTGGGATCGTACCCCGGCGAGAGCGTGCGCGTGAAGATCACGGCGGCGGCGGCCGACGAGGCGGAGCGCGCCGCCGAGTGGGTTCGGGAGCGGTCGGAGCTGGTCGACTCGGAGACCTGAGAAACAGGCGATCAGCGGTAGAGGTACACGAGCCACAGCGCGGTGATTACCAGACTCGCGACGAGCACGGTAGTCGCGGCCGCGTCGATCGGGATCGGCTCGACCGGGGCGGATTCGAGGATCATAGTTCGCGCTTGTTCTGGGGGCGTCTTAATATTGATCTTCCCGCCGCGAGACGCGTCCCGCTTAAGGGTTCGCCGACGAAGGTGTCGACATGCACGTCGGATTCGTGGTGAACCCGGTCGCTGGGATGGGCGGCCGCGTCGGGCTCAAGGGCACCGACGGAAAGGTTGCGGAGGCGGTCGCGCGCGGCGCGGAGCCCCGCGCGCCGGACCGGGCCCGGCGGGCGCTGGAGCGGCTCGCGGCGGTCGCGTCGGAGGCACGCGTCTCGACCGCCGCCGACCCCATGGGTGAGCGGCTGGTCCGTGAGGCCGGCTTCGAGCCGGTCCGCGTGGTCGACCCGTTCGAGGGCGCGACGCCCGACCCCACGGAGACGACCGCCGACCACACCGCGCGCGTCGTCGAGGCGTTCGTCGGCGGCGACGACCCGGTGGACCTGGTCTTGTTCGTCGGGGGCGACGGCACGGCGACGGACGTGGCGACGGCGTTGGAACGGACCGGAACCGAGAGCCCGATGCTCGGCGTCCCCGCCGGCGTGAAGGTGTACTCCTCCGTGTTCGCCGTCTCGCCGGAGGACGCCGCCGAGGTCGCGGCCTCCTTCTCCCGCACCGAGCGCCGCGAGGTGATGGACATCGACGAGGACGCCTACCGCGAGGGCGAGGTCAATCCGGAGCTTCGGGCGGTCGCGCGCGTTCCGGTCGCCGACGATCTCCAGTCGTCGAAACAGACCGCGAGTGGGACCGTCGAGTCGCTGGCCGAGGGCGTCGCCGACGACATCCGCGCCCGCGAGGGCGAGGGCGTCACCTTCGTGCTCGGCCCCGGATCGACGGTCGGTGCGATCAAAGCGGAGCTGGGGTTCGAACCGTCGCCGATCGGGGTCGACGTGTGGCGCGACGGCGAAGTGGTCCTCCTGGACGGTTCCGAGTCCGACATCCTCGACGCGCTCGGCGAGGAGAACGTGATCGTCGTCTCCCCCATCGGGGGACAGGGGTTCGTCTTCGGCCGCGGGAACCCGCAGCTGTCGCCGACGGTGATCCGACGGTGTGACCTGCGGGTCGTCGCCTCGCGGACGAAGCTCGACGACGTGCGGGCGCTTCGGGTCGATACCGACGACCCCGACCTCGACGCGGAGCTTTCCGGCTGGGTGCGCGTTCGCGTCGGCAAGTTCGAGACGCGGATGATGAAGATCGCCTGAGGAGGCCGAACGGCGCGGTGAGAGCCCGGGACGGCCCGAACGGATTCTCGATCAGCCGGTGTCGTCGCCCGCGACGACGAAGTACAGCTCACCGATCACGATCGCCGCGACCGCCGCGACCGGGACGAGGAGGACGCCCCCGGCGCCGAGGGCGTACAGCGCGACGCCGAGAAGCACGCCCGCGGCGAGAACCGCGAGCCGCGAGACGAGCATCCACATCGGGTCGGAGAGGGAGTCGAACACGGGCAAAGTCGGTACCGAACGGGCAAAAAACGACGGGCTGGTGGGCGCTGCGGAGACGGCGAAAACGCGCCCTTGCGACGGCGTTTTAAATACGGATGCCGTATCGTGCTATGTGATGACACAGATCGCCGCACCTCCCGAATCCCTCGGGACGACCGGCGGGACCGACAGGGGCAACAAGCTTATTCCCGAACCGGGAGGAGATAGAGATATCCCCCGCGAGGAATCATGAACGAAGTCCAACTCGAAGTGGCGAAGGCGTACCCGAACGACTCGGGGCGCGGCATCGCCCGACTCGACCCCGACACGCTGTTGCACCTCAAGCTCTCGCCCGGCGACATCATCGAGATCGAGGGCGCGGAGACCACCGCCGCGAAGGTCTGGCGCGCCGACCGCCAGGACTGGAACACGGACACCGTCCGCGTCGACGGCTTCACGCGCCAGAACGCCGACGTCGGTATCGGCGAGCGCGTGACGATCCGGAAGGCCGAGGCCGAGAAGGCCGAGAAGCTCGTCTTGGCCCCGCCCGAGGAGGCGTCGGTCCAGTTCGGCTCCGACGCCGCCGGCATGGTGAAACGCCAGATCCTCAAGCGCCCGGTCGTCGAACGCGATATCGTCCCCGTGATGTCCTCGACGAATCACCCGTTCATGCGGTCGCCCGGCCAGGCGATCCCGCTGATCGCGATCGAGACCGAGCCCGACGGCGTCTGTCTGATCACCGAGGACACCGAGGTCGAACTGCGCGAGGAGCCGATCTCCGGGTTCGAGAAGACCGGCGGCGGCATCACCTACGAGGATATCGGCGGGCTCCAGTCGGAGATACAGCGCGTCCGCGAGATGGTCGAGCTGCCGATGAAACACCCGCAGATCTTCTCGAAGCTCGGGATCGAGCCGCCGCAGGGCGTCCTCCTGCACGGCCCGCCGGGCACGGGGAAGACCCTCCTCGCGAAGGCGGTCGCCAACGAGACGTCGGCGTCGTTCTTCTCGATCGCCGGTCCGGAGATCATCTCGAAGTACTACGGCGAGTCCGAACAACAGCTCCGGGAGATCTTCGAGGACGCGAAAGAGGAGAGCCCGAGTATCATCTTCATCGACGAGCTCGACTCGATCGCGCCCAAACGCGAGGACGTGACGGGCGAGGTCGAGCGCCGCGTCGTCGCCCAGCTGCTGACGATGATGGACGGGCTCGAAACCCGCGGGCAGGTGGTCGTCATCGGCGCGACCAACCGCGTCGACAGCGTCGACCCCGCGCTCCGCCGCCCCGGACGGTTCGACCGCGAGATCGAGATCGGCGTCCCCGACGAGGTGGGCCGCAAGGAGATCCTCCAGATCCACACCCGCGGGATGCCGCTCTCGGACGACGTGAGCTTAGATCACCTCGCCGACGAGACGCACGGCTTTGTCGGTGCCGACGTCGAGAGCCTGACGAAGGAGGCCGCGATGAAGGCGCTCCGGCGGTACCTCCCCGAGATCGACTTAGACGACGAGGAGGTCCCGCCGAGCCTGATCGACCGGATGATCGTCAAGCGGGACGACTTCGATAGCGCGTTGAACGAGGTGGAGCCCTCGGCGATGCGGGAGGTCCTCGTCGAGCTCCCGAAGATCTCGTGGGACGACGTGGGCGGACTCTCCGAGGCGCAACAGCAGGTGCAGGAGTCGGTCGAGTGGCCGCTTACCTCGCCTGAGAAGTTCGACCGGATGGGCGTCAACGCCCCGAAGGGGGTGCTGTTGTACGGGCCGCCCGGGACTGGGAAGACGCTGATGGCGAAGGCGGTCGCCAACGAGACGAACGCGAACTTCATCTCGGTCAGGGGGCCGCAGCTGCTCTCGAAGTGGGTCGGCGAGTCGGAGAAGGCGATCCGGCAGACCTTCCGGAAGGCCCGGCAAGTGAGCCCGACGATCATCTTCTTCGACGAGCTCGACAGCCTCGCGCCCTCGCGCGGGCAGGAGATGGGGAACAACGTCTCCGAGCGCGTCGTGAACCAGCTGCTCACGGAGCTCGACGGGCTCGAGGACATGGGCGACGTGATGGTGATCGGCGCCACCAACCGCCCCGATATGATCGACCCCGCACTGTTGCGCTCCGGTCGGTTCGACCGGCTCGTGATGATCGGCCAGCCGGACCAGGGCGGTCGCGAGCAGATCCTCGACATCCACACGGCGGACACCCCGCTCGCGCCCGACGTGAGTCTCCGCGAGGTCGCGGAGATCACCGACGGCTACGTCGGCTCCGACCTCGAGGGGATCGCCCGCGAGGCCGCCATCGAGGCGCTGCGCGACGACGACGACGCCGAGGAAGTCGAGATGAGACACTTCCGGCGCGCGCTGGAGTCGGTGCGCCCCACGATCAACGACGACATCCTCGCGTACTACGAGGAGGTCGAAGAGCAGTTCAAAGGCGGCAGCGGCAACGCGATCCGTGAGACCGGCGGCAAGATCGGGTTCCAATAACGCTCCCGGCGTCCCCGCCCGCATCCCGTTCCGCGCCTTTTAACCTCGACAGCGACTAAGCGTGACTATGTCCCAGCCGCGCGTCCCCGGCGGTGACGAGAACACGCTGGAGCTGCCCTGCGGCCAGACGATCGCCGCCGGCGATCTGGACTTGGGGATGCGCGAGTTCGAGTGCGACTGCGGCGAGACGCACGCGGTCGTGATGGACGTCCACCCCCCGGAGCGGTTCCTCCCCGACTTCCTCGTCGAGGTGCTCCGCGAGGCGATCGAGACCACGAGCGAGGAGATGCCGGAGTTCGACACGCCCCACCTGCTCGGCGTCGTGTTAGAGGAGTTCCCGGAGGCGGTGGTGTCGTCAGACGCCAGCGAGAACGCCGACGTGGGCTACGCGATGGCGTGGGTGACGGAGTTCGACTCCCGCCGGCTCCACGAGATCGTCGTCGAGCTCGTCGTCGAACTGATGGAACACGCCGTGAGCCACGCCGACGACGACGAGGCGCTCTCGGCGTTCGAAGCGGAGATGATGGAGTTCGACGTGAGCGAGTTCGTCGACCAGTACCGCGCCGAGCGCGACCTGGAAGCCGAAGACCCGTACGCCTGAGCGAGGGTCGTCTCTTTTAAACTAACCTCCCGATGACGGCTCAGACCCGCAAAAACGGCTACGATAGGCCTCGTGTCAGACGAATGTCCGACTCGTGTCTCACTGAACCCTATATGTTCGGGCACCGTACGTAAGACGTATGAGCGCCGGCGAATACGACCGGTACGACCGAATCCGCGGCGTGCTCGCCGAGGCCGACGAGCCGCTGACGGCGCGGGAGATCCTCACGCTCGCCGGGGAGTGCGAGGAGCTCGACAGTTCCCACCGCGTCGCTACCGTTCTGGGCCGATGGGCCGAGCGCGGCGAGATCGAAGTGATCGCCGATCGGCCGTATCGGTACCTCCTGGAGACCTGAGCGGGCGCCACTCGGTCGAGTCGCAGGTCCCGTCTCGCGGGGTGAGCATTGCGATCGATGGAGGCAGGGACG
The DNA here is from genome assembly GCF_051194165.1 of Halorubrum shenae. Classification (NCBI taxonomy): domain Archaea; kingdom Methanobacteriati; phylum Methanobacteriota; class Halobacteria; order Halobacteriales; family Haloferacaceae; genus Halorubrum; species Halorubrum shenae. Next base: position 276,765 of record NZ_JBLZNI010000001.1, on the reverse strand, counting down.
GCGTCGTGAAGCCCTTTTGAAGCCAGCGTGACCGTCGTTCGGGTCAGTCGCCGATAGCGGTGCTAGTTCGACCTACTCGTCATGCTATTTCATACCTTGCGAAAATCGCAAACTCACTGCGAGATTCGTATTCTATCGCCGACCTTATTACGATGAGCGTACTCCATCGCGATAATGAGCGAGGACCGGACCATTCTACTCATCGGTAGCGGACCGATCCAGATCGGACAGGCGGCTGAGTTCGACTACTCCGGGGCACAGGCGTGCCGCGCCCTCCAGGAGGAAGGCGCTCGCGTCGTCCTGGTGAACTCGAACCCGGCGACGATCATGACTGACCCGGAGACGGCGGACCGGGTGTACATCGAACCGATCACGCCGGAGGCCATCGGCGAGGTCATCCGGATCGAAGAGCCCGACGGCGTCATCGCCGGGCTCGGCGGCCAGACCGGCCTCAACGTCACCGCCGAGCTCGCCGAGGAGGGGATCTTAGAGGAGTACGACGTCGAAGTGATGGGGACGCCGCTCGACACCATCTACGCGACGGAGGACCGCGACCTGTTCCGCCAGCGGATGGAGGGTCTCGGCCAGCCGGTGCCCGCCTCGACCACCATCTCGCTCGACGAGGGCGAGTCGGTCACCGACTTCGACGAGGCGGCCCTCCGCGAGCGCGTCCAAGCGGCGGTCGACGACGTCGGCGGGCTGCCCGTCATCGCCCGGACGACGTACACCCTCGGCGGCTCCGGCTCCGGCGTCGTCGACGACTTCGAGGAGCTGGTCGAGCGCGTCCGTAAGGGGCTCCGCCTCTCGCGGAACAGCGAGGTGCTCATCACCGAGTCCATCGCGGGCTGGGTCGAACTCGAGTACGAGGTGATGCGGGACGCCGACGACTCCTGTATCATCATCTGTAACATGGAGAACATCGACCCGATGGGGATCCACACCGGCGAGTCGACGGTCGTCACCCCCTCGCAGGTCATCCCCGACGACGGACACCAGGAGATGCGGGACGCGGCGCTCGAAGTGATCCGCGACCTGGGCATCGAGGGCGGCTGTAACATCCAGTTCGCGTGGCACGACGACGGGACCCCGGGCGGCGAGTACCGCGTCGTGGAAGTGAACCCGCGCGTCTCGCGCTCCTCCGCGCTCGCGTCGAAGGCGACCGGCTACCCGATCGCCCGCGTCACCGCGAAGGTCGCGCTCGGCAAGCGGCTCCACGAGATCGACAACGAGATCACCGGCGAGACGACGGCCGCCTTCGAGCCCGCCATCGACTACGTGGTGACGAAGGTGCCGCGGTGGCCCATCGACAAGTTCGACGACGTCGACTTCGAGCTCGGAACGGCGATGAAGTCCACCGGCGAGGCGATGTCTATCGGTCGGAACTTCGAGGAGAGCCTGCTGAAGTCGCTCCGCTCCTCCGAGTACGACCCGGCGGTCACCTGGGAGACGGTCGACGACGACGCGCTCGAGACCGAGTACCTCGAACGCCCCACTCCGGACCGTCCGTACGCGATCTTCGAGGCGTTCGACCGCGGGTACTCCGTCGACGACATCGAGGGCCTGACCGGCATCAAGCCGTGGTACCTCGAACGGTTTAAACGGGTCAGCGACACCGCGCAGGCCGCACAGAACGGCGAGTTCGCGCAGGCGGCCACCGCGGGTCACACGAACGCCGAGATCGCGGCGCTCGCCGGTGGCGGGACCGACGTTGAGGCGGTCGAAGAGGACGTCCCGGGCCGGACGTACAAACAGGTCGACACCTGCGCCGGCGAGTTCGCCGCCGAGACCCCGTACTACTACTCCGCGCGCCAGTCGGAGTTCGAGCGCGGACCGCTGAAGGGCGACGCCGCGGCCGGCGAGCTCGTCGTCGACAAGAGCGTCGACAGCGTGGTCGTGGTCGGCGGCGGCCCGATCCGGATCGGGCAGGGCGTCGAGTTCGACTACTGCTCGGTCCACGCGATCCAGGCGCTCCGCGAGCTCGGTATCGAGGCGCACGTCGTCAACAACAACCCCGAGACGGTCTCGACCGACTACGACACCTCCGACGGGCTGTTCTTCGACCCGATCACCGCCGAGGAGGTCGCCGACGTGGCCGAAGCGACCGGCGCAGACGGCGTGATGGTCCAGTTCGGCGGGCAGACCTCGGTCAACATCGGCGAACCCCTCGAAGCGGAACTCCAGCGCCGCGGACTGGACTGCTCGATTTTGGGGACGAGCGTCGAGGCGATGGACCTGGCCGAGGACCGCGACCGCTTCAACGTCCTGATGGACGAGATGGGGATCGCTCAGCCCGAGGGCGGCACCGCGACGAGCGAGAGCGAGGCGCTCGAACTCGCCCACGACATCGGCTACCCCGTCCTCGTGCGTCCCTCGTACGTTCTCGGCGGGCGCGCGATGCGCGTCGTCGAGAGCGACGCGGAGTTAGAGGAGTACATCGAGGAGGCAGTCCGGGTCTCGCCGGACAAGCCAATCTTGGTCGACCAGTTCCTCGACGACGCGGTCGAACTGGACGTCGACGCCGTGGCGGACGTCGGCGCGTCACACGCGCCTGCAAGCGAGACGGAGTCTCGCCCTGGAGCGGACGTGCTGCTCGGCGGCGTGATGGAACACGTCGAGAGCGCGGGCGTTCACTCGGGCGACTCTGCCTGTATGATCCCGCCGCGCTCGCTGGACGACGAGACCCTCACCCGGGTCCGCGAGGTCACCGAGGATATCGCCCGCGCGCTCGACACCGTCGGCCTGCTCAACGTCCAGCTCGCGGTCACCGACGTCCACGACGCCGACGCGGAGTCGGAGGTGTACGTGCTGGAGGCCAACCCGCGCTCTTCCCGGACGGTCCCGTTCGTCTCGAAGGCGACGGGCGTCCCCATCGCGAAGCTCGCGGCGAAGGTGATGACCGACGACCTGACGCTCGCCGACCTCGACGTCGACGAGCAGATCCCGGAACACCGCAGCGTGAAGGAGGTCGTCCTCCCGTTCGACCGCCTGCCGGGCTCGGACCCGCGGCTCGGCCCGGAGATGAAGTCGACCGGCGAAGTGATGGGCACGGCCCGCTCGTTCGGCAAGGCGTACGACAAGGCGCAAGACTCCACGGGCAAGCCGATCCCGGAGTCCGGGACCGCCGTCGTCGACCTCTCGGCCGACGAGTTCCCGGACCCGGACACCGAGGCCGGCGAGGCCCTCGTCGCGGGGTACGCCGAACACTTCGAGCTGAGCGAGGCGACGGACCTGATCGAGGCCGCGAAGCGCGGCGAGCTCGACCTCATCGTCTCGCGCCAGCGCGAGCTGCTGGAGATCGCCGTCGAGGAGGAGATCACCTACTTCTCGACGCACGCCTCCGCGAAGGCCGCGCTGGAGGCGATCGAACACGCCAACGACGACCTCGACGTGATGGCCGTCTCCGACCGGCCGAAGCGCGTCGAGAAGTGGGGCGCGGTCGAATAGGCGGCGGGCCGTCGCTCCCGCGCCGTTTTTTTATAAGTAACTCGCGAGCCGTCTGCCTTTGTTTATAAGGCTTCGAGCGTCGACCGCTCGACGTCCTCGGCGGGCATCGACTCGCCGCCGTACTCCTCGACGAACGACGCCACGTCGTCGTCCTCGCTGAACGGGATCAGCTCGGGGCCCATGGCGCCGACGACCTCGCTGCGCGCGACGACGGTGAGGTCTGTCGTCCGCGCGAACGCGTCGCTCTCGACGTGCGAGGAGAACTGGGTGTCGCCGCCCTCGGTGAACACCTCGTAGTCGACCGCCGAGTAGTCGGTGAGGAACGTCGCCAGGGGGGTCCGCCCCTCGTCCTCGGCGTCGAACCGGTAGGTGTAGGTGCAGGTGCTGCTGCAGAACTGCCCCGGCCGCCCGCCTTCCGGCTCGTCGTCCTCGAAGTGGATCTGCCCGACCGGCCCGGGGTGGTCCCCGACGATCATGCCGCACTGGTCGCAGGCCCGCTCGCCGTCGATCGAGACCGGCGTGATCGACGCACTCTCGTCGTCCGTGCAGCCGGCGGCCGCGAGGGAGAGCCCCGCGGCGACGCCGCCGAGCAGTCGTCGACGCGACACCGACAGACGCTGGTGTTCGGTCATGGATGATAGTTGCGGAACGACGGTATTAGGCCCTCTGGACCGATTCAGGCCGTCGTTCGAGGAACGAACCAGATCGGATAAAGCCCCAGCGAGAGAAGGCCTTTTGTGGCAGTGTTCGACCCCTACGGCGATCCGTCTCGGGCGCTTCAGATTGCGCTCGTCGCGCTCCTCCTCGTCGCCGCCGTCGCGACGATCGGAGCGTTCGCCGCGGATCCCGAGGCGGCAGCGCCGTCGCCGGTCGCCTACGACGACGTGGTCGAACTCGGGCTCTCCTCCGAGACGGACGCGCTGATGGCGGGGTCGGCGCGGGTCCCGCGGACGCAGGTCTTCTACTCGCAGCTCCAGTACGTCGTCGGGTACAACGGCGTCGAGTCGTTCACGGCGACGCTCAACGACGGGCGGACCGAACACCAGTTCGGCTACCCGATCGCCGCTTACGTCGAGACGTTCGACGACGCCCGACCGGGGACGACAGAGACCGGGCTGTTCGAGTCGGAACGACTCGGCGAGTGGGTGCCGGCGGCGGAGGCGGTCTACGTCGTCGGGAGCGACGCTCGGAGCCCGGCGGGCGAGACGGTCGTCCCGTTCCGCGAGCGGGACGCCGCCGAGGCGTTCGTCGCGGACCACGGCGGGCGGGTCGTCGACTGGGAGGCGGTCCGGAGCGCGTCGTTCGACACCGACTCGGCGGCGACGGTGCGCTCGATGGCCCCCGAGCGATGGGACGCAGCCGACGATCGGATCGCGGCCGCCGAGCGCCGGGCCGACCGCCCGGTCTCGGTCGTCGTCGGAGAGGACGCCCCGACGATCGAGGCGGCGATCGAAGCCGCGCCGCCGAACACGACCGTCGTCGTCCCGTCGGGGACCTACGAGGAGACGCTGACTGTGGACGAGTCGGTCACGATCGCCGGCGAGGACGCGCGGATCAGCGGCGACGGGAACGGCTCCGTGATCACGGTGCGCGCGTCGGACGTGGCGCTCACCGGGCTCTCGATCGACGGGAGCGGGGGACAGACCCGCGACCCGGAAGCGGCGCGCGAGGGGCGCGCGAGCGACGGTGAGGACAGCGGCTCGGGCGACGGCGAGCCGTGGGACACCAACATCCAGCTCGGCTACGGCCACGGCGACGCGGGGATCCACGCGATCGACGCGCCGGGACTCGTCGTCGACGACGTGACGATCGTGGCGAACGCGAGCGGCCTGCTCCTCCGGGAGGGCTCTCACGCGGTCGTCCGGGACCTCCGCGTCAACGGGGCGGACAGCTGGCAGGACGGATTCATGGGGATCGCCGGAATGAACTCGCGGGTGACGGTGACCGACAGCGCGTTCGAGGGCGGTCGCGACGGGATCTACCTCCACCGCGCCGACGGCTCGGTCGTCCGGAACTCGACGTTCACGGACAACCGGTACGGGACGCACCTCATGTACACGGGCGACGCGCTGATCGCCGACAACGCATTTAAAAACGAGCTGTTCGGCGGGGTCACGGTGATGACGCGCCCGTCGGGTAACGCGATCGTCGGTAACGACGTGCGGAATTCGAGCGCCGGGATTCAGGCTTCGGGCACCCGAGCCTACATCGGATACAACACCCTCGTCGGCAACAGACTCGGCTTCTCGACCAGCTCCCGCGGGTCGCTGTACGAGCGCAACGTGGCCGCGAACAACGAGCTGGGCGCGCGAGCGACCACGGTCGTCCCGTCGAGCCGAGTCGTCGCGAACGACTTCGTCGGCAACGCGGACCACGCGGCCGCCGGGGCGGGCGCACTCCGGGTCTGGGCCGACGGCGAACGCGGGAACTACTGGGAGGGGGCAAACGTCGGCATCCACGAGCCCGGCGAGCGAGCGTACCGGCCGACCGCCCCGGTCGACGCCGCGCTCCACCGCGAGGTCGCCGCGGTCGCCGTGCGCGAGTCGCCCGCGGTCGCCCTCCTCGACCGCCTCCGCGGGACCGTCCCCGGGGCGCGCTCGGGGAGCATCATCGACCCGGCGCCGGCGGCGACGCCGTACTCGCCCGACCGGCTCGACGCCGCGCTCGATCCGGGCGCGGGGCCGGTCCACGCCGACTGGCGCGCGGAACTGGACGGCGGTCGCGAGGGCGAGGACACAGTGGGAGGGACCGGAGACGAGGACGCAGCCATGAACGCACACGATCGGAACGCGACGGCGGACGGTATCGGGCCGAGAGCGCAGCGAACCGACGCGGTGACCGCGCCGACTATCGACGCGGTGACCGCGCCTGCAACGAGGGGGACCAGTGATGCCTGACGAACCCGTCGCGTCCCTCTCCGACGTCACCCGAACGTACGGCGGCGTACCGGTGCTGGAATCGGTGTCGCTCGCAGTCGACCCCGGCCTCACCGCCGTCGTCGGCCCGAACGGCTCCGGGAAGTCGACCCTGCTCCGGGTGCTCGTGGGCGCGACGGAGCCGACCGCGGGCGAGGTTGATCTCCCCGGCGCGACCGGGCCGAAACCGATCGGGTACCTCCCGCAGCGGGTACCGTTTCGCGACGGGTTCACCGCCCGCGAGACGCTCGCGTTCTACGCGCGGCTCGTCGACGACGACCCGGACGCCGCGCTCGATCGGATCGGGCTCGGCGACGCCGGCGAGAGGCGCGTCGAGGCGCTCTCGGGCGGGATGCGTCGCCTCCTCGGCATCGCGCAGGCGGTCCTCGGCGACCCCTCGCTCGTCGTTCTCGACGAGCCGGCGAGCGGCCTCGACCCGGGGATGCGCGAACGCGCGTTTCGCGCGGCGGCCGAGCGGGCCGACGGCGACACCGCGGTCGTGGTCTCCTCGCACGCGCTCGACCTCGTCGACGATCACGCCGACCGAATCGTGATCCTCCGACGCGGGGAGGTCGCCGCCGCGGGACCGCTCGACCGACTGCTCGACGAACACGGTGCCGCCGACGCGAAGGAGCTGTACCGCGTCGTGGTCGGCGAAGCGGCTGCGCTGGCAGGGGACGACACCGAGGCTCCCGACGGGGACGAGAGCGACGGCGAGGACAAGGGAAGCGAGGACGAGGACGGCGACGGAGGCGACTCTGACGACGGAAGCGAGAGCGACGACGACGAGCCAGCGGTCCACGTCACGGGGGTCTCGGACCGATGAGCGGCTCCCTCACCGGCGTCGCGACCGTGTTTCGGCGCGAACTAGCGACAGTGGTCCGGACCCCGGGCTACGGCGTGCTGGCGGTCGGACTGCTCGTCGCCGTCGGCGGCCTCCTCGCGGCGGGCGGCGGGGGCGCGACCGGGTTCGTGCCGGCGGTCGTCGACCTCCTGCTCCCGACGGAGGCGCTCGTCCCGATCGTCGCGGTGGTGTTGGGCTACCGCGCGCTACTCGCCGACGGCGCGAGCGGGGAACTCGCGGTGATCCGGACGTATCCGGTCCGTATCGGCGAGTACGTCGTCGGCGTGTTGCTGGCGCGGACGGTCGCGTTCGTGGGCGTCGTGGGCGTCCCGTACGCCCTGGTCGGCGTCGGCGTCTGGCTGACCGCCGCGCCGGACACGGGGATCTTCGCGACCCACGCCGGGATCGACTCCCCGTTTTTATACCTCCGGTTCCTCGCGTTCGTCCTCCTCTTCGGGGCGGCGTACGTGTCGCTCGCGGCGGCCGTCTCGGCGCTTGCCGCGAGCCGCCGGAGCGCGATCGCGCTCGGGGTCCTCGCGCTGGTCGCCGGCGTGCTCGGCGGCGACCTCCTCCTGCTCCGCTCGCTCGGCTCCGGGGCGTCGCCGGCGACGATCCCGGGATCGCTCGCCATGACGCCGAACGGGGCGTTTCGCGGGCTCGTCTTCGAGCACGTTATCGGCGTCGCCTTCGCGCCGGAGGGCGGGTTCGTCTCGACGACCCGTGCGCTCGGCTCGCTCGTCGGCTGGACGCTCTTCGGCGCCGTCGTCTCGGGCGCGGCGCTGGCGTACGGGCGTCGCGTCGACGCCGCTATCGAACGCGTCCGGAACGGAATCGGCGATTTATAACGAGAGGGTGATACTCCCGGTCAGTCCGAAGCGGTGTCATCGCCGACGGACCCCGGACTGTACGCGTACACCGCGTAGAGGACGACCGCGGCGATCAGGAAGTCGAAGCTGTGTTCGAGGTAGTGATGGACCGGCATCGGTACGACGCCGAGGACGGTGCCCGCGCCCACGACCGAGCGGGCGAGGAGGGCGCCGACGGCGACGCTTATAAGGGCGTACTGCGCGCTCCGGCGGCGCCGGTACGCGACGAGGCTCACGAGAAAGAGGAGCCCGGTGCCGACGCCGGCGACGATCACGACGGCGAGGAGCGGCAGCGACCCCTCTACGCCCCACCCTCCGACGGTCGCGGTCGCGGGAATCGGAATCACGCTGTCGAGTCGTACTGCGGCGATCGACAAGAATACACTCCCCGACCGCTCTCGCTCGGAGGGAACACGCGCGTATCTTTTAACTACTAATCCGATAGCTCACGATAAGCACCCATGCCGGACACGAGAGCCCGGGTCCGCCGGCACGTCCGCGACACGCCGGGCGTCCACTTCAACCGACTGAGCCGCGACCTCGACATCGCCACCGGACAGGCGCAGTACCACCTCCGCCGGCTCGTCGGCGACGGCGAGATCGCGGTCGAGCGGATCGGCGGGCGCGCCCACTACTTCGACCCGACGTTCGACCCATGGGAGCGCCGGGCGCTCGCCTTCCTTCGGCGGGAGACCCCACGCGGGATCCTCCTCCGACTGCACGCCGACGGGCCGACCCGGCCAACGGAACTCGCAGACGAACTTGACCTCGCGCGTAGCACCGTCTCGTGGCACGTTTCGAACCTCGTTGAGAGCGGAATCGTCGAGAAGTCCGACGGCCGACCGATGCGTCTCTCGCTCGCGCGCCCCGACCGGACCGCGACACTTCTCGATGCGGTGTCGCCATCGCTTCCGGACCGGATCGTCGACCGGTTTATCCGGACCGTCGACAGCCTGTTCGAGTGAGCGGGTCGCGCTCGCTGGCCGGCTCCTCCGCTCGCTGACTCGTCCTCTTGCCCCGTTCGTCGATCGCACCAGATCCGTTAGGGTCGCCGCGGGCGATCGATCTGCCATGCGCGAACTGGGGGACGTCGACGCGCTCGACGCGCTGTCGTTCGTCCCCGCGACGGCGACGTGCGAGCCGAGCGGCTCGATCTACTCCGCCGACCCGCTGAGCCTCGGCGTGTTCCTGCTCGTCGGGCTCCTCGGCGGCGCCCACTGTCTCGGAATGTGCGGCCCGCTGGTCTCGACGTACACCGACCGGATGCGGGCCGCCGGCGGTGGCGGCGGTGAGGGCGGTGACGGCGGACGGAAGAGGGCCGCGCGGGCCGGCGGACGCGACGACCTCACCGTACGACAGGTGCGGCAACACGCGCTGTTCAACCTCGGTCGCACGGCGAGCTACGCCGCGATCGGCGGGCTGTTCGGGCTCGCGGGGAGCCTCGCGTTCGTCACCGGTCAGACGGTGACGACCGTCGCCGACGAGGTCCACGCGCTCACGGGGCTGGTCGTCGGGGCGGTCGTCATCGCGATCGGCGTCCGGTACGCGCTTCGACTGGAGTTGCAGCGGATCCCCGTTCCCGGGATCGAGGTCGCCTCGGGGGTCGTCACCCGGCGGATCGTTCCCCGGGTCGACGCATGGGTCGGCGACTGGCGGATCGTCGGGCTCGGCGCCGCGCACGGGCTCTTGCCGTGTCCGCTGCTGTACCCGGCGTTCCTGTACGCGTTCGTGCAGGGGAGCGCGCTCGGCGGCGCGGCCGCGCTCGCCGCGCTCGGGCTCGGCACCGTGCCGGCGCTGTTCCTCTTCGGAACCGTGTTCGGGTCCGTGAGCGTCGATACCCGAATGCGGCTCCACCGCGCGCTCGGTGTCGCCTTCGTCGCGCTCGGGTACATTCCGCTCCAGCACGGCCTCGCGACGCTCGGAGTCCCGCTGCCGCACCCGCCGATCCCGTACTACTCGCCTTTATAAACTACCGGCTTGCGGGGCGCGTCGTTCGACGCCCGCACCAGACCGGTTATGCGTCCGTGCGCCGTCGATTTGGGTATGCGACGACGAGCGCTGCTCGGCGGAATCGCCGCGGCGACGACCGGCGGGACAGCCGGGTGTACGTCGGTGCTCGGCGGTCAGCCCGAGGGGGTCGTTCTCGGTCCGCAGGAAGACCAGATCGCGGACAGCGAGGACCTCGCGTATCCCGCGTACGGCGAGCCGCTGCCGCCGTTCGAACTCCGGGACCCGATCGCCGGGATCACCATCGACAGCGAGGCCATCGACCGGACCGCAATCGTGACCGGGGTCTTCACCTTCTGTCCTGTGGAGTGCGGAATCCTCCTCCGGCGACTCGTCGAGGTCCAACGGCGCGTCGCCGACGCGGGACTGACCGACGAGACGTTGTTCCTCCCGATCACGTTCGACCCCGAGCGCGACGACGAGGCGGCGCTGCGCGACAACGCCGAGATGATCGGTGTCGACCTCGACGCCGGCAACTGGCACTACCTCCGCCCGGAGAGCCCGGAGCGAGCGAAAGCGGTCGTGGAAGACCGACTCGGAATCGGGTTCCAGCGGGAGACTGAAAGCGCCCGGCTGCAGGGGTACGACTTCACGCACATCGTCCTTACCCTACTCGTCAACCCCGACGGTGTCGTTGAGCGCGCGTACCGAGGCGAACGGATCGACCGCGACCGCGTCGTCAGCGACATCGAGGCAGTCGCCGAGGCGTTCGCCGACGAGTGAGTCACGAGAGTTACGCACCGTCGCTGGGGGAACGCACCGTCGCCAGGGGAACAGACATCACGACCGAGCGCGTACGCCCTCGGCAGTGAACATCGACATTCTGCTGTACGAGGGGTTCGACGAACTCGACGCGATCGGCCCGTACGAGGTGTTCGACTACGCGTTGAGCGACGCCGAGACGGCGGGGAACGGCGGCCCGGGCGACGACACGGAGTCGCCCGACCGGTCCGGACGCGTCCGGTACGTCACGCTCGACGAGCGCGAGTCGCTGACCGCGAGCCACGGAACCCGAGTCGGCGTCGACGGCGCGCTGCCCGACCCGGACGCTGACGAAGCGCCCGATTTACTCGTCGTCCCCGGCGGCGGCTGGACCGCGCGCGATGGGGACGCGAGCGCGTGGGCGGAAGCGAAGACGGGAGACGTGCCGCGCGCGCTCAGCGAGTATCACGCCGCCGGCGTCCGGATCGCCGCGGTCTGTACCGGCGCGATGTTGCTCGCGGAAGCCGGGCTCACCGACGGGCGGCGCGCAGTCACCCACGCCTCGGCGATCGCCGAGCTCCGCGGGTCGGGCGCGACGGTCGTCGACGCGCGGGTCGTCGACGACGGCGACATCCTCACCGCGGGCGGAGTGACGTCCGGGCTCGACCTGGCGCTGTATCTCGTCGAGCGGGAGTTCGGCGAGGCGGTCGCCGACCGCGTCGCGACCGTCATCGAGTACGAGCGTCGGTGCGAAATCGCTCGAAACGGGTGAACAGGTCGCGACGATCCGGGTTCGACCGGCGTCGACCGGTCAGTTGCGAGCTCCGTCGTTGGGAATGGGCGCGGCGTCGTCGGCGCTCTCGGTGGGCTCTGCGGTCTTGGTGTCACCGTCGGCGTCGACCGTGATCACGGTACAGTCCAGTTCGTCGCGGAGGTACGTGTCGATGTCGGGGTCCGAGAGCAGCTTCTGGACCATGCGCCGCCACCGTCCGGCCTGCTTCGAGCCGATGACGGCAACGTCGGCGTCCTCCGCGACGATCTCCTCCAGAATGGTCTCCTCGACGAGGAACCCCCGGCGGACGACGTAGCGCGCGCGGTCGAGCCGGCCGATTCGCTCTTCGACGGCGCGTTTCAGATCGCTGCGGGAGACGCCGCCCGAGTTCTGATACAGGTCCACGTGGAGGATCGTGAGGTCGGCGTCGCGCTCCTCGGCGACACGGACGGCCTCCCGCAGCGTCGCCTCGGAGTGCGACGACGGCGGGAACCGAACCGGGACCACAACGAGAGTCATGTCCGAACGGTTGCATGCGGGGGGTGAATACGCTGTCGGTGCGAATACTCGTGGTGAGAATTGAGGGGTCGGTCTTTAGGTGGTGAGAGGGGGTGTGATCGGCGGTCTGGAGGAACGTTCAAGAGGATACGTATACGACGTATACATATGAGTACTCGCAATGTTCGGCTCGACGAAGACGTATACGAGCGCATCAGAAGCGAGAAGCGAGCGGACGAGACGTTCTCCGAAGCCGTCGAGCGGCTCATCGGCGGGGCGTCGCTGCTCGATCTGGCCGGGATTCTGAGCGACGACGAGGCAGACGAGTTTCGGCGCGCGATCGACGAATCCAACGAAGCCGGCACGCGAGAGATCGACGAATTAGTCGACCGGTTTGACGGTGACGATGATACTTGATTCGTCGTTTCTCATCGATCTGATGAACGGCGATGACGGGGCGGTCGAAGCCGCGACAGAAATCGAGCGCAGCAACGTCTCTCAGAAGATACCCACGCAGGTCGTTTACGAGCTCTACGTCGGTGTCGGGTACTCGGAGAATGCGTTTCGGGAACTCGAAAGCATTCGGTCTGTACTACAGTCGCGCCCCGTCATCGACTTCACCGAAGACATTGCGAAACGCGCCGGGAGGATCGACGGGCAGCTCCGCCGTGAGGGGAGCCGCATCGGACAGGGTGACATCAAGATCGCAGCGACCGCGATACGGCATGGCGAACCGGTGATCACCGGAAACCCGAACGATTTCAGCCGGATTCCTGACGTGGAAGTTCGCGAGTACTGAGTCACCGAGACAGTCCGGGCGTGCGGCTCGCTTCGCTCGCCGGTCCGGGCTATGACTCGTCTGCTCAATACGGGTCGGCCGTCCCTCACAATCAACACCCGTTCGCTGCCGCTCACGGGTGTTGAGGTTCAGTCCGCCCTCCCCGAATTGAACGGGGGACAAGTCGATCTACAGTCGACTGCTCTACCAGGCTGAGCTAAGGGCGGTTACCGTATTCTACCCGCCGGATCCGACTTAAGGGTTCTCTTTCGGGAGCAGTGTGATCCGTCGTACCGCGGACGGCTCGGGACCCCGCGCCGCTCCCGCTCCGCGCGGTTTTTAAGTCGCTCGCGGCGGGAGCGAGAGTATGGCTGATGGCGACGATCGACAGGCGACGTTCGGGTCGGACGGGAGCTTGGAGACCGATACGACGCCGGACGCGACCGGCGAGAACGACTTCGGCGACGAGAAGGAGCCCAACGAGACAGACGGGGGGTACAGCCGGTACGTCGTCTCCAGCCTCCTCCAGAAGGCGGTGCGCCGCTCCGACGAGGAGGTCGCCGCGTGGGCCGCCTGGGAGCTGGCCCGCTCCGGCTACGCGTGGAACCTCTGGGACCGCCTCAACCTCTACGTCGTCGAAGACCTCCGAGCCGGCAGCGACGTGGCCCTCGCGATCGAGCGCTACGAGGAACTCGCCACCGAGCGCTGGGAGCCCGCCGAGTGGAAAGGCCGGCTCTGCGCGATCCACGCTGCGCTGACGGCGGCCCGCGCGCGCTCGACCCGCGAGGCCTCGAACGCCGACGCCTACTTCTCCGCCGTCGCCGAGGTTCGCGCCGAGGCCCGCGAGCGCGGCGAGGAGCCCGCCCACGACTTCCCCGTGGGCGACCTCGAACCGGAGGGGACGTTCGACGCCGTCTTCGACGGTCACACCGGCGAGGGCGCGCGCCGCGACCGCGGCACGCGCTTTTTCAAGACCCACGGCGCTCGGGTCGGTCCGGAGGGCGAAGACGAGCAGAGCGCCCGCTGGCAGCGCCTCGCCATGCTTCTCGACGACGAGACCGACTACTCGCCCGAGGACCTCGACCGCGCCGTCGAGCCGGTGGAGTCCGAAGATCCGTGGGGCGAACGGCCGACGGAACAGGGGGACGACGACACACGGGAGAGCAGGAATGGTGTCGATATCGATGACGCCGAAGACAGCGACGACGCCGACGACAGCAACGACAGCGACGACGCCAACGACAACGATTCCGATCGAACCGGCTCGCTCACCGACTTCTCGGAGTAGCTTCGGGCTGCTCGTCGAGTATCGTCGCTTCAATAACCGCTTTTGTCAGCCCTTATGAACGTTCCACCCGTTACGGCTTGTATGGCAGATGTAGTAACGCCCCGTTCGCGGTCGAAGTGGTCTCTTCTCGCGCCCACTCAGTCGTCAGCCGCCGCGTCGACGACACCGGAGTCGGTCGGGTTCGCCCCGCCGTATCTCTCGACGAGCGCGTCGAGTTCGGCTGGATCGTCGGCGCCCGGCAGCCGTTCGTCTGCGGTCCGGCACGGCTCGTCGACGCCGAGTCGCTCGCAGACGCGGTCGCTCATCACTTCGGCCATCTCCCGGTAGGTGGTTAGCTTCCCGCCGACCACGGTGTGGAGGTTTGCCACGCCCTCGTCGGCGTGGTCGATCACGCTGAACCCGCGAGAGATCCCCCGCCGGTCCGACCCGGCCTCCTCGGGCGCGTACAGGGGGCGGACACCCCACCAGGTCCGGACCGTCGGCGCGTCGGCGACGGCGGGGAGCATCGCCGCGCACTCCTCGACCGACCGCTCCACCTCCCAGTCGGCGCGCTCGTACTCGTCGGGGTCGTCGACCGGAACGCTCGTGGTCCCGAGCACGGCCTCCCCCTCGTGGGGGACGACGATGTCGCCGTCGTCGGGGTCGCGACATCGGTTCAACACCGGGTCGAGCCCGTTGTATTCGACGGAGATCATCACGCCGCGGCTCGGCGCCATTCCCACCTCGACGCCGGCCATGTCGGCGATCCGGTCGGCCCACGCCCCCGTCGCGTTGACGACGTGGTCCGGCCGGAGCGTTGCGTCGACGTCGCCGCCGAGACGGACGGCTGACACCGCGCCCTCCGTCGTCTCGATGCCCTCGACCGGCGCGTCAGTGTGAACGGTGGCGCCGTGTCGCTCGGCGTCGGCCGCGTTAGCGGCGACCAGTCTGGACGGGTAGATCACGCCGTCGGGCACCCGAAACGCCTCAGCGACGGCATCGGAGAGCCCGGGGACGACCGCCCGCGCTTCGTCGGCGTCGAGGCGCTCCGTCTCGATCCCGATCTCCTCGCAGGCGTCGATCTTCTCCTCGAAGTAGTCCGGGTCGTCGCCCGCGAGGCGGACGAAGAGCCCGCCCGTCTCGCGGACGCACGCCCCGGCGATCTCCCGGAGCGTCCGATTTTCGCGGATGCACTCCTCGGCGCCGAGCGCGTCGGCCTCAGCGTAGCGGGCGCCGCTGTGGAGCAGCCCGTGCGAGCGGCCGGACGTCCCGCTCCCGAGCCCGCCCCGATCGACGAGGGTCACGTCTACCCCCCGGAGCGCGAGGTCTCGTGCAACGCCCGCACCGGTCGCGCCGCCGCCGATCACGAGGACGGTCGAATCGTTGCTCACGCGCGGTCACCCCGGTCACCGCCGCCGTTCTGATGCCTGTACGCGAGAGCTATCGATCCGCTTGGCAAGCACATGAAAGACGTTACGACCAGCCACACTTGAGGCTGCCGTCGCCGGGGATCCGCTAACTGCCGAAAAAGTTCGTTTGGAACCCTCTATACGCGTTTTTTGGATCTTTCGAGACCCCTATCGCGACCCGCCCGCCGACGCCGGACACGTGTCGACGCCGAGCAGCGAGTAGAGCAGACAAGAGCCCCTCGCGGCGGTCCCGAGCATGAGCAGCGACGCGACACCCAGAACGGGTGCAGCGAGCGCCGGCAGCGACACTGCACCGACGAGAGTCGCGAGGGAGACGGTACCCAGAACCGCTCCGAGAGCCGTTCTGACGAGCTTATCCGTGGATCCGACATTCTGGTTCATACAATACAATACTACACACAACCATAAATACGTTTGTACTCCGTCGTCTCGAAGGCGGACGGGGCTGGCTAGCGACTCTCTCGGTGGAGCCGCTCGACGGGTCTCTCTCC
This sequence comes from Halorubrum shenae, assembly GCF_051194165.1. NCBI lineage: Archaea > Methanobacteriati > Methanobacteriota > Halobacteria > Halobacteriales > Haloferacaceae > Halorubrum > Halorubrum shenae. Next base: position 260,751 of record NZ_JBLZNI010000001.1, on the reverse strand, counting down.
CGCCGGATCGACGCGGAACGGACCGCGGTCGCCGTGCCGGAGCTCGAGCGCGATCACGCGACTACTGCCGAGTCGGTCAGCGAGCGCGGGCGCAGTTCACTCGCCAGTCTCGATCGGCGCGCCGACGAGGTTGCCCCACTCGGTCCACGAGCCGTCGTAGTTACGGACGTCGTCGTAGCCGAGCAGCTCGTGGAGCAGGAACCATTCGATCGACGAGCGCTCGCCGACGCGGCAGTAGGTGATCGTCGACTCGTCGCCGTTGACGCCGGCGTCCGCGTACAGCTCGCGAAGCTCGTCGGCGCTCTTGAACGTGCCGTCCTCGTTCAGCGTGGTCCCGATCGGGACGCTGCTCGCGCCGGGGATGTGGCCACCGCGCTGGGCCGTCTCGTTGAGCCCCTCGGGGGCGATGACCTCGCCGGAGAACTCCTCGGGAGAGCGCACGTCAACCATCGGGAGCCCCTCCTCGATGGCGGTGTCGATGTCGTCTTTATACGCGCGGACGCTCTCGAAGGGACCGCGGGCCTCGTAGTCGCGAGGCGTGAAGTCGGGCTTCTCGGTCGTGAGCGGATAGTCGTTCTCGACCCAGTACCCCTTCCCGCCGTCGATCACGCGCACGTCCTCGTGACCGTAGTACGTGTAGATCCAGTAGCCGAACAGCGCGAACCAGTTGGGAACGCGGCCGCCGCCGTACACGACGACCGTCGTGTCGGCGTCAATCCCGGCTGCGCCGTTTCGCTCCGCGAAGTCCGCCTTCGAGACGATGTCGCGCTCCGTCTCGTCAGTGAAGACCTCGTCCCACTCGAAGTTCAGTGCGCCCGGGATGTGCCCCTCCTCGTAGGGCGTGTAGTCCGAATCGTCGGTGACGGTCGGGTTGTTTATCTCGACGAGCCGGTGGTCGGAGTCGTCGTCCTGAAACGCGTCGAGGTTCGATTCAACCCAGTCCGCCGTGACAAGTACGTCTTCTGTCATCACCCGTTATAGGACCCAAGGCCGCTTTGAAGGACCGGTAATGGCGGTTCTTTCCGGCGCCTGTGACACCCGAAATCGCGGCCGAGGCGTCGAAAACGCGTGTTAGAGCCGACCACAGACTGATTTGCTGTCTGACACCTACCGGATCACCGTCACTGGCACGTCGGCCTTGTCGACGACGCTTTTCGCGACGCTGCCGACGACCTGCTCGCGCTCCTCCGAGAGGCCGCGGTGGCCGACGTAGATGGCGTCGACGGCCTCCTCGGCGGCGTACTCCGTGAGTGCGTCGGCGGGGCGACCGGTGAGGAGCTGGGTCTGCACGTCGATCGGCTCGTCGCCGACCGCCTCCTCGGCGACCGACCGAGCGTTCTCTAAGACGCCCTGTCCCGCCTCGACCGCGGCCTCTTCGCCCGGGAGGATGATCGTCCCGTCGACCAGCTCCGAGTCCGGCGTCAACACGTGGGCGATTTCGAGTGTCTCGTAGAACGCGACGGCCTGTCGCGCCGCGTACCGGACCGCTTCGTCGCTCTCTGTCGATCCGTCGGTTGCAACAAGATAGCTCATACATGGAGATGACACGGGGACCCACATAACTCCTGTCCGGAGTTTCCGGGTCCTGAATGCGCGGGCACCGATCGGCGGCGGATGCGACTCAGCCGTCGAGCGGTCGCGCGATCATCTCGCCCCACGGCTCGAAGCCGTGACGGCCGTAGAAGGCCTTGGCTCGCTCGTTCGCTGAGTCGACGTCGAGCACGATCCGGTCGAGCGGGGGTTCCTGATCGCCGGCGACCGCGACGGCGGCGTCCATCAGCTCGTCGGCGAGGCCGGTCCCGCGGCGTTCGGGCGCGACGTATATCTCGTTGATCACGGCTGCGTCCCAGATCATGGCGAGGCGCTCGGGGAGGACGAAGACGTAGCCGACGACGCGCTCGTCGGCGCTGTCGTCGTCGAGGTCATCGCCCCCATCGACAGCGACCGTCACACACCGCTCGTCGTCGGCGACGCACCGATCCACCCACGCGAGCCACGACTCGCGGTAGTCGTCGGTGAGTTTCGCCTCGTAGGCGGCGCCCTTCTCCTCCCCGCCCGTCGACTCGCCGAGGCCGCGCTCGAAGGCGGTCTTGAGTCGGTACAGCGCGTCGGCGTCGCTCTCGGGGTCGTACGGGCGGACATCGGTGGTCACGCGTCGGCGTCTCCCGCCGTCGACGCGTCATCCCCCTTCAGCACGTACTCCGTGAGCGTCGGGACGAACGTCCCGATGTCGGTGACCATCCCGACCGCCTGTGCCGACCCGCGGTCGAGCAGCTGCGTGACGGTGGCGGGATTGATGTCGACGCAGACGGTCTTCGTCGTCGACGGGAGGCAGTTTCCGACCGCGACGGAGTGGAGCAGCGTCGCGAGCATCAACACAATGTCGGCGTCGTGGGCCTGCTCGCGGATCGCGTCCTGCGCCTCGACCGCGTCGGTGATCGTGTCCGGGAGCGGGCCGTCGTCCCGGATTGAGCCAGCGAGCACCGTGTCGACGTCGTTTTGCACGCACTGGTACATCACGCCCTCGCCGATGATCCCGTCCTCGACGGCGGCCTCGATCCCGCCCGCACGGATGATCTCCGAAATGGTCCAAATGTGGTGTTTGTGGCCCTTCCGCGGATGTTCGAGCGTCTCCACGTCCATCCCGAGTGAGGTCCCGTACAGCGAGCGCTCCAAGTCGTGGGTAGCGAAGCCGTTCCCGGCCGAGAGCGCGTCGACGTAGCCCGCCTCGACCAGCTCGGCGAGGGCGTCACCCGCCCCCGAGTGGATCACCGCGGGTCCCGCGACGACCATCACGTTCCCGCCGGCCTCGGTTACTTCGCGGAGCTCTTCGGCGACCTCGCGGATGGTCGACTCCGAGGGGCGCTCGGCGGAGACGCCGCCCTGCATGAAGCCGAACGCGCCGCCCCCGCTGCGGGGGCGCTCGGGAGGATTTACGCGGATACCGGACTCATCGGTTGCGACGAGGTCCCCCTCCTCGACCGCGTTGAGCACCTTCGTGAACGCTCGGGGACCGCCGTCGGGGCCTCCGTCAGGATCGACGATCAGCGCGCAGTCCATCTCGATCCGCTCGACGTCGATCCACTCGCCGTCATAGAGAACCTCCGTCGGGTGGTTTGTGGTGGAGTAGAAGTCGGGCGGAACGACCTTATCCGCGGGCGCCGCCACGAGCGCCACGTCGGTCGGGTCCTCCAGCACCGCGCCGTTCTGATGGAGTTCGTGGAGGATCGCTTGGAGGGTCTCCGGGTCGTCGGCCGACACCGCCATTCGGCAGTACGACTCCGCCTCCTCGTGGGTCCCCACGTCGAACTGGTCGACATCAAAGGAGCCGTCGAGATCCATCACCGCGCCGAAACAGCGCTGCATTGTCCCGCTGTCGATGATGTGGCCCTCGATCTCGACGGTGCGTGAGTAGCTCATGGGTTACGGTTTCGCCCCGCGAAGAAACCCGTTTCCCATTCCGGCGGACGTCGCGGGGCCCTCGATCAGCCCCCGCTCCGCCCGCGATCCGGCCTCGCTCCGCCCGCGATCCGCCCCCGACCGTTGACCCCGAGCTAGAGCAGTCCGAGCGCCCCGAGGATCTGGTTACCGAAGATCATCATGACCAGCCCGGCGAGCATGACGAGCCCGGAAGAAACCGTGACCGTCCGGACCGCGGCGTGGCGGTCGGAGATCGGCACCCGGCTGACCACCGCCTCGGCGACCATCCGAAGGATTCGACCGCCGTCGAGCGGGAACGCCGGCAGGCAGTTGAACAGCGCGAGCTGGATGTTGATCCACCCGGTCCAGAAGAGCAGGTTCGCGAGGAGGAACGTCCCGCCCCCGAAGGCCGCGAACGCGCCCTCGACCACGTAGAAGTTGGTCATCTCGCCGGTGAACCCCGCGAAGTTGAACGGGAGCCCGAACAGGCTGCCGAGCGGGAGGATGAGCGAGGCGAACACGAGCCCGAGCGGGGACTCAGTGAGCCCGCCGAGCGCGAGCCCGTTGGTCGCGCCCTCACCGCCGTCGCCGCCGAGGAGTTCGAGGTACGCGCCGGCCGGGTACTCCGAGACGCCGAAGTCATCGAGTGCGAGCCCGCTCGATCCCGGGAAGACCGTCACGCCGATAAACCCGCCGTCGCGGGTCGGATGCGGGTCGAGTTCCACGTCGTAGCTGACGCGCTCGTCGTCGGCGTCGTACCCGGCGACCTCGACGGTCGTTCCGGGCTCGCGCTCGCCCAGCACCGACGAGAGCTCGCCGTTGTTTCGGACCCGTTCGCCGTCGAGCGCGACGATCGTCAAGGGTTCGCCCATGGGAGCACCCTCGGCGTTGAGGGGGCCGCCCTCCTGGACGCCGAGGGCGTACGCGCCGATCGGTATCTCGGTCGTCTCGGAGTCGACCGTGGCGTTGGCCGCGCCGTCGGCGTCGACGGTCACCGTCGCGCGCTCGGAGTCGCCGACGGCGTCGAGGAACTGCCCTTCGGTCGCCACTGACTCGCCGTTGACGGACGTGATCGCCACCGGCTCCGACTCGATCGTTAGACCGAGGGGGTTCCCGCCTGCGGAACCGATCACTTGGAGCTGACGCTCCACCTCGACGGTTCGCTCTCCGTCGCCGTCGTCGGCCGTGACACTCACGGTCTCGCCGGCGTCGTCGAGCGCAGCATCGAACTCCTCGGCGGTGTCGACGGGCGTCCCCCCGACTGCAACCAGTCGGTCACCGCCCGCGATATCGGCCGCCGCAGCCGGCGACTCGGGGGTCACCTCGCCGACGGCGTATCCGGGCGCCGGCGCGATAGCGCCGACGACCGGGCCGAAAAGCAGTGCGAAGACGAGCACCGTGAGGACCGTGTTCGCGGTGACACCGGCGGCGAACATCCGGGCGCGGGCGCCGCGTGAGGCCTCCTGTGTCGCCTCTTCGTTCGGCTCGACGAAGGCGCCGACCGGGAGCAGCGTGAAAAAGACGAGCCCCATCGACTCGATATCGATCCCCTCGACGCGACACAGCAGGCCGTGTGCCCCTTCGTGGACGACCATCGCGACCGCGAGTCCGGCGACGATCTCGGGCGCGACCGAGAGGGGGAGAAAGTCGTTCACGCCGGGGATGATGAGGAAGTTCTGCGGCTGCTGGATCGCGGAGGGCTGAGCGGTGCGGATCGCGGAGAGCGCCGACGAGAGGATGAGGAGGAACGACCCCACCATCGCGACGAGCGCGCCGCCCAGTCCGAGGTTCGCGACGGCCCGCCAGAGTCGCCTCGGCGCGGCGAGTCGGTTGAGGAAGGCTCGGCCGCGGAGGGTGCGAAGGGTCAGTACCGGTCCGGAGACGCGAACAGAATCGGGGAGGATCCCGCGGTTCCGAAGCCATATCGCGGCCGCGGAGTACGCGAGGACCCCCGTGAGGACCCACAGAAGCGTGTTCTCGGCGAACAGGTCCATCAGGGCGTTCATGACCGATAGGTCCGTGTCGGTCAGGTGTAAGCCGTTCGGTTGTCGCAACCGGTCGCGGTCCGCTGATCAGCCGCGAGAGACGGCCGCGAACTCAACACCCAAGTACCCCCCGGACCAACTGCCGGCCATGATGGCGCTCACCGACTTCGTTACCCGGCTCGTCACCGATATCGGCCGCTTCGTCGATATCTTCCTGAACGACCTCATCCTCGGCGCCGGCGACCCGGTGTCGGCCCTCCTTGTCGTCGTCGGACAGGCCATACTCATCGCCGCGGTGGCGGTGCTCGGGTACGCCGCGGTCGGCGCCCTCCTCCAGGAGATCGGCGTCACGCTTCCCTCGCTCGGCGGTCGCGGCCCGGCGGAGTAGCGCGTCTCAATCTCGGTTCTGTTTCTTGGTCCTGTTTCAGTCGTCGTCCGCGCTCGCGATCGACGGCGCCGGGCGATCCGCCCTGGACGAGGACACGTGGTCAGTCTCGCCGTTGGGAAGTTCGAACTCGTCGAGCGTCGCGAGCAGTTCGTCCGATTGGTCCGAGAGCGTATGGACCCGACGAGTGACCTCGGAGACCGTCGCGGTCTGTTCCTCGGCCGCGGCGGCGGCGGTCTCCGCTTCGGTCGCGGTCTGCCGGCTGACGGAGGCGATATCGTCGACCATTTCGACGACTCCTTGCGTCGTCCGCGCCTGATCGTCGGTCGCGTCGCTTATTTCCTGGACCGTCGCGTCGACCGTCGTCACGTCCTCGACGACCGCCTCGAACTCCCGGAGCGTCGACTCGATCGTGTCAACGCCGTCCGACACCTGCGACTCCATCTCGTCCACGTCCTCGGCGGTCTCCGCGGACGCCGCCTGCACCTCGTCGATGCGTCCCGAGATCGCGGCGGCCTCCTCGCGGGTCTCCTCGGCGAGCGCCTTCACCTCGTCGGCGACGACCGCGAAGCCGTCGCCGGAGCCGTCGGCCCGCGCCGCCTCGATGGAAGCGTTCAACGCGAGCAGGTTCGTCTCCTCGGCGATCCCGTCGATCACAGAGGCGATCTCGTCGATCTCGCCGATCCGATCGACGAGGTCCTCGACCGCGGTCGCCGTCTCGGAGATGCTGGTTTCGAGCGCCTCGAGCTCCTCGATCGCCTCGGTCGCCTCCTCGCGGCTGGCCTGCCCTCGCTCCGCCGCGTTTCGGGCGGTCGCGGCCGCGTCGTCGGCCGACGCCGCGATCTCCTCGACGGTCGCCGAGAGCGTGTTCATCTCGCCCGAGACCGACTCCAGCTCCTCGGTCTGTTCGGCGGCGCCGTCGCTTATCTCCTGGACGGAGCGCGCGACCTCCTCGCTGGCGTCGTCGACCTCGTCCATACTCGCGCGCACGTCGCCACTCGCGTCTGCGACGTCGTCCGTGAACGACGCGACGTCACCGACGGTCCCGCCGATCGTGGTCACGAGCCGGTTGTAGTTCTCGACAAGTTCGACGTACCGGTCCTCGTCGGTCGCCAGCGCCCCGTCGTCGATCGTCGCTGTCAGATCGCCGTCTCGCGCGCGTCCCGCCGCGTCGCCGAACGCGTCGACGAGCGACTCGAGCTCGGTCGTGTGCGCTTCGAGGTTGGTGGCCATCTCGTCGAGCGAGTCGCCGAACCCGCCCGGTACGTCCTCCTCGAGCACCGGGTCGTCGAACTCCTGTGCAGCGAGGGCCTCCGCCTGCGCGGAGACGGTCCCGAGGTACCGCTGGACCTCGGTGAAGGAGTTCACGAGGTTCCCGATCTCGTCGGGTTGATCGCTGCCGGCGAGGTTCGAACCAGAGTCGTCCGTCGCCCCGACCGCGTCGATCTCTCCCGTAGCGATCGCGTCGGCACCGGTCTCAAGCTGCTGGAGCGGGGCCACGAAGTCGCGCCGCACGATGAGGAGCGTGTTGTAGATCGCGAGGACGGCACCGAGAAACAGGACGGCGGAGAGGACGTACGAGAGCGTCCCGGAGACGACGAACGGCACGAGGAAGATCCCGACGGTGACGAGAAACTGGATCCCGACCGCCGTCACGACCTTGCGCTCTATCGACTCGGAGATACCGAGGCGATCCATCATCTCCCACAGGAGGGCCTCGTACCGCCCGCGGAGCCCCGGGCGCCGCTGTCGTGTCGTCGACATACAGAGGGTTCAACGGAAGCGGCTTATGAAGCTCACCCCGGAGTTATCAGGGGCGATTCTCGGTTCTCGGCCGTTGAGAACGCAGCGGGCGCTTAAAAGAGACCGTCGACGGCATCGGCCGCGAGGTCGACTGCGCCCTCCAAGTCCGGGCCGAGCGGCGACCCGACCACGAGCCCGTCGGCGTGTTCGGCGACGGCGGCCGCGCGCTCGCGGACGGTCTCAGGGCTGCCTGCCATGCAGAACGCGTCGATCATCTCTGGGGTCACACGCTCGAAGGCTGCGGAGAAGTCGCCGGCCGAGACGCGGTCGCCGATATCGCTGGCGGCGGCCGGGTCGATGCCGTGGCGCTTGAGGACGGGCGGGGCCGCGCCCCCGGCGATGAACGCCACCGGCGGGCGGGCGGCCTCGCGGGCGGTCGCCTCGTCCTCGGCGACCGAGACCGCGGCGTACGCGATCAGATCGAAGTCGCCGCGGTGTTCCGGGCGGTCGTCGAGCCCGTCGTCGACCTGCTCGCGGGCCCAGGCGAGGTCCTTCGGGTGCGAGCCGTTGTACAACAGCCCGTCGGCGTGTTTCGCGGCCATCCGGCACATGTGCGGTCCCTCGCCGCCGACGTGGACCGGAATGTCGGCGCCCTGCGGGGGCTCGTAGTTGAGCCCGGCACCCGCGGCGTCGAACGTTCCCTCGTGGTCGACGCGCTCGCCGGCCCAGAGCGTCTGGGCGGTCTTGAACGCCTCCAAGACAGAGCGGAGCCCGCGCTGGTCTTCGAGTCCGAGGTTTCGGAGCGTCGAGGGATCGCCGGGGCCGAGCCCGAAGACGGCGCGCCCCCCAGACAGCTCGTCGAGGGTGGCGACCTTCGAGGCGAGCGTCACGGGATGGGTCTCGTATGGGTTGGCGACGCCCGGACCGAGTCGGACCGAGTCCGTGGCGGTCGCGAGCTGCGAGAGGAACGCCCACGGGTCGCGGTTGTTGTAGTGACACGTCGAGTAGACGGCGTCGTAGCCGGCGTTTTCGGCGCGGACGCCGAGGTCGACGAGGCGGTGCAGGTCGTGTTCGGGGGTGAGTTCGATACCGAGCATGGTTATTCGTCGAATGTCCACTGTCGGAGGGCCTGCCGGACGAAGTCGCCCTCGACCTCGCGGAAGTGATTGTCCGAGCCGTCGTGGTCGCCGAACGCCCAGTCGCGGACGACGACGACCGGGGTGCCGCCGTCGCCCTCGCCGGCGACGAGGTTCGCCGCCGAGGCGAGCTCGTCGATCACGTTCTGGACGGTGACGCCCATCTCGCGGCCGTCGCGGTCGCGCTCGCCGCGCCAGTCGCGACTGGCGGGCATCCCGGCCCAGCCGATCGCGACCCCGCGCTGGCCGTGTCGGAAGGGCCGCCCGCAGGTGTCGCTGACGACGACGCGGTCGGCCGCGATCCCCTCGCGGATCCCCTCTGCGCTCTCGGACGGGTGCTCCGGGAGCAGCAGGAGGTCGCCGTCGGGGACGTTCGACCGATCGATCCCGGCGTTGACGCCGATGTGACCGAAGCGGGTCGCGGTGAGGAGAAACGGCGCCTCCATGATCAGCTCCGACGACTCCTCGATGACGGCCTGCGCGAAGCGCGGGTCCTTCTCCTCGCCGGCGATCGCGGCGAGCCGGTCGGCGACCTCGTTCGCCCGCGGTCCGGCCGGGAAGTCGTCGAGGTCGAACGTGCGCCCCTCCGCTTTGGAGACGACCGTGCTGGCGACAACGACCACGTCGTCCGCGCGGAGGTCGACGCGCTCGTCGATCATGGCCGCCAGATCGTCTCCGCCCCGGATCTCCGGGAGGTCCGGGACCGCGAACAGCTCCATACAATCCAGTGGGCAGCGACGAGGAAAAACCCCGCCGGTACCGGGTCGGTTTGACGGTATCGGCCCTAGGGGTGAGCGGTGGGTTCGCCATCGTCGACGACGATCGCTTATAAACCGAATTGCTGTCGGCGTGTGCCGGTGAGCGCCCCTTGGGCGCGAACCGCGAGGCTGGGGAGGAGTGAGGTGCGGCGCGGTCGCGGTCCGGTGGGATTCAAAGGGGCTGGGGCTTTGGAGGTCCTTGTCGGCGATCCGCTATCAACCATTTATAAGCGATCGACTGGAGCCTTCGCGGCGTTCTCTGACGCTCCGTACACCTTATAAATGAACCCACCAATCTCGTACGTGTGGATCTGCACGTCCGGTACGAGGGCGACGACGACCCCGACAAGTGTACGGCCCGGAAGCTCGCGCGGTTCGACCTCGCGGAGCTGCATCGCTCCGATCGCGCCACGCCGTACGGGATCGTGCTGAATCCCCACGCCGAGCGCGCGCTCTCGCCCGCGGATGCCGACCTCGCCAGCGAGAACGCGCTTGTCGCACTCGACTGCTCGTGGGAGTCAGCGAGCGAGAAGCAGTTCACCCTCCCCGGCGAGCACCGCGCGCTCCCGTACCTCGTCGCCGCCAACCCCGTGAACTTCGGGCGCCCGATGCGACTCACGACCGTCGAGGCGTTCGCGGCCGCGCTCGCGATTCTCGGCGAACTCGACCACGCCGAACGGGTCATGGCGAAGTTCACGTGGGGCGAGACGTTCCTCGACCTCAACGAGGAGCCGCTCCGGCGGTACGCGGACTGCGAGGATTCGTCCGAGATCGTCGCGATCCAGCAGGAGTACCTCGATCGGGGGTAGCTCGGCCCCCGAGTGTGAACGCGGCAAGCCTTTTGCACAAGTCGCACGTACTACACGACGATGGTATCTACAGGCGACGCCGCACCCACGTTCACCGCGAAAGTCGGCACGAGCGACCACGAGCCGTTTGACATCGACGACCACATCGGCGACGGGCCGATCGTGCTCGCCTTTTTCCCGGGCGCGTTCACGCCCCCGTGCACGAACGAGATGGTGGCGTTCCAGGAGCGCGCCGACGCGTTCGACGACGCGGGCGCGACGCTGCTCGGAATCAGCGCCGACTCCCCGTTCTCGCAAGGTGCGTTCCGCGAGGAGCACGGAATCGAATTCGACCTCGTCAGCGACATGGGCGGCGACGCGATTCGGGCGTACGGGCTGGAGATGGACATCGCTGATCTGGGTCTCTACGGGATCGCCAACCGAGCCGTGTTCGTGGTCGACGACGACGGCGATGTCGTCTACGACTGGGTTGCCGACGACCCGACGAACGAGCCGGACTACGACGCCGTCCTCGACGCGGTCGAGAGCGCCTAGGACGGGGTTGGTCGAACGGTCGGAGAGTTTTGCCATTTTTCAGCCGATTGCTTATAAGCGGTTGACAGTAGATCGACGGCGAACACGTCCAAAGCCCCAGCCGTGGGCCGATGGCCCGCTCGGAGGCGCGCGCCGACCGCGCAGATCACACTCATCCGACCATCAACCTCGTATGACCTAAAAAGCGACCTCAGTCTCCGAGCACGCCGCCGATCGCGCCCGCGAGCGCCGAGTCGATCGCGAACAGGAGCGTCAGGAACAGCCCGACGACCAGCACGCCGGCACCGCCGAGCAGGCTGCCAACGGGGCCGCCGGCCAGTCCCACAAGTCCGCCGAACGCGGCCAGAACGAGGGTGACGACGATACCGCTCACGGATCCCGCGAGCAGGCCGTGCCACGTTCCTGAGAGCAGCCCGCCGCCGGCGACGTAGCCGGCGACGAACCCCCCGATCAGCCCCGCGCCGACGTGACCGACGACCGGGACGAACGTCGCGAGGAGCCCGGCGATCAACATCACGACAAATCCGTAGCCGACGGCGCGCCAATCAGTCATGCAGTCTCATACCCGGTCGCGAGGTAAATACTCGCCGCCGCGTCTGTTCACATCGCTACCACCCCGACGCAGCCGAACCGGGACGGCGGCACCCATTTGCCAATCGGCTCGACGACCGGAATTTAAACCGTCACAGCGCCAACGAGCGGCTATGCCCTCCGAGTCCGACGCGTCGATCGACGGGAGACAGTCGCCGCCGGATCGAGAGCTCGACACGGCTTCCGGGGTCGATTCGGGCACGACGCCCGACGTCGATCGCGACATGGCGCCCCTCGAGTGGGGGCCGGTCCGCTTCGAGCGCCTGCGGTCGCTGGCGCTCGGCGCGAGCGTGACCGCCGCTGGACTCATCCTCGTCGCGGCGTTAGTCGTCGCCGCCGGAGTCGGTGCCTCCCTGCTCGGCGGCGGCGGACCGCCGGCGTCGACGTGGGCGTTGCTTGTCATCCTCTTCGTCGGCGGCCCGGTGTCGCTGCTCTACTGGCTCGTGGCGTACGACCGGACCTCCCCGGAGCGCCGCCGCGAGCTCCTGTCGCAGTTCGGCGACTACTCGTTCGATCCGTCGACGTTCCGGCTCGGCTGGACTCTCGCCGGGGCGGGAGCCGTGCTCGCGAGTGCGGCGGTGGCGATCGGTCCCGGCCCGTTCTCGGCCACGCCGTCGGTACTTCCCGTCTTCGTCCCGCTGCTCGTCTCGTTCATGGCGTTCCTCCCGGTGATCGCGGGCTCGCGGGGAACCGATCTGCGGCTCGACCCGGCTGCCGAAACGATCGAGCGGACCTACCGGAGCCACGACCGGACGCGCGCGGACGACCTCGGATCCGTGGTCCGGACGCGTCGGATCGACCTCCCGTGGACGACCCTGTTCCTGCTCGCCTACCGCGGGAACGCGTGGTACCGCTCGACGCCGTGGGTGTTCGTCCCGACTGGCCTCGCCGACACCGTCGAGCGAGAACTAACTGCGGTGCTCGCGCGGACGGATGGTCCGGACCGGGCGAGTGTCGCGGAACGCGTCATCCTCGCGATCCTCGGCTCCGTCTCACTCGTCGCCGGCCTCGCGATGGCCCTCGCGGCCGACGAGGCGGCGGCCGGAGCGCTGTTGACCCTCTTAACGGCGCCGTTCAGTCTCCTCTTCCTCGCGCTCGCGGCTCGACTCTGATCTCGGCACCGACGAGGGGATGGGAGACCGTCGACACCGGATATGCTACCCCATACCACGCGGCTCATATACCTCGGGCTCATAGACTCGATTATGGAACAACAGCGTCTGGAGAACGCCCTCGAGTCCGAGTTCGGCGGGACGGAAGCCGGGCGGCGGGCAGTCGCTCGGGCGGCACGCGATCTGGCCGACTCGGGGCGACCCTCGCGAGACCGCGGGCACGCCCTCACCGTGCCGGGCGTGATCGACCACCTCGGCGACGCGCCCGACGGCTCCTCGATCGCCGAGCGCTGGAACTGGTGGCTGGGCGCACTCGACGCTGCGTACGGCGGTTACGATTACTTCACCGTGCGGTTCATCGAGGGAGACGAGGAGGCGGGGCTGCGTCGGTAGCCGGTGTCGGTCAGGACCAGTCGATCACGTCGCTCACACGGACAACGGCTCTACTTTCACTTTCACTCCGGGGATGGCTCGCTTATAGGGGCGTTCCGGTCCTCCTGTACAGTATGAGCGCGACGAGCCACGACCGACCGCGGTACGCGACCCCGACTCGCGTCGACGTCACCGAGTGTCGGACCGACCGGATCGCAGACCGCGCACGACTGAACCGCGTACAGGGCAGCGAGGTCCACCTCGAACGCCGTGCCGGCCGGACGTTCTTGGTGACGACTCCGTCGGAGTGAGGCGGGACTGAACAGCGGACGTTCGGATCAGTCGTCCGCGACGATCTGATCGCGGGCCGATCCGGCGTCGGAGAGGAGGCTGTCAAGCCCGACCCCGATCGCCTCGTTCGTCCGTGCCACCGACTCCTCTCGTGTGACGTCAGTCACCAGCGCGCGGATCGCATCGACGTTCTCGGGCACCACGTCCGCCTCTTGGTGGACGTTCTGGAACAGGTACAGGTCCCGCCCCTCAACGCTTATCGACTCCTCCCAGATGCAGTTCTCCCAGAGGTCGCCGCGGGGACGCCCCACGTCGGCCGCGTAGTCCTTCAGGGCCCCGGCGCCGTCGATGCCGGCGCGCTCGGGGATCAGGAACAGCCGGTCCTCCGCGCGGAGCAGCTCTCGCGCCTCGACGGTCGTCGGCTCTTGCTCAAGCGTGACGTTGACGCTGTGGGTGTGCATTCCGGTGACCGGCGCCTTCAGCGCGGCCGTGTCGACAGCGACATCCGGGAGAATCGTATTCACGTCGGGACCGTGGTGAGAGGGGACCGTCGCCGGGTCCGGGACGACGTCGTTTATTGGGCCGCGGTCGGTCTCGCTCGGGTCGCCGCCTCGACGAACGAGCGTCACGCGTGCCTTCTCGACGCCGTACGCCTCGTCGAGCGGGGCGAGCAGCCGCGAGAGGCCGGTCGTGTTACAGGAGACGACGCGGAGGGAGTCGGGATCGTCGATCGCACCGCTGCCGCGGGCGTTGAAGGATGCGTCGGCAATCGCGGCGTCCTCGCCGCCCTGGTAGATTGCGGGGGTGTCGTGGGCCGCATAGATCGGTTGGTTACGCTCGCCGATTCCGGCGGGCGTACAGTCGACGATCACGTCGACCGCGTCGAGCAGGTTTCCGAGAGTGCCCGCGGTCTCGAGGCCGGCATCCTCGAACGCGGCGGCTCGATCGTCGATAGCTGCGTACAGGTCGTACCCGCGGCGGAGCGCGGTCTCGGCGCCGTAGTCCGGGCTCGTCTTCGTCACGCCGACAAGTTCCATGTCGGGCTGAGCCGCGACCGCGTCCGCGACACGTTTCCCGATCGTTCCGTACCCGTTGAGGCCCACGCGTATCATGGATACCAGTCGCTCGGCGAACTGTATAATGTTTTCGAGCGATTTGGTGAGAAATTAACTACGCCGAGAGTAATCAGTCGGTTAATTCGCACGCCGCGGAGATGAAACTGAGTTTCGAAACGGAGTAAATAGGTCGCCGATGAGAAGGACTAACGCCCGGCGTCGCGGATCGTCGAACATGTCGACCGATCTAACGGAAGCAGCCGAGACCGCCGTCGAGCAGTGTCTGCGCGTCGCGCCGGACGAGTCCGTGGTCGTGGTCACCGACGACAAACGAGAGCGAATCGGCGAGGCACTCTACGAGGCCGCGAGCGCGATCACCGACGACACGACGGTCCTCCGGTATCCGCCGGCGGACCAGCACGGGACGGAACCGCCGGCACCGGTCGCGGCCGCGATGGCCGAGAGCGACGTCTTCCTCGCGCCGACGACGAAGAGCCTGAGTCACACCCGCGCTCGCGGGAGCGCCTGCGACGCCGGGGCGCGCGGTGCGACCCTCCCCGGGATCACGGAGCCCGTGTTCACCACCGGGCTCGACGCCGATTACGCCGCCATCGATGCCGCCTGCGACGACGTGCTCGAACAGGTCGCCGACGCCGACGAGGTCCGGGTGACCTCGCCCGCGGGCACCGACATCACGTTCGGGATCGGCGACCGCGAGTGGCTCGCCGACACCGGGATGGTCCACGGGCCTGGCGACTTCTCGAACCTGCCGGCCGGCGAGGTCTTCATCGCGCCCGAGACCGCGACCGGCACGTACGTCGTCGACGGGACAATGATGCCACACGGCCTGCTCGGGACGGGGCGTGAGCTGGTGTTCGAGGTCGAAGACGGGCTCGTGATCTCCGTCAGCGACGAGGCGGTCCGCGACGAACTCGAGACCGCCGCCGAGTCGGTCGGGGACGCCGCGTACAACCTCGCCGAGCTGGGGATCGGGACGAACGTCGGCGTCGACGAGCTGGTCGGATCCGTCCTCTTAGACGAAAAGGCCGGCGGGACGGTCCACATCGCTATCGGCGATAACGCGGGAATCGGCGGCGAGACCGACGCGCCCGTCCACCTCGACGGAATCATCCGGAACCCGACCGTCTACGTCGACGGCGAGAAGATCGATCTGCCGAGCGCGTAGCACGAGCGCTCGAACCGGAAGCGTCGTTCATGACCGACGAAGCGCCCGCCTACGGCGGATTCTCGGCGTCGTTGAGCGCCTCGAACGTTTCGTGGGTGTGGGCATGCCGCCAGCGTTGGAGAATCGCTCGTGTGACGAGACCGGCCGCAGACACAGTGATACAGGACGGCTCGACCGGCCGGCTCGGAGCATCGGGTGGCGGATGGAAATGCCGTCTCGGCGCGTCGGGTTTCGGGTGGCAGTCGAACCGAAAATTCCGATCGCGGTCGTCGGTGTAGTGTGCGGCGTAGTTCCCAGTCAGACTCCACCGGACGTCTATCTGAGCGGTTGAGGCCGCTCCGACGCCGTCAGACAGCTCGACCGAGAGCGTCTGTGGATTCAACGGATCGTCCAGCGACGCCGTTTTGACCAGCGGCTCCTGTTCGACGAAGAGGTCTCGAATCTCGCGCAACGCTCCAACGTCGATAGGGCCGAAGGCCTCGGACTGCTCGTTCGACTGGCGGTGTTGATCTCTCTCGTCGTCGGTCATACCACAACGGATGTATCGCCATTGCCGTCGTCATCTGTATCTGTGCCGGTCAGGTGACCGGTGTGAGTCGCCTCACCGATAGCGAGTGCGGCTTGGGCGAGCGCGAGGTTGCGTCGTGTCGTTTGCCACTCCGTGAGGAGCGCGCCGTGGTCGCTGTCGGCGTCGCCGACAGCCAACTCGCGGGCGAACTCTTCCGGTGAATCGACACCGTGTTCCTCGCGCCACGCCTGTATCTGTGCCTTCATATCCGCGATTCCGGATGCGATCTCTCCGGGCGTCTGTTCCGCGAGGAGCGACTGTGCGTGTTCGGTGACGATGGCCGTTTCCGACCGTCGGTACCGCGTCGTTTGGCCGTCCTGCGACGTCGTCACTTCGCCGGCGCTTTCGAGCGTTCGAAGGTGCTTTCGCGCCGTGGTCGGCGAGACACGGGCGCGGTCGGCGAGCTCAGCGGCGGACGCCGGATCGTAGGCACGGCGGACGATCTCGTACACTCGTTCGAACGGCGTCGTCTCCTCGACCCATTCGTCTTCGACGACATCGTTCACGTCACGGTGTTCGGTACCGCCGTCCGGTCGTATTCGATGTGGTGAGGATGTGTCCTCGGGCATCGTATGCTGAACAACGGGAGAACAGTATAATAAGCTGTGGACCAGTATATTATCTATACATGTCATGCGTGGGGGCAATCACGAACTGGAAAACGTAGCGACCAACTGAGCAACGCAGCGAGTCGGGCGAGTTCTCCCGGCTGCCCCTTTGGAGGCGTTCGCCACCGATCTGCAGCCAACTACGTATGAAACCTGAGATGCCATTCGTCCTCACTCCACGACCGCGAGCGCGACCCCCGCGACCCCCCGCACGCCGACGACCTGGTGACGCCACCCGTCACCGGCGTCGACACAGAGCGTGCCGGCGTCGGTGACCACAACGGACACGCCGGGGCCGTAGCCGAGCGCGACCGGCTCCTCGTCGACCGGGAGGTCCGATCTCTGCCACGTCCCGGCGTCCCACTCGCCGCCGTCGCTCTCGTGGACGAACAGGTCGCCGTCGACGGCCGCCATCGCGTGGCCGTCGCCGTCGGTGGCGACCGCGGTCGCGGCGCCCTCCAGCGCCGTCATCCACCCGTTGCCCAGCCAGTAGACGCCGGCGGCGGTCGCCGCGAGGGGCATCCCGGACCCGGCCACGTCGCGGGCGTCGTCGAGGCCGACCGCGGTGAGACCGCTGGTCTCGGTCGCGCCGTCGCTTCCGGTGACTCGGTGGACCCCGTCGCCGGCGGCGACGAGGGGGCCGTCGATCGCACGGGGGTCCGACACGGTGCCGATGGAGGTCGCCGCCGGATCGGAGCCCTCGTCATCGACCTCGACCCGGTCGATCTCGCCGTCTTCGCCGGCGACGAGGAACGCGCCGTCGTGGACGCCGACGGCGACGAGCGACTTCGATCCGACGGGGTCGGCATCGACCGTTTCGAACGCGAGGTCGTCGCCGACGGGCGCGACCCGGAGCCCGTCGGGCGTCGCGACGCCCAGCAGCCCCGGGGCGTCTCGCCGCGGGAGGATCGCGGCGTCACGGGCGGGATCGCGCGCGACCATGTCGAACGCGCCGACCTTGTCGGCCGAGAGCGCCACCCGGACGACGCCGCTCTCGGTGGCGACGTACGCGTCGGTGCGGCCCGCCGTCCCGGCGTACACGCGCTTCTCCTCGATCGAGATGTCGTCCTCCGTGGGTGCCATTGTCGGGGGTTCGGTCGGGGGTCTCATAAGCCCCGCGAGCGATCGCACCGCGACCGGTCGACTCCCGCCGTTCCGATGCCCATTAGGTCGCCGACCGCGAAGTCCCGGTCGTGCAATCGGTCGTCGCCGAACTCGTCGCCTTGCTCGCCGAGGTGGCCCCGCGGCTCGCGCGCATTTCGGCGTTCATCGCGGTCGGCGTCTTCGCCGCCAACGTCGCGGTCGCGTTCGGGCTGATCCGGTACGTCGCCGGGCTCGCCGGGTGGCTCACCCGGCCCGCGAACCTCCCCGACGAGGTCGGCACCGCGATTCTCACGACCGCGGCGTCGACGACGGCGGGGTACGCCACGCTCGCCGAGTACCGCGAGTCCGGCCTGCTCGACGACCGCGCGACGCTGGTCGCCGTGACCATCAACACGTTCTTCGGCTTCGTCCAGCACGTGTTCACCTACTACATCCCCGTGTTGATCCCGGTTTTGGGTGTCCGAACAGGGGCCGTCTACGTCTCCGCGCGCGCCGGGATCGCGCTGGCGATCACCGTCACGGGCGTCCTCGCGGGCGGCGTCCTGGTCTCCGAGCGCAACGTCGACCGGAGCGCGCTCGCGGAGGTCGACGCCAGCGGCCCCGACGCCGATGACCGCACGAGTCGGGAGCGCGTCCGCGAGGCCGGCGAGAAGTCGTGGTCCACCCTCCGGCGGATCGTCCCGCGGCTCGCGGTCATCTACACCCTCGTGATCGGACTCGTCAACAACGTCGACGTCGAGGCGCTGACGAGCGTCGCCGAGCCGATCACCGGCCTCCTCGGACTCCCCGGCGCGGCGGTCCCCGTGATCGCCGTCTACACCCTCGATACGACCGCCGGGGCCGTGACGCTCGCCGGAACCGCGGAGGGGATTTTCACCACCCGGACCGCGGTGGCGAGCCTGCTCATCGGGGGGATTCTCTCCTTCGCCGTCTCCACGTTCCGGCGCTCGATCCCCTTCCAGTACGGGATCTGGGGCGCCGAGTTCGGGACGAAGGTGATCGCCGTCAACACCGCCCTGAAACTCGTCTTCATCTCGGTCACGGTCGCGCTGTTGCTCGCGCCGGTGTGGTGAGGCGGGGGTCGGTTGAGTCGAACAGCAATCACTGCGGCGTCCCACCGCAGTTCCGAGAACGGACTTCCAAATGATCGCGCGGCCGGCGCGCGCTCCTCAAAGACCGCGTCAGAGAACGTCTTCCCGCCGGATATAGAGGATGACGAGTCCGGCTATGAGCAGGCCGATCCCCCACCAGAGCGAATCACCGGGCAATAAAAAGAGCAGTAGTGTCACTAGCCCGGACGTGAAGAGCGACCAGCCGACTGTGGTCTGATACGCCATGTCAGCGATAGCCGTTCCTCGCAGAAATGACGGCTGGTTGCTGGTGCAAGCACGGGTAATTGTCCCTCCTCGAGAACCGAACCCCCGATACCCGACCGATCACGGGTTTAAAAATCGTATACGCGACAAGCGCGACGAACCGACCTACTCCAGATCGAAACGGTCGAGCCGCATCACCTTCGTCCAGGTGTCGACGAAGTCCTGCACGAATTTCTCGTCGGCGTCTTCGCTCCCGTACACGTCCGCGATAGTGCGGAGCCGGGAGTGCGATCCGAAGATGAGGTCCAGCCGCGTGGCCTCCCACGCGACCTCGCCGGTCGCGCGGTCGATCCCCTCGAACACGTCCGGATCGCCCGTGCCGTCCGCGTCCTCTCCGTCCCCCTCGACAGGCACCCACTCCGTCCCCATGTCGAGCAGGTTCACGAAGAAGTCGTTTGTTAACGTCCCGGGACTGTCCGTGAAGACGCCGCGGTCCGTGTTCTCGTAGGTGGCGCCGAGCGCGCGCATGCCGCCGACGAGGACCGTCATCTCGGTGACGGTCAGGTCGAGGAGGTCCGCCTTGTCGACGAGCAGTTCCTCGGGCTTGTGGTCGATGTCGTCGGCGACGTAGTTCCGGAAGCCGTCGACTCGCGGCTCGAGCGCCTCGAACGCGTCGGCGTCGGTCTGCTCTTCCGAGGCGTCGGTCCGCCCCGGTTCGAACGGGACCGTCACGTCGAACCCGGCGTCGGCGGCCGCCTGCTCGACTGCGGCGTTGCCGCCGAGGACGATCAGGTCAGCGAGCGAGACGCGCACGTCGTCGTCGCGCGAGGTGTTGAACTCCGTCTGAATTCCTTCGAGGGTGTCTAGCACCGTCTCCAGCTGCGCCGGCTCGTTCACGTCCCAGTTTCGCTGGGGGTCAAGCCGGACGCGCGCGCCGTTCGCGCCGC
This sequence comes from Halorubrum shenae, assembly GCF_051194165.1. Lineage (NCBI taxonomy): Archaea > Methanobacteriati > Methanobacteriota > Halobacteria > Halobacteriales > Haloferacaceae > Halorubrum > Halorubrum shenae. Next base: position 240,831 of record NZ_JBLZNI010000001.1, on the reverse strand, counting down.
CGCGCTTGTCGCTGTCGCGGTAGGTGGACGCCGAGGCCCACGCGGTCTTGACGAGCTGTTGCACCGTCAGGTCGGTGTCGAGGATCTCGGCTTTGATCTCGTCGATCTCGGCGTCTCCGATCAGGTCGTGATCGACCTCGGGGATCGGGTCCTGCCAGATCATCTCCTCGTCCGGAACCTCCGGGCCGAGGAGCCGCGACGGCGGGCCCATGTCGCGGTGCGTGAGCTTGTACCAGGCCTTCGCGAAGTTCATGCCGAACGCCATCGGGTTCTCCTGGAACTCCTCGATGATCTCGCGGTAGGCGGGATCGCGCTTCAGCGCGACGTCCGTGGTGAGCATCATCGGCGTGACGCTCTCGTCCGGATCGTGCGCGTCCGGGGCGCTCCCGCGGAGCTCCCCGTCTTTGGGGAGCCACTGCCAGGCGCCGCCGGGGCCCTTCTCCGCGACCCACTCGTACTCAAGCAGGTTGTCGAGGTAACCCATGTCCCACTCGGTCGGCGACCCGGTCCAGGGGCCCTCGATCCCGCTCGTAATCGTGTCGCCGCCCTTACCGGTGCCGTGGTCGTTCTCCCAGCCGAGCCCCTGCGCCTCGATGGGTGCCGCCTCCGGCTCGGGACCGAGGTTCTCGTCGGGGTCGGCGGCGCCGTGAACCTTCCCGAACGTGTGGCCGCCGGCGATGAGCGCGGCCGTCTCCTTGTCGTTCATCGCCATGCGATCGAACGTCTGTCGGATGTTCTTCGCCGACAGCTCGGGATCGGGGTTACCGTCCGGCCCTTCGGGATTCACGTAGATGAGCCCCATCACGGACGCGCCGAGTCCCTTCTCGATGTCGCCGGGTTTGTCGAAGCGCTCCTGGGTGTCCATCTCGGACTCCGGGCCCCAGTAGACGGCCTTGTCGGGCTCGAACGCGTCCTCGCGGCCGCCGCCGTAGCCGAACGTCCGGAACCCCATCGACTCGATGGCGACGTTTCCGGCGAGGATTATCAGGTCGCCCCACGAGAGCGCACGGCCGTACTTCTGCTTGATCGGGACGAGGAGCCGGCGCGCCTTGTCCAGATTCGCGTTGTCGGGCCAACTATTGAGGGGGGCGAGCCGCTGCCGACCGCCGGCGCCGCCGCCGCGCCCGTCCGCCGTCCGGTACGTCCCAGCGCTGTGCCACGCCATTCGGATGAACAGCGGCCCGTAGTGGCCGTAGTCGGCCGGCCACCAGTCCTGCGAGCTCGTCATCAGCTCTTCGAGGTCCGCCTTCACCTCGTCGAGGTCGAGCGACTGGAACGCCTCGGCGTAGTCGAAGTCGTCCTCGTACGGTCCGACGTCGCGAGCGTTCTGGTCGAGAACCTCCAAGTCAAGTTGGTTCGGCCACCAGTCGTGGTGCGTCTTCTGAGACATTGAGTTCGACCGAACGTTCTGTCACCTCAGATAAAAAGGTGTTCAACTTCGAGAGCAACATCCAGCAAAAATAACCTCATTTTTTTGTTTTCGAACTTTTGTTTCTATATAGTAAAAAGCCGCGTATTTTGTTACGGATACAACACGTGTAACGTGGTACTCGTCGACAGATGTGACGTGGTACATGTTGGCGGTCGTGACGTACTACTCGTTGACGATCTGCGCGAGATCGACGAGCGACGAACGACACTCGAGACCGCCCTCAGAGGGATATCGTTCGATCCTCATCGCTCATCGCGATTCGGATCGGGCATCACGCGAACCGACTCAGGCGTCGTCGTCCGCGTCGGCATCGAACTCGATCGGATTCCGGGGAATGTCATCGACGAACTCCCGGACGATCGTCCGTTCGACGCGCTGGAGGGCCTCGCTGCACGTCGATTTCGCGATCCCGATGTGTTCTGCCACTTCGGTCAACGTACAGGTGCGCGGTACGGCGTAGTAGCCGCGTTCGACCGCCTCGAAGAGGATCTCTCGTTGGCGATCGGTGAGCGACTCGCCCGGATTCAACCGTTGTTGGACGTACTCGACGTCGAACTCGGCGCCGACGCCGCGGAGCATCTTCCCGAAGTCGGCGATGCGCTCGTGGGCTCCGGTGACGTCGATACGAGCCACGCCGCTCTCTATCTCGACGGGCATCTCGATCGGGACTCCGGCCTGCCGTGCGGCCGCCATCAACAGCGGTGCGTGCGCTTCGACCTGCACGGTAGCGACCTCGTCGCTCAACGCCATTACCGAGACCTCTTCGATCGTTTCGTGGACTTCGATCGCGTCTAGGATCCCGTCGAAGTCGTCCGCGGTGATCTTCACGAGCGCGAACCCCGCACCGTCTCCGGGTGTCGCACTCAGTACTTGGATCCGTGCCTCCGGGAACGCCCGAGAGACCTCGCCGACCCAGGGACCGTCCGGGAGTTCGACGTTGAGTCGAGCCTGTGCCATACCGACTGTTCGCTATCACGGGGGAAATGGATTCGTCTTCGTCGCGGCCGGTACACGGTACTCCTTCAGCGATGCGACGGGCGTGTTGAGCGCTACTCCTCAGAGGCATCGTCGTTAACGAACAGCAGTATCTGTTCTCCGGGCGTCAGATCATCGACGAGCAGTCCAAACTCGTCGCGGCCGGCGAACGAGCGAACACGAGGGGCAGGAGCCTCTTCGTCAGTCCGCTCACAGACGAGTTCGATCGTTCCGGTGTCGTCAGCTCGCAGCGTAAACTCCTGCATGGGTCACTCTACCACGGTCCCGCGTAAAGATGTACGCACGACCGTGAGCCGAGAGGAGTAGCCCGAACATATTCGGCTCAACACGCATACGGGTGTATCGGGAACGGTTGATCGCATGCCAGAACTCGACGTTCGCGAGATTCCGCCGGTGACCCGACACGACCGGATTCACGACGCATTCGACGAGATGGACGCCGGGGAGACCCTCACCATCGTCAACGACCACGAGCCGAAGCCGCTGTTCTACGAGATGGCCGCGGAGGTCCCTTCGTTCGACGAAGAGGGCTACGAGGTGCGACAGAACGCGCCCGACGAGTTCGTCGCGGCGTTCCCGAAAGTCGAGCCGTAGGCGGCGGTCGCCGCCGATCGCTCTGGGGTCAACCGGTCGCCCCGCTGACGGGCACACACTCAAGTCCTCACCGCGCGACGGGCACACACTCAAGTCCTCACCGCGCGACGCGTCCCCATGGACGCCGAACGGTTTCTGTTCGTCTCCGCGGACGCCGCGCTCATAACCGACCTCGCGTGGCAGGTCCACCGCGAGGGCCACGACGTGAAGTACTACATCGAAGCCGAACGCGATCGAGAGATCGGTGACGGCTTCGTCCCGAAGACGGACGACTGGCGCGCGGAGGTCGACTGGGCCGACGTGATCGTCTTCGATGACATCTGGGTGGGATCGGACATCGGAACGGGTGAACTCGCTCAGGAACTCCGTGAGCGAGGCAAGGCCGTCGTCGGTGGCACGCCACACACCGATCACCTCGAAGAAGACCGCGGCTACGCGATGGAGATCCTCGAAGAGCACGGCGTCAACACCGTTGAACACCACATTTTCCACGATTTCGATGTCGGCATCCAACACGTCAAAGAGCATCCCGCCCCGTACGTTATCAAGCCGCTTGGGGAAGTCCAGAACGTTAAACGACTGCTCTACGTCGGCAGCGAGGACGACGGCAGCGACGTCGTTGACGTGCTGAAGGCGTACAAAACGGCCTGGGGCCACCGAATGAAGGGGTTTCAGCTTCAACGAAAGGTCGAGGGCGTGGAAATCGCCATCTGCGGATTTTTCAACGGCAACGAGTTCATCGATCAGGTCAACTTCAATTTTGAGCATAAGAAGTTGTTTCCGGGCAACATCGGCCCCCAGACCGGTGAGATGGGCACGTCGATGTTCTGGGCCGGGCAGAACAGGCTGTTCGAAGAGACCCTCGGGAGACTCGAAGGGTGGCTCGCCGAGGAGGGGTACGTCGGCAGCATCGACATCAACTGCATCGTGAACGAGACGGGGATCTACCCGCTTGAGTTCACCCCGCGGTTCGGCTACCCGACGATCGCCTTACAGGAGGAGTCGATCGAGTCGTCGACCGGGCAGTTTTTCGCGGATCTCGCACGCGGAGTCGACCCCGATCCGGACGTCCATCGGGGCTACCAGATCGCCGTTCGGGTCGTCCTCCCGCCGTTCCCGTTCGACGACGAGCAGACGTACGACGAGAACTCGCGGAACGCGGCCGTCGTCTTCGAGACTGAGCGCCGGGACGGAATCCACCTTGAGGACGCGAAACGGGTCGACGGCCAGTGGCGCGTCGCCGGCGAGAGCGGCATGCCCATCGTTGTGACCGGCACGGGCGACACCATGCAAGCCGCGCGCGAGCAGGCGTACGACCGGATCGACGGCATCGTGATGCCCAACATGTACTACCGCGACGACATCGGCGAGCGCTGGATCAACGGGGACGGCGACCGGCTGCAGGCGTGGGGGTATCTGGGGCCGTGACCGATAGAGTGGGTATGTAGATCGGTACGGTTGATCAGTTGTTTATAGATGAGTGCGGTGTTGTTGTCGGCTGTTTATAAGTGATCGACGACTCCGCGGTGACGGCCTCCAAAGCCCCAGCCGCGCGGTTCGCGCTCTCCGAGCGCTCACCGCAATTGTTTCTCGACCGACGGTCACCTCTCCACGACCTTTTAACGATCGGGGTCCTCTACTCGTGGTATGCCGAAGTACTCGACGGGCGGTGGCGGCGGCGGCGACGACGGCGACGCCTGCGAGCTCTGCGGGCGCGAGACCACGGATCTCCAGCGGGCGACGGTCGCCGGAGCGAAGCTCCTCGTCTGCTCGGACTGTCGTCCCCACGACGACGCCGGCAACGCGCCCAGCGGGCACGGCGGATCGGGCTCGGGCGGAAGCCATGGCGGGAGTCAGGGCGGGAGCCCCGGCGGCGCCAGCGCCGAATCGAGCGGCCCGGAGAGCCGGAAGAAGGAGCTCGCCCGCAAGCAGGCGAAGATGTACGACTCCGCGACCGGCGACTCCAAACACTGGGAGGAGGGCGGGACCAACTACGAGTCGGACCGGCTCCCGTACCTCGTCTCCGGCTACGGCGACGACGTGGCCGCCGCCCGGCAGGACGCCGGACTTACCGTCGAGGAGCTGGCCGAGGAGCTCGACGTCGACGAGGACGACCTGTTCGCGGTCGAGGACGGCCGGGCCGCGACCGCCGGCGTCGGCGGCTCAGTCGTCCGCGACCTCGAAAAGCGACTCGACGTCGATATCGTCGACGAATAGGTCCGAGGATCGATCTCCCAGCAGGCACCCGCGAACGAATGAAGCCGATCGAGACCGATTTTACGCTCGCGTCTGCCTCGGCGGCCTCGCGACCTCGCGACCGAGCTGGTCGACACGCCGGCCGTTCACTCGTCTCGCGGGGCCGGGACCGTGAAGATCGGCCGAGTCGATCCCAATATCACGTCCTGCGTCACGCTCCCGAAGACGGCCTTTCCTGTCGGGCGTCGCTTCCGGCCGGAGATACAGATCGCGTCCGCCTCGACATCATCGGCGGCCGCGAGTAGTTCGTTCGCAGGATCGCCGCTCGCCTCGTAGTGGACGCAGTTGACGCCGGCCTCTTCGAGCGTCTCCCGGGCGCGTCGAACCGCCGAAATCTGATTAGCTGAGGCGCCTTCTGGGTTCTCTTGGAAGACGTGGCACAGGTGAGCCGTCACTGAGTCGTCAATTGTGGGAAGGTTCGTGATCGCCTCGGCCTGCGCGATCGCCCGTCGATCGTCCCCCTTGTCGATCGCCATGAGTATTTCGTACATGGTCGACCCTTTGAGTACTGCCCTTATAAATCGTGCCGGCCGTTCCAATTTTCGGCAACGCTCCGGATCCCCGGAGGAGACGGTCTTCACCGGTCGACACACGTCGCTTTTGTTTCATGCCGCCGAACGGTGACCCATGATCACGGTCAAGGACACCGTCCACGACCACATCGAGATCGACGGTGTCGCCGCGGAGCTCCTCGAGACTCCCGCCATCCAGCGCCTCCGACACGTGAAACAGCTCGGGACGGTCCGACTCGTCTACCCCTCCGCGAACCACACCCGCTTCGAGCACTCCCTCGGCGTCTACCACCTCGCCAGCCGGGCGCTCGACCACCTCGGGATCGAGGGCAAACGCGCTGACCGGATCGAGGCCGCGGCCATGCTCCACGACGTGGGTCACGGCCCCTTCAGCCACAACTTGGAGGCGCTCACGCACCGCCGCACGGGGAAGTACCACGACGACGTCGACGAGCTGCTCGCGACCGGCGCGGTCGGAGCGGTGCTCCGCGACCACGACCTCGACCCCGAGCGGATCGCGGGGCTCGTCGCCGGCGAGGGGCCGTACGGCGGGCTCGTCTCGGGCGAGCTCGACGTGGACCGGATGGACTACCTCGTCCGGGACGCCTATCACACCGGCGTCCCGTACGGCACGATCGACACCGAGCGGTTCGTCCGGGAACTGACGTTCGTCGACGACGGGACGGGCGACGACGCGCTCGTGTTGGACGAGGGGAACGTCCAGACGGCAGAGAGCCTTCTGTTAGCGCGCGCGCTGATGAACCCGGTCGTGTACACGCACCACGTCGCGCGTATCTCGAAGTCCATGTTGCGCCGGGCCGCGAGCGACTTACTCGACGCGACTTCGACGACCGCGGCCGAGCTCCGCCGGATGGACGACCACGACTTCCTCGCCGCGATCCGGAGCCGCCCGGAGACGACCGAGCTCTCCCGGCGGTACGACGAGCGCGACCTCTACAAGCTGGCGGTGTGGGCCGAGTACGACGGCGTGCCCGAGCGCGTCCACGAGGCCGACCACGAGGCCGAAACCGCGTTGGAACGCGAGATCGCCGAAGAGGCGGGCGTCGCCCGCCAGCACGTGATCCTCGACGTCCCTCCGGAGCCGTCGATGCGCGAGTCGACCGCCCGGGTCACCGTCAACGGCGAGGTGCGCCGGCTGGAACGGCAGTCCCCGCTCGTCTCCGCGCTCCGAACCGCCCAGCGCAATCAGTGGCGCCTCGGGGTCTACGCCCCCCGGCCCGCGACCGACCGAGTGGGGCGTGCCGCCGCCGCCGTACTCGGGCTCGACCCGGACGGGCTCGTCGCCGAGGTGCGCGGCGCGATGCCGACGACGCTCGACGAGTTTGGCGACGAAGCGTGATCGGTCGAGGCGTGACCGGACAAGGCCTGAGCGAGCGAGGCGTGCCCTTGTCGTGACCTTTTACTCCCGTGCCGGCGACTCCATGCTATGCACCTTGAAGGGACCGTTCTGATCGGTCCGGAGTTCGAGCCCGTCGAGGGCCGTGTCGTCGTCGCCGACGGCGAGATCGCCCGGATCGAGGAGTGTGCGGTCGAGTCCGACGACGTGATCCTCCCGGCGTTCGTCAACGCCCACACCCACATCGGCGACTCGATCGCCAAGGAGGCCGGCGAGGGGCTCTCGCTCGACGAGCTGGTCGCCCCGCCGGACGGGCTCAAACACCGCCTCCTGCGCGAGGCGAGCCACGAGCGGAAGGTCGCCGCGATGGCGCGGAGCCTCCGGTATATGGAGTCGGTCGGGACCGGCACGTTCCTGGAGTTCCGCGAGGGCGGCGTCGAGGGCGTCGCCGCGCTCCGGGACGCGGTCGCAGGCGAGGGCGTCGACTACGGCGAGCGCGTAATCGAGCCGGTCGTGTTCGGCCGCGACGACCCGGACGTACTCCCGGTCGCGGACGGGTACGGCGCCTCCGGCGCCCGCGACGCCGACTTCGACGCGGTGCGTTCGGAGACCCGGGAGGCGGGCAAGCTGTTCGGCATCCACGCCGGCGAGCGCGACGCGGACGACATCGACGCCGCGATGGATCTCGACCCCGACTTCCTCGTCCACATGGTCCACGCCGAAGAGACCCACCTCGAACGACTCGCTGACCGCGGCACCCCCGTGGTCGTGTGTCCGCGATCGAACCTCGTGACGAACGTCGGCGTGCCGCCGATCCGCGATCTCGCCGAGCGGACGACGGTCGCGCTCGGCACCGACAACGTCATGCTCGACTCGCCGTCGATGTTCCGCGAGATGGAGTTCGCGGCGAAGCTCTCCGATCTCCCGGCCCGAGAAATTCTCCGCATGGCGACGGTAAACGGCGCGAGAATCGCGGGACTGGACCGCGGCGTCATCGAGCCCGGCGCGGACGCCGACCTGTTGGTTCTCGACGGCGACTCCGACAACCTCGCCGGCGCGCACGACCTCGTCCGTGCGATCGTCAGGCGTGCGGGCGCGGCCGACGTGTCCCGGATCGTGATCGGCGGCGATATGATCGACGGGTCGGACGAGTGAGGTCAACGCGTCGGGGGACTGAAGCCACCCCCGACCGTACAATCTGATAATGGCTACGTTCTCGCTGTTGTCCGGTCTCGTGCTCGGTTCCGTCGTCGGACTGCTCGCGACGCTCGCGATGGACCGCGTGATGCCCCGGCTCCCGGAGGGGACGACCGCGCCCCGGGTCGCCGCGGGCGTGCTCACCGACACCCCGGTCAACCGAGCCCCGAAACGGCTGGCGACGTGGGTCCACTACGTCGCCGGCGGCGGCGCCGGGCTCCTGTTTGTGGGGCTCGTCTCGGCGGTCCAAGTGGGGCTCAACGTCGGTACTACCGTCGCCTTGGTGATTGCAGCCCCCGTGATGCTCGCCCTGATGGTCGGCTTCTTCGCGCTCGTTCCGCTGCCGCGCGCGAGGGCGCTCCCTCGTCAGCGGCTCCCGCAAATCCGGCGCGACTGGGCGATCTCCGCTGCGACGTACGTCGTCGCCGCTGCGCTGCTCGTCGCGATCGCGGGCGGGGTCTGATCCCCGACCGGGAGAGAAACGGTTTAGTCGCTAGCTCATGCTCGAACAGACATGCACGCGATCACTCGATCCGGCTGGATCGAGGTCATTTCGGGGTCGATGTTCTCGGGGAAGACGGAGGAACTGCTCCGGCGGCTCCGGCGCTCGGAGATCGCCGGTCAGTCCGTCGCGGTGTACAAGCCGGCCGTCGACGACCGCTACGGCGAGGCGACGATCGGGAGCCACAACGGTCGACAGTGGGACGCGACAGTCGTCGACAACGAGGGCGACGGGCCGCTCGCGATCCTCGACGACGAGCCGTACCCCGAGGTCGTCGCAGTCGACGAGGCGAACTTCTTCTCGGACGCGCTGGTGGAGGTGTGTAACGCTTTGGCAAACAACGGGACTCGCGTGATCGTCTCCGGCACCGACCAGACGTTCCGCGGCGAGCCGTTCAAACCCCTGCCGGAGCTTATGGCGACCGCCGAGTACGTCGACAAGCTACAGGCGATCTGCTCGCAGTGCGGCGAGCCCGCCTCCCGGAACCAGCGTCTCATTGACGGCGAGCCCGCCCACGTCGACGACCCGACGATCCTCGTCGGCGCCGAGGAGTCATACGAGGCCCGCTGCCGCGACTGCCACGTGTTGCGGACCGGCGAGCGCTCGGACGCGGAGCGGGCGTACCTCCCCGAGGACTAACGCGGTCGAGATCTCTCAGAGCGCCGGAGAACGCCCGCCTACCCCTCTCTCTCGTCGGTCGCGTCGCGGTAGGCCCACAGATGACCGTGCCCGTCCGGCAGATCGACCGGGCGGTACGTTCGGAGGAGGACGCGACCGTCGGCGAGGGTAATCCGCTCGTCGTCGACGGGTCGTTTCGCGTCGACGATCGTATCGATCCCGTCGACGAACGACTCCGGATCGTCGAACAGCTCGCTCATCTGGTCGGCGAACCCCGCACAGTCGCGGCCGATCGCGTCCGCGGGATCGCCGTCGAGATCGAAGAGGTCGTACAGGTGACGGTTGACACGGAGGATTCGCCTGTCGGCGTCCTCGGCGAGTACCCCGATCGGGAGCGCGTCGAGTACCGTCGACAATACGGCGTTCGTCTGTTCGATTTCCCGCTTGCGTTTCGTCCGCTCGGTTACATCTTCGAACTGCGAGAAGACGCGGATCACCTCGCCGTCGTCGTCGGTCACCACTTGGTTGTGCCACGCGCAACGGATCCGCTCGCCGTCCGCGCGCACGTTCTCGTTGACGCTCTGGTAGCCGCCCTTATTTAACAGGAGACCCCGTTCGACCTCCGCGACGTGACGGCGGAACTCCGCTGGCACGAATCGCAGCCACGTCCCGCCGACCAGCTCCGACTCCGAGTAACCGAGGATCTCCTCTGCAGCTCGGTTCGCACGGACGATCCGGAACGTCTTGTCGTACTCGATCGTCCCGAGCGGCGACTGCTCGATGAATCGCGAGAGCCGCTCTTGGCTGGCCGCCAGCGCAGCGCGCGAGCGGGCCTGATCGACCGCGTTCTGGACCCGGTTCGCGAGCACCGTGTACTGGTCGGCCCCCGACCGCTTCTGGATGTAATCCGTGACTCCCGCGGAGATGGCCTCGCTGGCGATTTCCTCGCTTCCCTTTCCAGTGAACAGCACGAACGGAATCGTCGGATCGCGCTCGCGGACCCGCTCGAGAAACGCCAGTCCGTTCGTGTCGGGCATCTCGTAGTCGCTGACGACGCAGTCGACCGATCCGGACTCGACCACCTCGATCGCGTCGTCCACCTCTGTCTCCGATCTGACCTCGAACGGGCCGTCCATCTGTTCGAGGTAGGTCGATACCAGATCGAGGAAGGCCGGATCGTCGTCGACGTGTAACACCCGGACGACCGATCCGTGGTTCGGGTGCGGACGGAAGGTCCGGTCCGGCATTGGCGTGGATTACTACGACGCCATGCAAATACGTTCGGGTGGATTCCGCGTTCTGACTCTTCGATCCTCTGTCAGTCTGAGGATCGCGAGGTGATTGCGATCGGCGTCTATTCGTCGTTATCGGCGGTTTCGTCGCCATCGTCGCCGTCGTCGGCCGACTCGTCGTCCTCGGCGGTCGCGACGCGGTACAGCCCGACGAGCGCAGCGAGCACGACCACCGCGCCCTCGGCGCGCGTGGCGACGTACACCCAGTTTCGGGGCTCCGCCTCGCCGGCATTCCGGTACATGGCCTTCGTCCACACGCGCACGACCGCCCGCGGGACGAGCGTCTGGACCAGTCCACCGATCCCGGCGACCAACAGCAGTAACGCTTTCATACGCCCTCTTCGCGGGGTGTGTGCAAAAACGATGCGGCGATCGGTCGCGTCCCCGTGGTCTCGCACCCAGCACGCGTCACACCGGCTCCGCCGCGGAGAGGTACCGCCGGCATGTCGTGGCCGCCCACTCTCTGACAGCGGGCGCGTCCGACCACAGCAGCGCCGCGAGTCCGCCCTCGTCGAACAGCCCGACGACGGCGCGGTCATCGACGAGGAGCACGCCGATCGGAGAATCGCCGTCGTGGCGGTACGCCTCGATCCCGCGATCGGCGAGGAGTGATCGAACAGCGGTCCCGGAAGGCCCGGCGAGCCGATCTGCGGCCCGGCCGGTGAAGACGAGTCGGACCGTCTCTTCGTCTCCCCTGTCGGTCTCTCCTCGGCCGCTTATAAACCGCCGCGCGAGCGCGGGATCGGCGCGAGGCACGACACCGACAACGGTGTCGCCCGCGGCGACGAGCCCGGCGAGTCGGGACACCGGACCCGGCTCGTCGCCGCGCTCGACGAGGTCGGCGTCGATGGCTCCCGATTCGCTTTCTTCGGTGCCGACCGCCTCGGCGACCACCTCTCGGAGAACCGCACCGGGCGTGTCGGTATCAGTCACCGATTCGCTCCGCGAGCCGCTCTCTCGTCACCCTCCTCCGGGCGGGTCGGGTACGTCTGCCGGCCGCCGTCCGACCGCCGGGCGAGCAGGCGAGCGGTCGCGCGTCGACGGTCTCCCGGTCGCTCCTCGGTCGTCTCGTCGTAGTACAGCACGGTCAGCCCGAGGCCGGCGCGGAGCAGTTCGTTGGCGGCGAACCGGTAGCGGTCGTCGCTCGGACCCGAGGGGGTCGCGTCGGCCGATCGGAGGTGCCCCTCGACGAACAGGTACCCGCCGGGCGCGAGCGACTCGACCAAGTCCGCGAAGCGGTCGAGCGTGTGGAAGAAGCTCATCGTGATCAACTCGTACGTCTCCGCCGGGAACCCGTACGTCGATACGTCGGCCTGAATCGTCTCGATCCGGTCGGACACCCCGCGCTCCGCGGCGCGCTCCCGGACGATAGAGAGTCCCTCGCGGGAGGCGTCGAGGGCGTCGACGGCGTAGCCCGCCTCCGCGAGATAGACGGCGTTGCGGCCGGTGCCGGCGGCCACGTCGAGCGCACGGCCGTCGGGGATCGCGGGCTCGTACGAACGCAACACGGTCGACGGCTCCGGGGCGCGCGGGTACTCGCCGGACGCGAAGCGGTCGTCCCAATCGGTCATAGCGGCGCTTGCGTCGCGGCGAGCGTAAACCCCACGGGCGTGGGGGTCACAGCGGAGGTATGGACGACATCGACGAGTCGAGGCCGGTCGAGGCGACGCTCGGCGACCTGCTGACCGAGCGCGGGGAGCGCCTCGCGACCGCGGAGTCGCTGACGGGCGGGCTGGTCGGATCCCGAGTGACCGACGTGCCGGGCGCGAGCGCCTACTTCGACCGCGGGTTCGTGACTTACGCGTACGACGCCAAACGCGAGCTGCTCGGAGTGTCTCGCGAGTCGCTCGACGCCGACGGTGCCGTGAGCGCGCCGGTCGCCGAGCAGATGGCGGCGGGCGCGCGCGACCGTGCCGACACGACGTGGGCGGTCGCCACGACCGGAATCGCCGGGCCGGACGGCGGCACGGCGGAGAAACCGGTGGGACTCGTCTACGTGGGCGTGGCCTACGCCGCGCCGTGGGGGACCGAGAAGTCGTTCGTTCGCACGGAACGGGTCGTCCTCGACGGCGACCGCGGGGCCGTGAAACGGAAGGCGGTCGACGTCGCGCTGCAAGCGCTCGTCCGGACGGTTCGCGAGGTCGACGCCGAGGAGTGAGGCGAGCGCGCCGCCCATCCCGCTGACCGCTCCGCCCATCCCGCCGACCGCTCCGCCCGCTCACTCGATGTACGCGTGCCCGACGACTGCGACGAGGAGTGCGACGACGACGATCCACGCGAGCGGCTCGGCGGCGAGCAGGCGGATCGGACGAGCCACGGACCCGTCGAAGCCGAACAGCGCCCCGGCCGACAGCGCGCCCGCGAACACGAGCGCGGCGACCACGCCGGAGACGCCGAGAAGGAGCGTGTCGGTCCGGTCCATACATCGGATCTGCGGGGCGCGTATATAAACGGATCTCCGAGAGCGAGTGGATCACAGAACTGCGGCCTCTTGTACGCCCTACGGATATCCGTTCGAAATGTCGATCGAATACGCGAAATCGATCCGGTAGTTAAACGCTTTCTACCGTGCTTTCGAGGTACTGTTCACAGACCTGCTTGAGACCCTCTTCGAACGTGATCTGGGGCTCCCATCCCGTCTCCTCCTCCATTTTTGAATAATCGGCACACGTGTCGTGAACGTACACCGATTCGGGAATCGGATTCTCGATGTACTCCGCCTGGACGTCCGTCCCGAGTATCTCATTGAGTTGCTCTACGACCTCGTTGAAGTCGTAGCTCTTGCCCGTTCCAAGGTTGTAGATCCCCGAGAGCTCGTTTTCGGCTGCCAGCTCCAGCCCGCGGACGATGTCCGAGATGTGTGTGAAATCCCGGGTTTGTGTGCCGTCACCGTAGAGAACCGGTGACTCACCGTGAGCAATGTCGTCTGCGAACTGCGCGATGACGTTCGCGTACTCGCCTTTATGTTCTTCTGCACCACCGTATCCCTGGTACACCGAGAAGAATCGCATCCCGGCCATCGAGAGCCCGTAATGGTTTTCGAAGTACTCTGCGTACGCTTCGCGGCCCATCTTCGACGCTTCGTACCCCGTGTTGATCGTTATATCCATCCCTTCCGGAGACGGCTCCGTCTGACTGCCGTAGATCGACGACGTCGAGGCATAGACGAACGTCTCACACCCGTCCTCTTTCGCTTGGTCGACCGTGTTGACGAACCCCTCAACGTTCACACGAGCCCCCTCCGTCGACTCGTCTTCGTGCATCGCGTACGACGAGAGCGCCGCGAGGTGGAAGACGACGTCAACGTTTGTCGGCAGATCGTCGTCGAGAACGCTTTGTTCGACGAACTCCACGTCGTCGTTGAGATTGTCCGGGGTGCCGAGATAGCAGTTATCAACGACAATTACCTCGTTATGCTCCGCAAGGTGGTTCGCGAGATTCGAACCGATAAATCCCGCACCACCGGTTACAAGTATGCGATTGTTTGCGATCATGATTTTCCAAGGGAGGTGAATACTTTGGTCGACATCAAGATTCTATCCCTTAGAGTAGCAGTCAGACGAGTCAGAATTAGTTATATTCTAGTTATCGGTTCTTATACTGCAATTACCGCATCCAATTACATACGCAGCCGGTCGAACCTATTAATTATACATTTTCAGACATACTCTCAGAGTGGTCAGTAGTCGTAGTAGGTGCGTAACCCTACTTAACGGGAGCAGTTGAACGGATCGTTCGAAGCCAGGGCAGGGATTTGAACCCCGGAAGTCTCGATTACAAGTCGAGTGCATGAACCGCCCATGCTCCCCTGGCGCAAGCGGGCGTACTCGGTCCTCCTATGAGTGCGTGTCGCTTTCCGCGAAGGTGACGCCGTGTCGCGAGGGCGAGGTCAGGCGCTTCGATCGCCGTCGCCGACTCCGGTACTGTCGCCGTCCTTGCCGCCGTCACCGCCCTCGCCGTCTTCGCCGTCCTCACCGTCCTCACCGCCCTCGCCACCACCCGCCGACAGCATCTTCGTCAACTCCACGCGATTCGGCTCGTAGCCCCGTGCCGCGTAGAACTTCCTCGCGCCGTCATTGGCGGCCAGCGCCTCCAACGCGACAATTTCGGCGCCCATCTCGCGGAGGGCTCGCTCGGCCGCGTCCAGCAGGTCGGCGCCGATCCCTTCGTCGCGACGCCCGGAGACAACGAACAGGTTGCTCACGACGCCGCGGGTTCGATCGCGCTCGTAGCCGCCGTGGTCGAGCGCGAAGCCGACGAACCCGATCGGGTCGGCAGTGGAGTCTTCGCCGTCGCGCGCGACGAGGACCTCGCTCGTGACTACCGAGCGCGCGACCCACTCGCGGACCGCGGGACGGTTTGCCTCGGCGAGCAGCGTCGACCCGTGCGCCCGCTGCCCCTCAGCGAGCGCGATCCACAGGTCCGTGACCGGATCGATGTCATCGACGGTTGCGGGCGTGACGCGCACGCTGTCGCTGTCGGCCATTCGATGGGTGGTCGGCGCGCGAGGTGTTTGAGCCTACCGGCAGCCGATCGGTACGGTGTCGAATACGGTCGAGTTACACGTCGCGGCACTCCGGACAGATCGCCTGTCCGTTCGCACTCACGAGGTCGGGGACGAGCGCCCCGCAGCTCTCGCAGACGCCCTGCGTCGGCGAACCGGACGCATCGGTTGACGACGCCTCCACAGCGGGGTCGACGCCGCCGTCAGATCCCAGCATCGCCGCGTCTCCGCGCTGGGGCTCACCCGTCGCTGCCTCCTCGCTGAGGGCGTCGCGGACGCCGTCACCGGTCCGGGGCGCGCCCGCGGCGAGCACATCACCTGCGGTGACGACGCCCACCGCCTCGCCGTCCTCGACGGCGACGACGCGGTCATTCCCCTCCGCGATGAGTCGCTCTTCGGCGGCGACGAGGGCGTCGTCCGGCGCCACCGTCGGGAGTGGCGGCCCCATAACCGATCCGACCGTGAGCTCGGTGTCGCCGGCGGCTTCGGCACCCACGTCCAAGAGCGTCTCGAGGGCGTCCCGACACCCCAGCCGACCGACGGGCTCGCCGCCCCGAAGGACGACGAGGCAGTTCGTTTCTTCGTCGACTAACAGCGCCGCCGCGTCGCGCAGCGGGTCCGACTCGCTCACGCCGAGGAACTCGCGGTGCATCACGTCACGGATCGTGGTATCTGTTCGCATGAAACGTGATTCTGCTGCGAGTAGCTAAAAGGTGCCCCCGGTATCGTTATATGGATTCCGAGCGTACATCGGCGATCGGTGAAAAACCACCGCAAACGCGGCTGGAAAGCGGGAGACACTGGCGAGAGAACGACGGAACGCCCGGACGGAACCCACCTGATCCCGAGAGGGAGGCCCCCACAGCGACTGCGACCGCGTTGACGACGACGAAAAGGAGGCTTCAAACCCCGCGATACCCGAGCAAACGATATGGCCATTCCCTCGTTCGTGATCGGGATCGCGGGGGGAACCGGTGCGGGGAAGACGACCGTCTCCCGGCTCGTCACCCGCGACCTCGGCGACAGCGTCACCCGCATCCCGCTGGACAACTACTACGAGGACCTCTCGCACCTCGACTTCGAAGAGCGTCAATCGGTCAACTACGACCATCCCTCGGCGTTCGAGTGGGAACTGCTCAGAGAGCACCTCGAATCTCTGCTCCAAGGGCAATCGGTGCAGATGCCGCAGTACGACTTCGAAGTCCACAATCGGAAGGACGAACGCCTCACTGTCGAGCCGACCGACGTTATCGTGCTCGAAGGGATTCTCGCGTTGTACGACGAGGAGATAAACGACATGATGGATCTCCGGCTGTTCGTCGAGACCGACGCCGACGTGCGGATTCTCCGCCGGATCCGCCGGGACGTGATCGACCGCGGGCGCGACTTGGAGGGCGTCATCGACCAGTACCTCTCGACGGTGAAGCCGATGCACGAGCAGTTCATCGAACCGTCGAAGAAACACGCCGACGTGATCATCCCCGAGGGCGCGAACAGCGTCGCGGTGAACCTCTTAGAGGAGAAACTTCGCGCCGAGGTCGAGGGCGACGCCGTCCGGAGCTGGGAGCGCGGGAGCTTGGAGGAGGAGCTCGGCGAGAAACGCTCGCTCGATATCGACGACGACTGAACGGCTGTCCTCGTACGCAGTCGCTCTCCTCACGATACAACACAGCTAGCCTGATTCGACGATAATGAGTCCGATCATACCGACCGCTTGGTGTGGGGCACAGACATATCGAACCTCTTGCGGTTCCACGAATGTCTGGTGATAAGTAAGGCCATCAGTCGAACTTTCGAAGGAGCCGTCTTCAGCAACAACGTTGTACACTCTGTCTCCAACCCATTTCCACGAGATGGTTGTGCCAGAGGAAACGCGAATGGCTGGCGGGTCAAACGATAACCCAGCATCTCCAGCACCAACCTCAATCAGCACTGAACCTTCCCCAGTCCTGTCTTCGATTCCAGAGTAATTGTTCGCGTTCTCGATCCACGATTTCTCGGTCTCTGTTTCGGTGTTCGTGGTGTTGCTTGTGTTTGTACTGGTGTCGTCATCACTGACGCTATCTCCGCCGTCACCGCCGTCTTCACTATCTCCACTATTTTCTGTGGTTTCATCGGAGGGAGTGGTGGATTCCGAGTCGTTCGTTGCGTTGGAACAACCCGCAAGTGCGAGAGCTGCAGTGGTGCCTGTCGTCGCAAGGAACGCGCGCCGTGAATGCGTGTCTGCCAATGTGTATTGGGAGATTTCGTCCGCACATATAATACAAGGTGGAGCCTCCGGCCTCAAGCGCCGACATAGTGAGACTCAATTTTGACCTGAGCGAGGGTTCACACGATCATTGGGCAGCCATTATACCAAATTCCATATATAATTAGTATCAAACATCACCAAAATAATTGATAAGAAAACTTGTTTTAATTGACGTGATGGTAAATTCGATCTTGATCGCGATTATCAGCTTCGCAAGCAGTTACATCGGTATTAATCGATTCGAAAAAGGTCCCGATTGGATATGCAGTTATACGCAGTCATATCTTTTATGCGGTGCTGGATTTGTGCTAGTAGTTGTCGGCTTTCTAGTGAGGCTGTCTGGAGATCCTGTTACCACACTCATGGCCTCAGGGCTGGATTTTATGATCTGGCTAAGTATTGGTAGTTCGGGGGTTGTTGTACATTTTTATGGGAGTTTATTCATATATCCAAGACCGGGCCCGAATCCAGTGTGAGGTCCCAGATTGTAACCATACAGAAGAGTTCACCAAAGATAGTCTCTGGTAGTTGCCTAGACTAATTCTGTCCCCGACACCCGACTCGTGGGGTCCCGCTGTCTTGCTATCGCCTGATACGTACTGACCGTATTACCTCTCGGCCAGGGTGGCCGAGACGGTGTCTCACGCGTTTTTCCCATCGGATACATCGTATGCCCATCGCGACTCGATCTCTCGGTTCGCTAAGACGACCCGGTCGCCGTCGTCGGTGTCGATCCGCGTCTTTCTGAGCTCGATCGCGGCAACCGTTCCGGTCACGCCCTTCGCCTCAACGCGGTATCCCGGATTGAAGTCGGGGTCCCGGAGGAGGTAGACGCCCGCCACCGTATCCTCGATCATCTCGGAGAGCGCGTACGAAACGCCTAACGCGATGAAGCCGACGGCGGTGCCGAGACTCGCCGCGATGTCGCCCATTCCGACGACTTTCAGAAACGTCAGTGCGACGCCGAACCACAGGAAGATCGACACGAGCGTGACGATCAGATCGCCCACGAGGTCGCGATCGCCGACGTAGATCCGACCGATCGAGGCCCGAACCAGCGCGAGGGCGATCCGCACCGTTACGTACGCCAGCGCGAGGAAAACGAGCCCCGAGAGCAGTCGCGGCACCGCGACTGCCAGACCCTCAACGAAGTTCGTGAGCGACCGCGCGAGCAGCGACGGTGTCTGCGTCATGACCCGCACCACGGGTGCCGGGAGTGAAAAGATGAGGGTGGCGGCTCGGTTCGGCCCCGGAAGCGGAGCGGTCCCGCAAGCGCAACGCCTGTAAGCCCCCGGAGAGAGGTGAGTCGTATGACTGTCTGTGAGGCGCCGGGGAAGGTGTACCTCTTCGGCGAACACGCCGTCGTCTACGGCGAGCCCGCTGTGCCGGCGGCGATCGAGCGACGCGCCACGGTGACCGCCGAACGCCGGTCGGACGACCACGTCCGCGTCGAGGCCGAGGACCTCTCGCTCGACGGGTTCACCGTCGAGTACTCCGGGGGGACCGGCGACCGCCCCGACGTGGACGTGCCGACGCCGCTGGTCGAGGCCGCGATGGGCTACGTCGACGCCGCGGTCCGGCAGGCCCGCTCAGCCGCCGACGCCCCCGATGCCGGCTTCGACATCACTGTCGACAGCGACATTCCGCTGGGCGCCGGGCTCGGGTCCTCGGCGGCCGTCGTGGTCGCTGGGATCGACGCCGCGACCCGCGAACTCGGCGAGCCGCTCGACCGCCGCGAACTGGCAGACCGCGCGTACCGCGCGGAGTTCGAGGTGCAGGACGGGCAGGCGTCGCGTGCGGACACGTTCTGCTCGACGATGGGAGGTGCAGTCCGCGTCGAGGGCGACGACTGCCAGCCGATCGACGCGCCGAACCTCCCGTTCGTCGTCGGCTTCGACGGCGGGGCCGGCGACACCGGCGAACTCGTGGCCGGCGTCGGCGAACTCCGCGATGAGTACCGGTTCGCGGCAGACACCGTCGAGTCCATCGGGGACGTGGTTCGGACCGGTGAGAGGCTGCTCGCGGGTGCCCGCCCGGAGGCCGAACCGTCGCCGGACCTCCTAGCGGAGCTGGGCGAGCTGATGGACTTCAATCACGGGTTACTCGCCGCCCTCGGCGTCTCCGCGCGCTCGCTCGACGCGATGGTGTGGGCCGCCCGCGACGCCGGGGCTCACGGCGCGAAGCTCACCGGCGCGGGCGGCGGCGGCTGTATCGTCGCGCTCGACCCCAGCGACGCGACCGAGACGGCCCTCTCCTTCACGCAGGGCTGTGAAGAAGCGTTCCGTGCGGAACTCGCGACGGAGGGCGTTCGGGTGGTGGAGTCGTGACCGCGGACCATGAGCCGTCTGTGACGCCCCCCGTCGTCCTCAAGCTCGGCGGGAGCCTTATTACGGACAAGAACCGCCCGGAAACGCTCGACGACGCGGCGCTCGACGCGGCCTGCGACGCGGTCGCGAGCGCGCTCGCCGACGGCGCGGTCGAGCGGCTCGTCGTCGTCCACGGCGGCGGGAGCTTCGGGCACCACCACGCCAGCGAACACGGCGTGTCGACGACCACCGGGACCGCCGATGCCGACGCGGTGATGGACATCCACGGGGCGATGACGGAGCTGAACCGAGCGGTTCTCGATCGCCTCCACGAGCGCGCCGTACCCGCGATCCCGGTTCACCCGCTCTCGCTTTCCGCGCGCCCAGCAGGTCCCGACGCCGACCTCGACCTGCCGCTCTCCTCGACGGCGACGCTGCTCGATGAGGGGTTCGTCCCCGTGCTTCACGGCGACGGCGTCGCGACCGCGGGGTCGGGCATCACCGTCGTCTCGGGAGACGAACTGGTCGTCGAGCTCGCTGCCGGGCTTGGCGCGCGACGGGTCGGGGTCTGCTCGACGGTACCGGGCGTCCTCGACGGCGACGGGACGGTACTCACCTCGATCGATTCGTTCGACGCGGTCGCCGACGCGCTGGGCGCGAGCGACGCGACCGACGTGTCAGGCGGAATGGCCGCGAAGGTCCGCGAGCTGCTGGCGCTCGACGCCCCGGCGTACGTGTTCGGCGCCGACGGATTGCACCCGTTCCTGCACGGTGAGGACGCGGGAACGCGGATCGACTGACCGGGTGACAGAACCCTTATTCGACCCACGGCCCTCCCTCCGAGCATGAACGAAGCGGACGTTCGGGAGCGGCTCGCCGACGTGCAGGACCCCGACCTCGGCGACGATATCGTCTCGCTCGGGCTGGTGAACGACATCGATATTGACGGGGACGAGGATGCCGGAAACGGTACCGGCGGGACGATCCGCGTCTCGCTCGCGCTCGGCGCTCCCTTTTCTCCCCACGAGTCGGCGATCGCCGCCGACGTGCGGGCGGCGCTCGCCGACACCGGCTTCGACGTGGAGCTGTCGGCGTCGATCTCGAACGATTTGGACGCTGATGAGCAGGTGCTCCCGGGCGTGAAAAACGTGATTGCGGTCGCTTCCGGGAAGGGCGGCGTCGGCAAGTCGACGATGGCCGTCAACATCGCGGCGGGGCTCTCCGAGCTCGGCGCGCGAGTCGGGCTGTTCGACGCCGACGTGTACGGCCCGAACGTCCCGCGGATGGTGTCGGCCGAGGAGCGCCCGCAGACCGACGGCGAGTCGATCGTCCCGCCAGAGCGATTCGGCGTGAAGCTGATGAGCATGGACTTTCTCACCGGCGAGGACGACCCAGTCATCTGGCGCGGCCCGATGGTCCACAAGATCATCACCCAGCTCGTCGAGGACGTGGAGTGGGGCGACCTCGACTACCTGATCATGGACCTCCCGCCGGGCACCGGCGACACCCAGCTCACGATCCTCCAGACGCTGCCGCTGACCGGCGCCGTGATCGTCACGACCCCACAGGAGGTCGCGCTCGACGACGCGGTGAAGGGGCTCCGGATGTTCGGCAAACACGACACGAACGTGCTCGGAGTCGCGGAGAACATGGCCGGCTTCCGGTGTCCGGACTGCGGCGGCTTCCACGAGATCTTCGGCTCCGGCGGCGGGAAGGCGATGGCACAGGAACACGAGCTTCCCTTCTTGGGGGGCGTCCCGCTCGACCCGGCGGTCCGGACCGGCGGTGACGACGGCGAGCCGGCCGTCTTAGAGGAGGGCGACACCGGGGACGCGTTCCGGGTGATCGTAGAGAACGTCGCGAACAACGCCGGAGTCGTGCGTCGCCGCGGGGTGACAGGGGAACGATGAGCGGGGAGGACTCCGAGAACGCCGAGAACGCCGAGTCTCGCGACCAACGAGACGCAGTCGACCCGACCGACGCTGCCGGCGTCGATCCCGTCGTCCCGGAATCGGCCCGGGACGCGGCGAGCGAGGAGTTCGCCGACGACGACGAGGTCCGCGCGTTCCTCCGAGCGATCGCCGCCGACGTGCGGGGCGACAGCTCCGAGAGCAAACAGCTCTCGGCGATCCTCCACCGCGTGTCGGACCTGTACGACCCCGACGAGCAGACCTCGCCGGAGGAGATTTATCTGAACGTCCGGTACATCATGCGGATCAAAGCGCAGGGCGGGATCGAGCGGTAGTGCGGTGTCATTGGGACGATGTGTGCGATAGCTCGTTTCAGACAGCTGCAAAAAGCCGAGTAGACAGGTTAATTTGGGCAAGCAGTGATACTGTCGAACAGTACCGTCGATGGCGAGCATCCTTATAGTTACGGCAGACGACGCGTTCGCTGCCGCGTGCAAATCTGAGCTGCCGGAACACGACGATTTCCAGGTTATCTCTGCGAGGTCAGTCGGAGAGGCCCTCGATATGTTGGAAGGGGAGACGCCGATCGAATGCGTCGTTAGCGATCACGACCTACCGGATACAAACGGTATTGCGTTTCTCGAAGCGGTCCGAGTACAGGCCCCGACGCTCCCGTTCATCCTCTTTACGAGTGAGGGGAACGAAGCGATCGCCAGTCGAGCCATCTCCGCTGGCGTCACCGATTACCTCATTAAAGAGCACCACGAGAGCCAGTGGGAGCAGCTTGCGACGTTAGTACGGAACGCGATCAGATACTACCGCGACCAGAGCGGTATCGTCGATACAAAATCTCGAGCGAAAGCGCTTCTCGACGCCGCAAACGACGTTATCGCGGTCGTGCGAGACGCGGAGATCGTCTATCTCAATGACAGCGGAACCACGTATCTCTACGGAGAGACTCACCCCCCCGACTCGAACGACTCCGTAACGGAGTTTCTTTCCTCAGACGGCGACACGAACCTCACGAAGTTGCTTGACTCGGTCTTGTCAGGGGAGAAGACACTCGACCATCGTGACGGAGAGCTTGAAACTGCTGAAGGCACACGGATTCCCGTTGAGATAACTGCGACCCGAGTAACGTGGACCGAGACACCGTCAGTCGTGCTTATCCTTCGGGATGTCAGTGAAAAAGAAGAGCGGAAGCGGGAGTTACAGCTCAAGAATCAGGCGATCGATGAGGCACCGATCGGCATCACGATCGCCGACGCGACACAGCCGGAGAAGCCACTTATCTACGCAAACGAGAAGTTCGATGAACTAACCGGGTATACAGAAAACGACGTACTCGGCCGAGAATTTCAGTTCCTCCAGGGCGCGAATACCACTGCCGATCTGATCGCGAAGATACACGACACGATCGACGCCGAGGAATCCGTAACCGTCGAGCTGAGAAACTACCGAGAGGACGGGACAGAGTTCTGGAACCGAGTGACGATCGCGCCGGTCACGACGGACTCGGGCACCGTCACACATTACGTCGGCTTCCAAGAAGACGTCACAGAACGCGTCGAGTATCAACAGATGCTGCGTCGGTTCCAGCGAGCGGTCGAAGCGGCCGGCCACGCGATCTACATGACGGACCCGGACGGCACGATAACGTACGTCAATCCGGCCTTCGAACAGCTCACCGGCTACGACAGCAGCGAGGTTATGGGATTGACTCCCCGTCTGCTCAAGTCCGGCGAGATGCCCGACGAATATTACGAGCAGTTGTGGGCGACGATCACGAGTGGGAACGTCTGGGAAGAAGAAATTCAAGACCGCACGAAGTCGGGTGAACTGTACTACGCACACCAGACGATCGCCCCGATCACCGATGGCGATGGCGACGTGGAGGCGTATATCGCCATCCAGCAAGACATTACGGACCAGAAAGAACGCGAGTTTCAGCTCCGACAGTACGAACGCGCGATTGAAGGTTCGGAGGAATTGATCGCTGCAGTCGATGAAGAGCAAAACTACCTCTTCGCCAACGCGGCGTACCGCGACTTCCACGACCTCGGTCCCGAACTCCTCACGGAGACCCCGCTGGTTGACGGAATTGGTACTGACACGTATGAGACGGTCGAGCCCTACCTCACTCGCGCGTTGAACGGCGAGAGCGTCCAGCACCGAATGACCCGAACGCGGCCCCACCGGTCAGATCGAACGTTCGATGTTCGGTACTACCCGCTCGAAGACGACTGCGGGCACGTCGATGGGGTCGTTGCAACGATGCGTGATCTGACTGAGCAGCTCGAGCGAGAACAACACATCGTCTCTCTCGATCGCATGCTGCGACATAATCTGCACAACGAATTGAACGTCATTCAGGGCCACGCCGAGATGATCCGAAACCAAGCCCCAGATGAGATCGCGGATAAAGTCGCAAAAGTCGAGGAATCGGCCGATCGCGTGCTCGCACAGGCTAACAAGGCGCGTGAGATTTCCGAACTGCTCTCAGATCCATCTGATCCAGTCAGTATCAATCTCACTGAAATCGCACACGCTGCTGTTGAGCAAGTGCTGAGGGAGCATCCCGACGCAGAAATAACGGTCGAAATCCCCACAGACATAGAGATTCGGTCTATTCCGGAGTTGGGGCGAGCCGTCGAGGAACTGATCGAGAACGCAGTAGTACACGCGAAAACCGGTTCGGCACAGGTACGACTAACAGCCGTCCAACAAGAGACGACCGTCGAACTCAATGTCATCGATAACGGGCCAGGAATTCCACGTACGGAACGCCGCGTGATTGCGGGAGAGAGCAAAATCAGCGACCTCACACACAGCAGTGGGATGGGGCTGTGGCTCGTCAAACGAATCGTCTCTCAGATCGATGGTGACCTCAAGTTCGAAGACCCGGATCACAACGGGAGCATCGTGACAGTCATCTTGTGACGTCCTCCTCGCCGCAAAGGTCGGTACTCTCGCTTAATCGTCGGTGCGATCGGCGATCTCGTCGGGGGTTTCGAAGCCCCCGTCGGCCGTTGCCGAGGGCTGCGCTCGCGGCTCGGTCAGGCTGTTCGCCTGCGTTTCGAACCCGCTCACCTGATCGTTGAGGTCACCGGCCAGCGCGGAGAGCTCCTGAACGCTTTCGGAGGTCTCTCCGAGCGATGCAGTCTGTTCTTCCGTGGCGGCCGAGACGTTGCTCGCTTCGGCCGCGGTCTGTTGACTCACGCTAGCTACTTCGTCGACCACCGAGACGACTTCCTCCGTCGAAGCGGCCTGGTCGTCGGTCGCGTCGCTGATCTCCCGAATTCCGCTCTCGGCTTCCTGCACGGCGCCTGCAATCTCGTCGAACATCTCGATAGCGTTCTCGATCGTTTCCGACCCGCGCTCGACACGCTCGCTCATCTGTTCCATCCCGTCGACCGTCTCGCTCGTCCTCGACTGCGCGTTCTCGATACGGTCTTCGACAGCGGCAGTGGCTTCTGACGCCTCTTCTGCGAGTGATTTGACCTCGGACGCGACGACGCCGAATCCCTCTCCGGCTTCTCCCGCACGCGCCGCCTCGATCGAGGCGTTCAACGCCAAGATGTTCGTTTTCTCGGCGATGTCAGTGATCATCTCGACGATGTCACCGATCTTGTCCATCTCTTCTTCGAGCGCGGCGACCTGTGCGGCCGCGTCGTCGGCTTGCGTCTCGATCGACCGGATTTCCTCGGTCGCCTCCGCGGCGTACTCGCGGCCTTCGTTACCCTGTTCGACCGCGGTCCCCGCGGTTTCGGCCACCTGATCGGCCGACGACGCGATCTCCTCGACCGTGGCCGACATGTCGTTCATCTCGTTGGAGACCTCTTGGAGGTTCTCACTCTGCGTGTCCGCCCCGTGCGAAATCTCCTCGACGGAGCCGGCGACCTCCTCGCTCGCCTGCTTGATCTCTTCGGTGTTCTGGGAAACGACTTCGCTCGACGACGCGACGCGGCCCGCGATCGTCTTGACGTTATCGACGCTGTCGCCGAGGCGGTCGATCCCGTCTTCTAAGTCAGCCAGCACGGCACCGTACGTCCCCGGGTAGCTGGTGTCGATGTCCTGTGCGAGCCGACCCTGTTTCAGGCCCTTGCTCGCGGTGGATATCTGTCCGAAGCTCTCGGAGAGTTGTCTCGTTCCCGTCGCCAGATCATCAAGGACGGCACCGTACTGTCCGGGCCGGTCGGTGTTGACGTCGTTGTCGAGAACGCCATTCTGGAGGTCGTCGCTCACGCGCTGGATCGACCCGAAACTCGCGGCGAGCTCCTCGGCGCCCGCTCCGAGGTTCTCGATCGTCTCGCCGTACTGGCCCGGGTATTCCGCTTCGAACTCCCAGCCGAGGTCGCCTTGTTTGAGACCACTGCTCGCTGTTCCGATCTGGGCGAACACGCCTTGGAGGTTCTCTTGCATCTTGTTGTACGCATCGACCATACGGCCGATTTCGTCGCTCTCGACGTGGGGATCGATGTCATTCCCGAAGTCTCCGTTGCTGATCGCCACGAGACCCTCGGACAGCTGTTTGATCGGCGGCGTGATGCGGCCGGCCACGAACAGCCCGATTACGATCGCCACGATGAACGCTCCGACGGTTAATCCGAGAACCGTCTGCTGTGCGGTTTGCGCCGTCTCATCGGCGACGGCGACTGACGCCTCCTTGTCTTCGATGGCCGCCTGTTCGAGCGCAGTGGCGGACTCTTTGGTCTCGGCGACGATCAAGTCCAGCTCCTCGCTCCTCGCTTGTGCTAGGTCCATATCGCCGGCTTCTACGGCCGCAAACAGTTCCTGAGCGATCGCAGAGTACTCTTCATGCTGCGCCTGCAATGTCTGAACCTCTTCTTGCTCTTGTTCAGTCAGTTCCTGTTGTTGCAGCCCCGCGGAGTACTTATCGAATCTCTCCCCGGCCGCCTCAAACTTGGCCCGCTCTCCTTCCTCTCCGAGGAGGGCGGCGTGCACGGCGACCTGTTGCTCCTCAATGGCGACGAGCATGTTCAACGAGGCATCGATCTTGTCGGCATCCTCAGAGATGACGTGTGCCTCGCTATCGACGTCTCCAACGGCTTGATATCCGACTGCCCCGGTGACGCCCACCAGTAGCGCCACTAAGACGAACGCGATGATGAGTTTCGGCCGTAGATCCAACCGGTCAATGGCAATTCTATCTAACATAGATTATAAACCTACTCAGTTTGATAAATAGGTATGTGGGCAAATATCACGGTTGATACGCAAGTCGATCGTGTTAGTAACGGTTAATCAAACGCATATTGTATTACGTTTACCTTCTTAGCGATTGGCGGATAGCTCACTTGACCTCCTCCCACGCTCGAAGACCCGAGAAACGTTCCGATCGATCGTTTCATACGAATAGCACGTCTCTCAGTGACACACATGAGCGACGATCGAATCCCCGTGACCGTTCTCAGCGGATACCTCGGCGCCGGGAAGACGACGATGGTGAATCACCTGCTCGCGAACCCCGGCGACAGGCGGATCGCCGTCATCCTGAACGACATGGGCGAGGTGAACGTCGACGCGGAGCTCGTCGCGCGCGAGAACGAGGAGGAAGGGATCGTCGACCTCTCGAACGGCTGTATCTGCTGTCGGCTCCAAGACGACCTGCTGAGCGAGGCCGCGACGCTCGCAGAATCGCGCGAGTTCGACTATCTCCTCGTGGAGTCGTCGGGTATCTCCGAGCCGATTCCGATCGCGCGGGCGTTCACCGAAGGCACCGAGGACTCCGACGTCGACCCGACCGAGCGCTTCCGGCTCGACACGATGGTAACCGTCCTCGACACCTACGGCTTCTGGAAGGAGTTCGACGCGGGCGAGAACCTCCCGGGAGACGGAGAGCCGGCAGCCGACCGCCCCCTCGCGGACGTGCTCGTCGAGGGGATCGAGTTCTGCGACGTGCTCGTGATGAACAAGACGGACATGGTCCCCGACGACGTGCTCGACGAGATCGAGTCGGTCGCCGAGCGGCTCGGCCCGCGAGCGATGCGGCTTCGGACGAGCCACTCAGAGGTCGACCCCGACGAGGTACTCGACACCGGGCGGTTTGACTTCGAGACGGCCGCACAGTCACCGGGGTGGAAGCGCGCGATCGCCGAGAGCGAGGGCGACGGCGACTCCGAGGGAGGCGACGATCACCACGACCACAGCCACGCCGAGGGGGCCGCCGCGGCCCACGGCGTCGACTCGTTCGTCTACCGCTCCGACGAGGCCCTCGCACCGGAGCCGTTCGCGGACTGGCTCGACGACTGGGACGGCGCCATCGTGCGGGCGAAGGGCGTCGCGAACGTCGCGGGCACCGACGAGGTCATCGGCGTGAGTCAGGCCGGCCCCTCGGTGCAGGCGGGTCCGATCGGCGAGTGGGGCCCCGACGACGACCGCCGCACGCGGCTCGTGTTCATCGGCAGCGAGATGGACGAGGCGCGGATCCGGCGAGAACTCGACAAGTTGGCGGCGTCGAGCCCCGAGGCGGTCGAGAGCGCGGACGCGTTTCCGATCTGAGGGCGGCGACTCAGATCCCCAGTTCGGCCTGGAGGTCGTCCCAGTCCTCGTGGAACCCGTGGGTGGACTCGGTCTCGGCGCCGACCGCCGACTGGTAGACGTCGTCGTACTTCAACAGCTCCCCCCAACCGTCGTGGAACGCCCAGTTGCAGTACTTACACATACGGGTCGTAACGCGTGGAACCGACATACCGGTTTCGCCGATCTGGGCGGAGGGAACACGCCTCTCGAACCCCGACAGAGTGAACCCCGCTCGTGACGTACGGTACCTATCAACGCGGATCGTCCGCGACGAGACACTCATGGTTACCTACAGGCGCGGCGGACACGTTCAGGGAAGCGACGAGGCGGTCGAGCGCGGCTGCGATCACTGCGATTGGCACTGCGTCGCCGACGGCTACCCGGAACTGATCGGGCAGTACCAGTCGCATCTCCGGGACGAGCACCCGAAGGCGTGGCTCCGAGCCTGACAGTCGTCGGGCCTTAAAAAAGCGGAACGGCGACGGCGGGGCTTCGATCCGGTGTTCAGGGCTCGAGCAGGACCTTCGTGACGCCCTCCTCGCGGGCGTCGAACGCCTCGTACATCTCCGGCGCCTCGTCGAGGTTGACGCGGTGCGAGACGACCCAGCTCGGGTCGGCGCGCCCCTCGATGATCATGTCGCGGAGGTACCGATTGTACGACTTCACGTTACACTGCCCCGTGCCGCACTTGAGTCCCTTCTCGAAGAACTTCCCGAAGTCGATCCCGAGCCGCCCTTGCGCGGCCATGTCGTCGGGCGCGCCCGGGTCCTCCGGCACGTACAGGCCGGGAATGCCGAGCTCGCCGGTGGGTCGGACCACGCGAATGAGATTGTTGATCACGACCGCCGGGTTCTCCTTGGCCGGCTGGTAGGAGTAGTCCTCCGTATCGGTGTCGACGTCGTCGGGGTCGGTCGCCTGATACCCGACCGCGTCGACGCCCTTGTCGACCATCCCGCCGTGTTCCTCGATGATCTGATCGACCGGGTCACCCTCGGAGAAGTCGATGGCGGTGGCGTCGCAGTGTTCCTCGGCCAACTCCAGTCGGCTTGGCACCTGGTCAACGACGTAGATATCGGCGGCGCCCTTGATCTTCGCGCTGTAGGCAGCCATCAGCCCGACCGGGCCGGCCCCGAAGATGGCGACCGACTCGCCGGGCTGGAGGTTCGCCAGCTCCGTGCCGTGCCAGCCGGTCGGGAAGATGTCCGCGAGCAGCGAGAACGCGTCCTCGTGTTCGCGCCCTTCGGGCAGTTTCAGGGCGTTGTGGTCGGCGTAGGGGACGCGCAGTTTCTCGGCCTGTCCGCCCTTATACGGCCCCATGGCGACGTAGCCGTACGCGCCGCCCGCGAAGCCGGGGTTGACGTTGGTACAGAAGCCGGTGTATCCCTCCTCGCAGTTCTGACAGAATCCGCAGGAGACGTTGAACGGCAGGACGATGCGGTCGCCCTCCTCCAGCGTCGAGACTGCCTCCCCCACCTCAGAGACGGTCCCCATGTTCTCGTGGCCGAACACGATTCCCTCCTCGGCCGAGGTCCGCCCCTCGTACATGTGCAGGTCGGACCCGCAGATACACGAGGTCGTGATGTCGATGACGACGTCGTTCGGGTGCTCGATCTCCGGTTCGTCTACGTCTTCGATGGCCACGTCGTACGGGCCTTGGTATACAACTGCTCTCATGTGTGATCCATGTACAAGATTTTCGCACAGTATTCTAAATGTTTTTACCTTATGTTATATAGTTAATAAATTGAGTTACAATTTAATTACATTTCAGCGTGGCCAAGCGGTCTCGTCGGGAACGATATCGGAGCAGGACGGAACCGCCGGACCGGTCGTCGAGACGGTCACGAGACGAGGCGGGAGCGGTCGGGATTTCCGTAATGACTATGCCCGGCCCCGATGAACCCTGAAACATGGATTGGCCACACGACCCCGACGGCGAGCAGGGGAGCGAGGGCATGCGGCAGTACGGACACGCGGTACTCGCGAAGAAGATCGACGAGGGGGAGGACTTCCCGCTGTCGGCGGCCGACTACGTCGAGCAGTACGGCGACCACCCGATCCGGATCGATTTCGAGACGGTCGTCTCCGTCGAGGAGATCTTCGAGAACGTCGAGAAAGAGGAGTTCGCGGACTTCGTCGAGTTCCACCAGGAACTCGGACGCGTGATGCGCGAAAACGGCTACTGGTTCTACGAGGGCGCCGAGCAGTTCATCGACAGGGGCGCGTAGGCGGTTTCTGGCTTCTTATCGACTCTCGCCGGCGATCGCTTCGCGGTTCCGGATCTCGATCCGGCCTTCGATCTGCGGATCGATCCCGTGTTCGCGGGCGTAGCCGGCGAGCACCTCGTACTGGATGTCGGCCTCGTCGACCCGGTGACGCTGCGCGAGCGTCGGGAACTCGTGGTCGGAGTGGAGCAGGTATTCCGAGACGGCGACGGTGTAGCGCCCCTCGGGATCGATCGGCTCGCCCCCGACGGTGGCCTCCAAGAGGAGCTCGGCGTCGGCGTCCCAGACGACCCGGGCGTTCGAGACGTGACCGTGCCACCAGGCGTCCTCGCCGAAGTCCACGTCGGGCGCGGCCATCTCGCGGAGCACGTCGCGCAGTTCCGCACCGGTGACGGACGCGAGCGCCACGGGCTCCTCGAACGGGATCAGGCTGATCAGGTCGGCCTTGGTCACGTCGCCGGCCCAGGGGTCGCCCTGCCGGAGCCCGCCCGCGTTCGACAGCCCCACGTCGGCGTTGAGCGCCCAGCGGAACGCGTCCGCGGCGAAGTTCCCGACTCGACACTCCCCGCCGTGGACGACCTCGCCGGTCCGCGCTATCGGCTCGTCGACGCTGTCGACGACCTCGTCGAGGTCGGCCGCGGCCATCCGCTCTTCGAGGGCCGCTTCGAGCCCGGCGGCCGGCTCGGCGCCGTCAGGCTCGTGGAGGGTCGCGGTGGGGACAGAGCGTTCGCCACCGTCTCCCGCCCCGCCGAGGTCGACCTCGACGACGCGCTCGCCGTTGACTCCAGGGCGGACCAGCAGGGTGTCGGCCACCCGTTCGTTGCGCGGGCTGTGGATGTGGCCGCCGAGGATCACGTCCACGTCGAGCTCGCGGGCGAGGTCGTCGTCGCCCGCGCCGAGGTGCGAGAGCACGACGGCGTGGTCCAATTCGTCGCCGCGATCGGCGGCCTCGACACGCATCTCCGCGAACGCGTCCCGCGCCGCGGCGACCGGATCGTCGAACGTGAGGTCGGTCGCCATCGGATTCAGCGAGTGGGTCGCGGGGTCGGTGACGCCGACGAACCCGACGGTCGCGCCGTCGACCCGACGGATCGTCCACGGAACGACGCCCTCGTCGCGGCCGAAGGGGTCGCCGTTTTCGTCGCGGACGTTCGCGGAGACGAACGTCGCGGTCGCGTCGGCGACGAGCTCGCGAAGGGGGTCCGGGCCGTAGTCGAACTCGTGGTTGCCGAACGTGTCGAGAAGGGTATCGGTCGCGGCGTAGAAGTCGAGGACTTGCCGGCCGGTCGCGACCAGCGAGAGGACGCCCGGCGCGGTCGTGTCGCCGGTGGCGACGACGGCGGCGTCAGGGCCGGAGAGGCCACGGATTCGACCGGCGAGGCGGGCCGCCCGCTCGGGTACGTCGTACACGTTCTCGATGTCGGAATAGTGAACGAGACGGACCATTCGATGTGAAAACGGAGGAGCGAGCGACTCTTAAAAAGCGCGGAGTCGGAGCGACGGTCAGCGGCGAGAGACGGCGCTCGGGAGCGAGAGACCGCGATTGACGGCGAGAGACGACAGGGTCGTATCGCCGGCTGGTTCGGTGGCGGGGCATCGAGGGACGGCGAGACACCTGTGATCCCCGCTCGCACACGCGCAGGACATTGAAAGCGCTTTTATGGGTGTCCGGATTACTTCGTGCTACAGCCTCTGTGGGGTTGATGATGTGCCGTTCCGATAGGGACCGACCACGGGACGGACACGCGAGCCCGCACGGAGGATAGGAGAAACATATGCCCGTTTACGTAGACTACGAAACCCCAGCCGACCTCGCCGAGCGATCGCTTGAGGCGCTCGAGGTCGCCCGAGACACCGGTACCGTGAAGAAAGGAACCAACGAGACCACGAAGGCCGTCGAGCGCGGTAACGCCGACCTCGTCATCGTCGCCGAAGACGTCTCGCCCGAAGAGATTGTGATGCACCTCCCCGAGCTTGCGGAGGAGAAGGGCATCCCGGTCGTCTTCGTCGACACGCAGGATGATGTGGGCCACGCCGCCGGCCTCGAAGTCGGCTCGGCCGCCGCCGCCGTCGTCGACGCCGGCGACGCCGACGACGACGTCGAGGACATCGGCGAGAAGGTCGCGGAGCTCCGATAACCACCCATGAGCGCAGAAGAGGGCATCGGCGACTCGACGACCGCGGAGGTCATCGAGGTCGTCGGCAAGACCGGGATGCACGGCGAGGCCATGCAGGTCAAGTGCCGCATCCAGGAAGGATCGAACCAGGGCCGGATTATCACCCGGAACGTCCTGGGCCCCGTCCGCATGGGCGACGTGCTCCAGCTCCGGGAGACCCAGCGCGACGCCGACTCCATCGGAGGGCGATAACCAATGGTCGAGACACGAACCTGTGACTACACCGGCGAGGAGATCGAGCCCGGCACGGGCACGATGTACGTCAAGAAGAAC
Source organism: Halorubrum shenae (assembly GCF_051194165.1). NCBI lineage: Archaea > Methanobacteriati > Methanobacteriota > Halobacteria > Halobacteriales > Haloferacaceae > Halorubrum > Halorubrum shenae. The sequence continues at coordinate 207,886 of NZ_JBLZNI010000001.1, read as the reverse complement.
GGACAGATCCTCCACTTCGTCGACTCGAAGGCCGAGAAGAACTACCTCCTCGGCCGCGAGGCGCGCGACCTCGAGTGGACCGAGGAAGGGCGCAACCAAGGTGGCGAGTAGATGAGCCACCACGACGAGCGCACCTTCGTGATGGTGAAGCCGGACGGCGTCCAGCGCGGCCTCATCGGGGAGATCGTCTCCCGCTTCGAGGAGCGCGGCCTGAAGCTCGTCGGCGGCAAGTTCATGCAGATCGACGAGGACCTCGCTCACGACCACTACGGCGAACACGAGGACAAGCCGTTCTTCGACGGCCTCGTCGAGTTCATCACCTCCGGCCCCGTCTTCGCGATGGTGTGGGAGGGCGCGGACGCGACCCGACAGGTCCGCGCGATGGTCGGCGAGACCGACCCCGCCGAGTCCGCCCCGGGCACGATCCGCGGCGACTACGGCTTAGACCTCGGCCAGAACGTGATCCACGCGTCGGACCACGAGGACGAAGGCGCTAACGAACGCGAGATCGACCTGTTCTTCGACGAGGACGAACTCGTCGACTACGGCCTCGACACCGCCGCGTGGGTGTACGAGGACGAGCAGCACTGAACGGCGGCTATCTTCCGTTTTTCAGACGCTACCCGCCCGCGAGCGGTAGCTATTCCGACACACCTCGTTTCCGGTGAAATCACCGCGGAAAGTCGGTGACTGCGACGCGGATGACACGCAATCCAACTGATAAACCCGCCCAGAGCGATATCGCCGGCTCAGTCGGACAGCGCCACGATCCGACCGCTCTCTGTGACCACGAGTACCTCCGCGCTCCCGTCGCCGGTCACGTCCGCAAACAGCGGCCCCGCGTAGACGACGGCGCCACCGACGGTACCCCGGGCGATCGCCTCGCCGTTCTGGTTCAGCGCGAGCACGCCCCCGTTTCGGTTCACTACGACCGGGCCCGGGGTGCCGTCGCCGTCGACGTCGGCGACGCCGGGAGCGTTCACCCGGGTATCGCCGCCGTACTGCTGTTTCCAGACGACCTCGCCGTCGAGCAGATCGACCGCCCAGACGCTGCCGCTCCCGCCGACGTAGACGCGACCGGGGTCTGCGTCGCCGACGGTGACGGGAAGGTCCTGTAAGCCGACTTCGTACCGGCTCTCGCCGTCCGCGACGTCGATCGTCTCCAGGTTGCCGTTCGCGCCGCCGAGCGCCAGCACCGGGCCGCTCCGGGTGTCGGCCGCGTTCCAGCTCAGGGGCGTGACCGACGGGGTCGTCGTCCACTGGGCCTCGCCGGTCGCGCCGAGCAGGGTTATCGAGCGCTCGCCGTCGACCGCGGTCGCGACCGCGAGTCCACGAGCGATGTCGCCCTCGGAGTCGTCGAAGTCGATGGCCAGAGGGCGTCGTTCTACCGGCGCGTCGAGATCGGTCTCGAACACCGGTTCGCCCGCGGCGTCGACGGCGCGGACCGTTCCGTCGGTCGTGACCGCGGCGATCTCGGCGTCGCCGTCACCGTCGAGGTCGCCGATCGCGGGGGGGAATCCGCCCGGCCTGCCGAGATCGACGGCAAATCGCTCGCTGCCGTCGGTCGGGTCGAGCACGACGAGCGAGCCCGACTCGGTCGTGAACGCGACGACCTCGTCCCCACCGAGCTCGCCGGTGACCAGCGCGCTCGTCGCGGGGGGATCGGTGCCGTCGCCGTCGTCGGCAGTGTCGCTCCCGCCGACCGCCCTTCTCCACTCCACGCCGCCGCCCGCCTCGGTGGCGCGTATCGTTCGAGTTCCGTCCTCGACCGTCGGCTGGAGGACGAGCGGGTCGCCGTCCATGGTGGCGACGACCGCGCCGCTGCCGTCGTCGCCGGCGACGGGCTCGGACTCCCAGACGACTTCGGCGTCGATCGTGGCGTCGTCGACGCCGACAAATGCAAAGAGCGCGACGCCGACGCCGGTTGCGCCGCCGGCGAACAAAATCAGGCTCGCGAACAGAACGCGGCGGTCCATTACCGTGTGGTTCGGTCGGCGACGTGATACGGCTGTCGGCTGCGGGAGGGGTGGCTACAACAGCGTGCCGACGCGGTCCGCGTGTGCCGACCCCACCAGGTCTCGGAGCGTGTCGATATCGCGCTCACCGTCGACGTTCACGAGGTACACCGCGCCGTCCGGCCCCCCGTACGCGCCGTGGAAATCGTAGACGAAGCCGTACACGTCGGCGTCGGCGGCCGTCTCGGTCTCGCGAGCGATCGCCACCTGCTCGTGGACGTTGTACTCGACGAGGCGGTTCCGGACGCTGGGGCCGTCCCCGTCGGTTCGATCCCCGTCCTCGTCACCGTCGAGCGCGTCGAGGCCCGCCTCGACGATCGGAACGAGGTCAGCCACGTCGGCCCTGACGCCGGGTTCCGCGGGGAGATCGCCGGTCCGGACCGCAGAGAGGGCCGCGCCGACCGCGCCGCACCCGGTGTGTCCGACGACCGCGAGCGCGTCCGTGCCGGTGTACGCGAGCGGGTAGGCGACGCTGCCGTCGAGCGTGCGCTCGCCGTCGACGCCGTCGCTCACGCGGTTGCCGATGTTGCCGGCGGTGAACAGAAATCCCGGCCGATCGACCGCCCACATCCCCTCCTGGGACACGCGAGAGTCCGAACAGCAGACGGAGACGACCGGGGGGCGCTGGCCGTCGCGGTGGGCGGCGAGGTCGGCGGCGGCCGCGGAAGCGACGTGCTCGTCGTTGCGGTCGAGAAGCTCGGCCAGGAGGTCTCGGCTCATACCCGTCGACCCGCCCCCGTTCTTAAAAAGGAGACGGACGGGGCGAGATTAGGGACAGAACGCCGGTCGATCTGGTGAATAACGCTCACGCGACGAGGCCGACGAGCTGCACGAGGAATCCGAGAACGAAGACGGCGAGGAGAACGATCGTCGCCACTACCACCGCGGGCGAAAGCATCTCGTCGTCCTGATCGAGCACGAGCGACTCCATATCTTTCATGCGACACGCGTCGTTGCGACGGGATTTGAACGCTTCGCTCGCCGAGTCAGACGATTCGCACAGATGTTGTCTACTGGTAACGACTCGCACGAGACACGCGCACACGCATCTCCCATCACTTATACGGACGACGGTCGTAACATGTGTATGAGCGAAGAATCCGGGCGCCGGAACCTCCGAATGCCCTCGGACGACGAAGTGTTCGCCGTGGTGACGGAACACCTCGGCGGAAACCACGTGCGACTGCGCTGCGTTGACGGTGAGACGCGAATGGGCCGGATCCCCGGCCGCATGAAGTACCGAACCTGGATCAGCGAGGGCGACGTGGTCCTCGCGGAGCCGTGGGCGTGGCAGGACGAGAAGGCGAACGTCGAGTGGCGGTACGACGACGACGACGCGGACCAGCTCCGGCGCGAAGGCCACATTCAATAACGCCGCGACGCGGCATCACAGAGCGACAGCACAGTACAGACCGCGAGATACTTTTAAACAGACCAATTGACTGCGTCGGCTATCTATGACTAGCGGCGACGACAGTCGATCGGCGTAACCGACGATTCCCGCCCGCTATCGGCTGAACTCGATCGCCGCGCCCTGACCGAAGCCGACGCAGAGCGTCGCAAGCCCGCGGTCGGCGTCGCGCTTCTGCATCTCGTGGATCAGGGTGACGGGGAGCCGCGCGCCGGACGCGCCGAGCGGGTGGCCGAGGGCGATGGCGCCGCCGTTGACGTTGTACTGCTCCTCGTCGATGCCGAGTTCGCGCCGGGAGTACTCACACTGGGAGGCGAACGCCTCGTTGAGCTCCACGAGGTCGTAGTCGTCGATGGTCCGGCCGGCACGGTCGAGCAGGCCTCGCGTCGCGGGCACCGGACCGATTCCCATCACGGTCGGGTCGACGCCGGCGACGTTGTTCGTGCCGACCTCAGCGAGCACGTCGAGCCCGTGGTCCTCCGCGAACGCCTTGCTCGTGACGAGCGTCAGCGACGCGCCGTCGGAGATCTGCGAGGAGTTCCCCGCGGTCACCGTACCGTCTCCCGTGAAGGCGGGCGAGAGGCCGGAGAGCTTCTCGGCGGTCGTGTCCGGGCGGATCCCCTCGTCTTCCTCGACGAGTCCGTTATCAGTCTCGACGGGGACGATCTCGTCGTCGAAGCGACCCGACTCGGTCGCTTCCGCGGCGCGCTGGTGGCTCCGGGCGGCGTACTCGTCTTGTGCCTCGCGGCTCACGTCGTGTTCCTCGGCGACCTTCTCGGCGGTCATCCCCATCTGGAGCTGGAAGATGTTGTACTGCTCCGACAGCTTGGGGTGGAGGTGTTCGTAGGAGTCGCCGTCCATGGGGACGCGGCTCATGTTCTCGACGCCGCCGGCGATGATGCAGTCGCGGTTCCCGGCCGCGATCGCGTCCGACGCCGAGATGACCGCCTGCATCGAGGAGGCGCACCAGCGATTGATCGAGGTGGCGGGTACCGACTCGCCGAGGTCGGAGAGGAGCGCGATGACGCGCGCGACGTTGTTGTCCTGCTCGGTGCGCTGCTGGGCGACGCCCCACATCAGGTCGTCGACGTGGTCGCTCGTCAGCCCCGTCTCCGCGAGCGTGTGGTCGATGAGGCGCGTCGAGAGGTCCTCGCTGCGGACGTCCGCGTAGACGCCCCCGTCGCGTCCCTGGGGCGTTCGATGAGCGGCGGCGATGACCGGAGTGGTTTCGTCTGTCATGAACGATCAGTAGCTGTTCGGGTACTTAAAACGGCGTGGAACACGAGGAAATCCGACCGAAGTTCACCGTTTATCGGGTTTCTGTCAGGAGGTTCTCACCGGTCATCTCGTCGGGCCGATCGATCCCGATCAGGTCCACGAGCGTCGGGGCGATGTCACAGAGCGAGCCGCCCTCCCGGACCTCGTGTCCCCCGTCGTCGCCGTCGGGGGTCAGGTAAACGAGCGGAACCGGGTTGAACGTGTGAGCGGTGTGGGGGTCTTCGAGGGTGCCCATGTCGTCAGCGTTGCCGTGGTCGGCCGTCACGACCACGTGGCCGCCCGCGTCGGCGACCGCGTTGAGGAGCCGATCGAGCTGCGCGTCGACCGCCTCGACCGCCTCGACTGCGGCGTCGAAGTCGCCCGTGTGGCCCACCATGTCGGGGTTCGCGTAGTTGAGGACCAGCAGGTCGGGGTCGTCCGACTCGATGATCCCGACCGCCTGGTCGGTCACTTCCGGGGCCGACATCTCCGGCTGGAGGTCGTAGGTCGGCACGTCCGGGCTCTCCACGATCTCGCGCAGTTCGCCGGGGAACTTCACCTCGCGGCCACCGTTGAGGAAGTACGTCACGTGGGGGTACTTCTCCGACTCGGCGATCCGGAGCTGGGTCAGGTCGGCGTCGGAGACGACCTCGCCGATGGTGTTCTCGGGCATCTGGGGCGGGAACGCCACCGGGAACTCGAACGTCTCGTCGTACTCGGTCATCGTGGTCATCCGGACCTCCGGCTGGTCGAGGTCGAACGGCCAGTCGGGACGCGTACCGGTAAGCGTCCGGACCAGCTGTCGGGCGCGGTCCGCCCGGAAGTTGAAGAAGACGACTGCGTCTCCGTCATCGAGCGCGGGCCCGTCGGCCACCAGCGTCGGCTGGATGAACTCGTCGGTCTCGCCCCGGGCGTGAGCCTCGGTCGCGGCCTCGACCGCCGTCTCGGCCTCGTGGGGGGCCTCGCGCGCGACGATGGCGTCGTACGCCTTCTTCGTCCGCTCCCAGTTCTCGTCGCGGTCCATCGCGTGGTAGCGGCCCATCACGGTCGCGACGTGACCCGTCCCGCGCTCGTCCGCCTTGGCGGTCACGTCCGCGAGGAACTCGTCGGCGATCTCCGGGGCGGTGTCCCGGCCGTCGGTGAACGCGTGGCTCGTCGCCGGCACCCCGGCGTCGGCGGCGGCGTCGATCAGCGCGAGCAGGTGCTCGACGTCGGAGTGGACGCCGCCGTCCGAGACGAGACCCATGAAGTGGACCCGTCCCCCGGTCGAGTCAACGTGATCGAGCGCGTCCGCGATGGCGTCGTTGTCGGACAGCGATCCCTCCACGAGTGCGTCCGTGATCCGGGTGTACGCCTGTTTGACGACTCGGCCCGCGCCGATGTTCAGGTGACCGACCTCGGAGTTCCCCATCTGGTCCTCCGGGAGCCCCACGCGCCTGCTGTGGACGACGAGCTGTCCGTCCGCCCCACGTTCGGTCGCTGCGTCGAACGCGGGCGTGTCGGCGGCTGCGACCGCGTCGCGACCCGCCGGCCGACCAGAAGGGTCGACCGTCTCTCCGTCGTCGCCCGCTCCGCCACCGAGACCCCATCCGTCGAGAATGATGAGCGCCGTTTCCATATCACCAGTTTACGATGGCAGGGTAACTACTCTTCGCTCCGGCCCACGCTCGGGCGCAACGAGACAATCGCCCGCAAGAGGGCGATCCGTTCGTCTCACGTAAGTCAGCCTTTTGAGTCTCCGACACTAACTATATGTTAATGGACTCCGCGGTACTCCTCGATCTCCTCGGGAACGAGAACCGGCGGCGCATCCTCCGCCTGCTCGCCACCAAACCCTGTTACGTCACGGAGATCTCGGAGTACCTCGACGTGAGCCCGAAGGCGGTTATCGACCACCTGCGGAAGCTGGAAGAGGCCGGTCTCATCGAGTCGACGACGGACGATCAGCGCCGCAAATACTTCCGTATCGCGCGAAGCCTCCGACTGGAAGTAAGCGTCTCCCCGTACGGCTTCGGCGCGAAGAGCGCGTATCCCGCCAAGAACAGCTTCGATATGGCGTCGCGGTGTCAGCATCTCTCGATAGAGATACCCGACGACTCCGGGTCGGCGAGCGATCTGGCCGACCTCGCCGGCGAGTTCGGCCGACTCCAGAACCTCGACCGCGAGCTCTCGCTGGCCCAGCGATGGGTACAGGGCCGCGTAGAGGACACCTTAGCGGAGATCGACGAGCGGCTCGGCACCGAGTCGGACAGTCGCTTTTTCGCGGCGGTCCTCGCCGCGCTGGTCGAGACCGAGGGCACCCCGGCGGCCGTCGCCGACGAGGTCGGTGCCCGCGAAGAGACGGTCGCAGACGCCCTCCGACGGCTCGCCGATGTGGGTGTCATCGCCCGCGACGGCTCCGCAGATGTGGCTCGCTACCGGATCCACTAGCAGTCGGCGGTTGCCCCCGAAGCGAGACCGTCCGACCCGACCACGGCTCCCTGCACGTCCGGCCGCTTTCGGAACCTTTTGGCGCGCTCCCGGGAGAGGTCGGTGCGTGAGCCGAACACGGAACCTCGGGTTATTCCTCGTCCTCGCTGCGGTGTGGGGGTCGGCGTTTATGGCGATCAACGCCGGACTGGCGTACTTTCCTCCCGTACTGTTCGCCGCGTTCCGCTTCGACGTCGCGGGCGTCGTCATGCTCGCGTACGCGGTGTACGTCATCGACGACCCGATCCCAAGGGGGCGCGACGAGTGGACTACCGTCGCCGTCGGCGCGACGCTGATCATCACCGCCTACCACGCGTTCCTCTTTATCGGTGAGAGCGATCCGGCCGTGACGAGTGCGGTCGCCGCCGTTATCGTCAGCCTCTCGCCCGTCCTGACGACCGTCTTCGCGCGGGCGTTCCTTCCCTCGGAGCGGCTGACGCTCGTCGGCGTGATCGGACTGCTGGTCGGGCTCGTCGGAGCGGTCGTGCTGGCCGCGCCGGACCCGAGCAACCTCGCCGGCGGGGGGACGGTCCCGAAGCTGCTCGTGTTGCTGGCGGCGTCGTCGTTCGCGCTCGGCTCGGTGCTGACGCAGGCGTCCGACAACGAGCTCCCGATCGAGACCATGGAGGCGTGGTCGATGCTGCTGGGCGCTCTCCTGATGCATCTGCTATCGCTCGCGCTCGGCGAGTCGATCGCCGACGTGACGTGGACCGCCGAGGCGGTCCTCGCGCTCGGGTACCTCTCGGTCGTCGCCAGCGGGCTCGGCTTCCTCATCTACTTCGACCTGCTCGACCGGCTCGGCCCGATCGAGATCAACCTCGTCTCGTACGTCGCACCGGTGTTCGCCGCGATCGCGGGGTGGCTGTTCTTGAGCGAGGGGATCGCCCCCAACACCGTCGCCGGCTTCCTGATCATCTGCGTCGGCTTCGTGCTGGTGAAGCGGACGGCGTTCAGGGAGGCGCTCCGCGAGTACGGCGTAATCGGGTGAGACAGTCACAAGGCACGTCAACAAGGCACACGCTCGGCGTGGTTTTTATAGGCATCCGTGAGACGAGCGGGTATGTTCCCCGAGACGATCGAAACGGATCGGCTCCGATTAGAGCCTCGGTGGCCCGAGAACGTCGACCTCGACGACTGCTACCGCATCTGCTCGTCCGATCCCGGGATCGACGATGTGACCGAGTACGTGACGTGGGACCCCCACGAGACGAAAAAGGAGACCCTTGAGTTCCTCGAGCGTGGCCGCGAGCGCTGGGAGGACGGCGAGGCGGCGGGCTACGTCATTCGCCCCCGCGAGGGAGAGGACGGAGCGGGCGAGATCGCCGGCTTCGGCGGCCTCTCCGTCGACTGGGAAAAGCGGACCGCGGTCCTCGGCACGTGGCTCCGCAAGCGGTTCTGGGGCCGCGGCTACTCGGGCGAGCGCGCCGCGGCGCTCGTCGAGGTCGCCTTCGCGGACCTCGATCTCGACCTCGTCGCGGTGAGTCACCTCCCCGAAAACGAGCAGTCACGCCGGGCGATCGAGAAGTATATCGACCGACTCGGCGGCCGCCGCGAGGGACTGTTGCGGAACCACGTGACCTTCATGGACGGGAGCGTCCACGACGAGGTCCGGTACTCGATCTCACAGGACGAGTGGCGCGAGGCGACTCGATAGTCGAAAATAGGCGAGAACGGCCGAGACCAGACCGAGTAGTCGAACAAGTTCGGCGCTCGGTGGACCGAGTCAACAAACACTTACGAACGCCGAAACGATTCCGGGCACATGTCTGTCCCCGAGCGGTCGAACCGAACGAGCAGAATCGTCGGCGGTGCGGCGGGCGGCGCCGTCGCGTACGTTCTCGGCTATCTGGTCGTGTACGTGACACAGAGCACTCGGATCGAGGAGGAACTGTCTGGGATCAACTTCTTCGCCGATCTGTTCGGCGGCGACCCGATCGCGACGTGGCAGGCCGTCGGCTGGCTGTTTTACAACGCCCACTTTGTCGATATCGACTCCCCGTCGCTCATCGGCGGAGCGCAGTCGACGAACCTCATCACGCAGGCAGACGGCGGGTCGCTGCTCTTCGTCCTCCCGCCGCTTCTGCTCTTCGTCGCCGGTGTCGTCGCAGCCCGATCCGCCGGCGCGTCCAAGCCTGCCGAGGGGGCGCAGGCCGGTGCGTTCGTCCTCGCCGGGTACCTCCCGCTCGCGGTGGTCGGGGCGTTCCTGTTCCGGTACGCCGCCGGCGCCGGGACCGTGGCGCCCGACCTCGTCACTGCCGTGCTGCTCGCGGGCGCCGTCTACCCGGCCGCGTTCGGCGCGATCGGCGGGGCCGCCTCGTCCCTGCTGAGCGACTGAGTCGGCGAGCGGCCACCCCGTCCCGGTGGCGCGCCTCGGAGGATTCTCAGTAGTCGATGTCCTCGGGGTCGATCCGGTCGCCGTACTCTCGAGCGGGATCGACGGGGCGCCCCTCGTCCGTCTCGGGCGCGACGTAGTCGATGAACGCCTCGACGTCCGGCTCCCGGACGCGGACCTCGACGTTGATCTCACCGACTTCGTCCGGCTCGCCGACCGCGAAGTTGACGACGCCCTCGAACGCCGCCTGCTTTTTCAGCGAGAAGTCGAACCCCTCGTCGGTGCTGTTCCGCAGGAACACCCGCCGGGCCGTGTCGAGGATCTCCTGTTCGTGGAGCACGTCGGAGAAGGCGTCGAGGGTGTGCGCCTCGGCGACCAACATTCCGTCCTCGTGGATCGGCTCCGCGTCCGGGAACACGTTCCGGACCGCGTCGGCGACTCGGTCGGTCACCTCCGTGTCGCGGACCGGGGCCTCGATGCGCACGTCGACGCTGTAGATCACGAGCCGTCACCTCCGGCGTTCGCGGTCGCGGGGTCTGCGTTGGGATCGGAGTTGTTCTCGGTGTCTCCAACACCGAGTACCGCTCGAACGTCGCTCCGAAACGCCGCCAGCGTCCCGGTGTTGTCGATCTCCACGTCGGCCCGTTCGAGAGTCTCGCCGAGTCCGAGGTCGATCTCGCGGGCGTCGCGCTCGCGGAGAGCTTCCAGATCGGAGTCGGAGTCGTCGCGACCGCGCTCGTCGAGGCGTTCGGCGCGGAGCTCGAAGGGGGCGCGGACCGCCACCAGCGTGAAGTCGTCCCCGAACGCCTCTCTGAAGCGCTCCAGTTCGACGGTCGAGCGCAGGCCGTCGACGAGCACGGTGTCGCCCTCGCCGTCGGCCGCCGCCTCCCGGATCGGCGGGAGCGTCCGGGCGGCGATCGCGTCGTCACCCTCCTCCTCGCGGAGGGTGCCGGCCATTCGCCCGTGGTGTTCGGCCGGGTCGAGCCCGCGTCGGCGGCACTCGGCGCGGATCACGTCGCCCATGACGACGACCGGGATCCCCGCCTCTTCAGCCACGTTCGCCGCCTCCCCCTTCCCGCTGCCGGGGAGGCCGACGGTTCCGATAACGTTCATTGACGGCGAGTAGTCTCGTGTCGGACTTAGGTCTGCTGTTGGGATGCGCTGCCGTCGACGTCGGCGCGAACCGTCGGCGTTTTTTATACGAGGCGGTTGAGGTGAGAGTGAGGGCACATAGCTCAGCCCGGATAGAGCGTCGGACTTCTAATCCGACGGTCGTGGGTTCGAATCCCACTGTGCCCGTACAGCGAGGAGCGCAGCGACGAGCGAACCGGCACGCAGGGGATTCGAACCCTATCAGTCGCGCGCAGCGAGCGGGACGAGGTGCGAGCGAAGCGAGTACCTCGGCGAGCGAGCACGTCTGATTTCGGTTCGAATCCCACTGTGCCCGTACGCGAACCCGCAGCCACTCACCTGTCCGTTCACAGTCGCCGATAAATCCGAGTATAACTAATAGCGAACTGACGGTGATTTCACACCATGTCTGGGTGTGAGAGGGCGTGTCTCGCGGGAGGAGCCGGGAACTACGAAGTGACCACGAGGAGCGATGCTCACCGCGCTGCGTAAGGTCGCCTCCCTGTCTTGGGGGGAGCGACAGCTGCTTGCCACGACGACGGTCATGCTGGTCGTGAGCCGGTCGCTGTTGACGATCGTCGGCTTGGACAGGACCCACCGAGCGCTCGACCTGCTCGTTCGCGTTCTCCCGCCCTACGTGAAGATTCGGGACCCGGATCAGGTACCGTGGGCGGTGAACGTCGTCGACGCCTTTCTTCCGATATATGTCTCCTGTCTCATGCGGGCAGTCGTCGGCGAGCGGCTGTTCGCGGCGAACGGCTACCGAACCGAAGTCCATCTCGGCGTCGCGAAGGACGACGTGTTCGAAGCCCACGCGTGGGTGGAGCGTGACGGCGAGATCGTGATCGGCAAAATCGACGGATACAGTCGGTTTCGCCCGCTCGATGTCTACTGTTGGAAGTGAGGACAGGGCCCAGTCGCTCGGCCCCCGGTGGACCTCAGGCGTGTTCAATGCTACCGTCCTGTATCGAGTGGAGGTGAGCGTATTTCCCGTCGTTGCGGATCAGTTCGCGGTGGCTCCCGGACTCTGTGATCCGACCGTTTTCGACCGTGTATATGTGATCTGCGGCGCGAACCGTCGAGAGGCGGTGAGCGATGGCGACTACCGTCCGGTCGTCTCCGAGACGCTCTATCGTCTGATGGATGCGTCGTTCGAGATTCGAGTCGAGGTCGCTCGTCGCCTCGTCGAGGATCAACAGCTCGGCGTCGCTCAGTAGTGCGCGCGCGAGTGCGACTCGCTGCCGTTGTCCACCGGAGAGCTTCACGCCGTCGTCGCCGAGGGCAGTCTCGTAGCCGTTCGGCAACTCGTCGAGGAAGTGCGTGATCTGCGCGATCTCCGAGACGCGGTGGAGTTCGCGGTCAGAAACATCCCGACCGGTCGTGAGGTTGTACCGGAGCGTGTCGTTGAAGATGTGGGGATCCTGACGCACCATCGCGACGTCGGTGCGCCATTCGCGGAGATCGAACTCGTCGATCGGCGTGCCGTTAGCTCGGAGCTCGCCGCTGGTCGGCTCGTAGATGCGGGCCAAAAGCGAGACGATCGTCGATTTTCCCGCGCCGGACTGGCCCACGATCCCGACGAACTCCCCGCGACCGATCCGGAGAGAGACGTCGGAGAGTACCGTCTCGTCTGCGCCGTCGTAGGCGAACGACACCTCGTCGAACTCGACTTTCTCGATGCGGTCCGGAACAGCTCTCGTTCCGCCGTCCGGTTCCTGATTGTTCGCCAGTCGGTCGACGAACCGGTGCGTTCGGACGAGATGCGGGAGGTTCCCCTCGATGCCGTACACCATCGAGTTCAGGCTGCTGATCCGCGGGCCGAGACGGAACATGGCGAACAGGAACACGCCGAGCGCCGAGATAGACAGCGCGAGATACGAGATCGCGACGTAGATCAACCCGAAGAGGACGATAGCAACGCTGAGTTCGTAGAAGCTGCTGATCGCGATCTGGTTCCGGTACAGCCCGATTCTGGAGTTCGTGTACTGATCGATGGTGTCCCGAAACTCCGAGAGCAGATGGTCGCTCATCCCGAACAGCTTGATGTCGCGGATCCCCTGTGTCCCGGCCTGAACGTTCTCTTGAACCTGCTCGTTCGCGGTCGCCACTCTGTCACCGACGGTGTATCCCGGTTCGATCACGTGCCGAATGAGATACGTCAACCCGCCGAAAACCGCCGTCGACACGATCGTGAGTACGGGGGCGATATAAAGGGCGATCGACGCGTACATCAGACACAACAACGTCTGCTGGACGAGGGAGAGGAGCTGCTTGATGGCGCCACTGGCGTACTGGGTCTGTGTGATGATCGCGTTCAGAATGTCGTCGGACCCCTCGTTATCGTAGTACGAGATCGTCGCGCTCAGCGCGAGTTCGTAGGCGTGCGTTCGGAGATACCGTTCGTACTCGATAGTGAGCATTGACGAAAGCCACTTCGCGAGAAACGACACGGAGTAGCGAACGACCATGACTGACGCGAGCCCGCCGATCAGAAATTCGAGCGTGAAGGGCAGTCCGAGCGTGAGATACGCTTGAAGGAACAACCCCGAGACCCCGTCGGCGCTCTGCGCTGCGTCTCCGCCGGTCTGTGCGGCCTCGATGATCGGGAACAGGAACGTGAGCCCGATTCCTTCCAAAAGCGTCGCAACGAGACTCAACACGAGGACGGATCCCATAAATAACGGCCGGTGACGAGCGACCTGCTTGAGAGAGTCCAGCTTTTCGGCCGTTGAGATGTCCGGCTCCGCCATATGGTACCGCCTCACGCCTTTGCAGATTAGTTATACAGTGGGTAGACCTACGCGATCTGATCGTGTGCACACGGCGTCTCGTACCGAAGCCGTCGCAACCGGTGACTAACTATTCCCCACCCGGACGGACGGCGACGTATGACAGTTGATATGACAACGACCGTTACCGCGAGCGACCATCCGACTACGAACACCGTCGACGGCGAGCTGGTGCTTCTCAACAGGGAAACCCGAATGTATCAGGGACTCACGGGGGTCGGCCCCCGCGTGTGGGAACTTATCCAAGAGCCGACGACGGTTCAGCGCGTCGTAGAGACGATCGCGGACGAGTACGACGTGGCAGACGAGTCCTGTGAGGACGACGTGCTCACGTTCGTGGGAACGATGGCCGACGAGAAACTCGTCGAGATCGATCCGTGAGCTAGAGGCGAGTGCCGAGAGACGCCGGCAGACAGTCTGCCTGAACAGTACGTGTAGAGTGAAAATCGTGTGTAAATGACTGTCTATCGATGAGAACAGTTCAGAAATATAAGTATAACAATACGCGTTCTCTCGGGAGTACTAACTGGGTATGAGACCCATGAAAGACTACGCGGAACCGACGGTCGAAACGTACGGAAGCGTCGAAGAGCTCTCTGAGACGAACAATGACGGCGGCTACGGCGGCGATGGTGGCGGCGAACCAGAGTGGTTCCAATAGTTACGAGACGAGCCTAACGCGGTGATCCACGAGGCGGGGGCTCCAGTGGAGTCTCGGATCCCGTTCGAGATCGGATCGTTTCACGGAACACCGTTTTTTGCCAGTATCCAGTGTTACGCCAGTCTCGAGTGCGGCTCTGGAGTCCGATACTGCGAGTTATACAGCGCATAGAAATACGCGATCCTCCAATAGACGAGAGTATGTGCGTTGACGCCACCGGCGAGTGGATCGAGACCGTGAGACCAATCGGGCGGGATGCGGCCAGCGGGTGTTCCGCGTGAAAGCGACGTCGGAGCCGTCGTACTCCGCGTTCGGACTAACGGTGCGCTCGGATCTCGACCTTCCGGAACTCCCACGGCAGGACGGACCGGCGAACGAGCCGACGGACGTGACGGTCACCGTCGGAGGCGTCAACCGTCCGGGACTCGCGGCGGCCACCAACGGGACTGTAGAACACGCCGGACCGACGGAGTACTACCTGACCTACGAGCTCGTCGACGTCGCGGTTCGAGACGGACGCGAGATCGTCGTCGATCCGAAGGGCGACGTACCGCGCGAAATTCTCAGGCACGTCGTCCTCGGACCGGCGTTCAATCACCTGCTCCACCAGCGCGGCCACTTCGTCTTGCACGCGAGCGTCGTCGAGGTCGACGGCACCGCGGTCGCCTTTCTGGGCGACTCCGGACAGGGGAAGACAACAACCGCGATGGCGTTCCTGCTGGAGGGCCATCGCGTGCTGAGCGACGACGTGGCGACGATCGTCTCGGGGGACACCGGACCCGCGGTTCGCGGCGGATACCCCGCGATCAAGCTTGATCCTGCGGTCGTCGAGCGCTTCGACGTTCCGGTCGGCGAGCCGCAGGGAATCAGCGACGCGAGGGAGCGACACTTCTACCCGCTCCCGTACGAGCAGCCGTCCGAGCCGGTCTCGCTCGCCCGGGTGTACGTGCTCGAGGACGCCAATCGCTTGGAAATCACGGGAATGAGACCCAAAACGGGAATTATGAAACTGATCGAGAACACCTACACGACCGGGTTGCTCAGCGACGATGCGACCGCGGTTTCGAACTTTGACCGGTGTGCGGACCTTGCGTCAGCAGTTCCTGTCAAACATCTCCGGCGACCGCGCGATCTCAACGGGTTATCGCGGCTCGTCAATCAAGTGATCGACGACCTCGACGCACCATGCTGACCGACGCGTCTCCGGAGTTCGAACTCCTCGTTCGGTGTGTTCGCCACGACGGAGTAGAGGCTGACGACCGGCTCAACGCGGTATTGGACCGCAATCCCGACTGGGAGCGGGTGCTCGAGTTGAGCCGGCGACACGGCGTCACACCGCTTCTGAATCGAGGGGTGCGAGAACTCGAGTCGTCTGACGGCGCGGTCGACGTGCCGGACCGCGTTCGGTCGGCACTGACCGAGCGGACCAGATCGACCGCGATGCGCAACGTCCGATTGGCGACGGAGCTGCACGAACTCATGGGCGCGTTCGAGGAGCGCGGCGTGCGCGCGCTCCCTTTTAAGGGACCGATGCTCGAGGCGTTCGCATACGGCGAGGTCGGTATGCGAGCGTACCGCGACCTCGATGTGCTCGTCCCTCGCGAGGACGTGACGGACGCCCTCGACGTCCTCGAAGCCCGTGGATACGACTGGACGGACGCACCGAGACTTGACGATTCACCGATCCTCGGAGGACCGTTCACGATGCCGCTGGTGCCCGAGTGCGAACTACAACGCGATCAGGTACGCGTCGAAATTCGCTGGCGGGTAGGCGACCCCGATCAGCCGTTCTCCCCGGACGTGAAGACGCTCTGGGACCGGCGAGAGACGCTCACTGTCGCCGGCTCCGACGTACCCACGCTCACTCCTGAAGATCGTCTTCGCATGCTCGCGTTTCACGGGACCAAACACAAGTGGCACCTGCTGAAGTGGGCATGCGATTTCGCCGCTGCGTTGGAGGCGTCCGACTTGAACTGGCAGCCCGTCTTCGAAGAGACACGACGACACGGCGACGAGAGACGACTGCTTATCGGCATCGCGCTGATCGACCAACTCTTCGAAACGACCGTTTCGGAGCCCGTCCGCGAGCGACTCGCGGACGATCCGCGCGCCAACCGCCTCGCCGCGGCGGCGGTGGAGGAAATGTGTTCGGAGACGACAGGTCGCCCCGAGCGGAGGGATAAGCTCGCCTACACGGCGCGTGCGACCGACTCGATCGGGGACGCCCTCCGAACGGTCCTGTTTCATTCCGGGCTGCATCCGGGGCTCATGGAGTACAGACTGCTACCCCTTCCGGGATACGTTCACCCGATATACTACCTCCTCTTCCCGCTTCGTTACCTCGCCGAACGAACGGGTATCTGGGAGTGAGCTATCCACAATAGATTCTTGACTCTGAGAGGGACGCTAGTTGAGGACGTCTTAGTCCGCCACACTCGGCGTCCCCAAATACTCCTCGTTGATCTCGTACTCGCCGTCGTCGTTCTCGATCAGGTACTCGCCGTAGTAGGGCACCCGATTAGCCACCACCGCCTCGAACGTCTCGGCGATCTCGTCGCGAGTCATCTCGCCCATCGACCGGAGGTCGTCGTTGCGGTTGAGACAACCCTTTAAGTACCCCTCGTGGGTGACGCGGACGCGACCGCAGTTCGCACAGAAGTCCTCGTTCTCGACGGGGTCGACGATCTCGACCATGCCGCCGGTGTCGTCGTCGCTCTCCTCGCCCACGAAGTACCGCTTCCGATCGTGCATCTCGCGGCGCTCGACGCGGTCGGCCTTCTCGGCGAGCCAGTCGTGGACGCGCCCGATGTCGACGTTCCACTCCGGCTTCCCGGTCAGCTCCGGCATGTACTGGATGAGCTGGAGTTGGAGCCCCTCGTTGTCGGCGACGTGCTCGACCATCTCCTCGACGTAGCCCGCGGTGTGCGTGAACACGACCATGTTGAGCTTCACGGGGTCGAGCCCGGCGTCGACGGCGGCCTTGACCCCCTCTAGCACGCGTTCGTAGGCGCCGGATTTGGTCACCTCCGCGAAGTCGTCGGGATCGAGCGCGTCCTGCGAGACGTTCACGCGGTCGAGCCCGGCGGTCTTCAGGTCCGCGGCGCGTCCGGGGAGAAACGTCCCGTTCGTCGTCAGCGACACCTCCATCGAGTCGGGCGTGCGCTCGACGATCTCCTCGAGGTCCTGCCGGAGCATGGGCTCGCCCCCGGTGAACTTCACCGCGTCGACGCCGTACCCCTCGACGACCTCCAAGAAGCGGACCACGTCGTCCGTGCTCATCTCGTCGTCGCTCGGCTCCATCGGCCCTCGCGTGTCACCCAATCCCTCGTTGTGACAGTAGACGCAGTCGAAGTTACACCGGTCGGTGAGCGATATCCGAACTCCCGTCACCTCCCGTCCGAAGTCGTCCGCGAGTGGACCGGTCATGTCCGACCGGAACCGCCGCGTTTGCTTAAATATCTGGGTCGAAAGCAGGCTGACGTAATTGGATGCGGTTACTTAATACACCAACTCGCCCGAGATGAACTTCCGGGTGCGCTCGTCGGACGGGTTCTCGAAGACGCGCTCCGTCGGCCCGACCTCCGTGACCCGGTCGTCGAGCAGGACCGCGACGCGGTCGGCGACGCGTTCCGCCTGATGCATGTCGTGGGTCGCCACGACGACGCCGATGCCCCGAGCGCTGGCCTCGGCGACGGCCGCCTCGATGACGGCGGTGTTCCGCGGGTCGAGGTCCGAGGTTGGCTCGTCGAGCAGGAGGATATCCGGATCGTACGCCAACGCCCGGGCGAACGACACCCGCTGTGCCTCCCCGCCCGACAGCGAGTCGGCGTGTTGGGTCACCTTGTCCACCATCCCGACGACGTCGAGCGACTCACGAACGGCGTCGGGCGTCTCGGCGAGTCCCAGCGCCGCGGCGATCCGGTCGCCCCATGAGCTCCGAACGCGAAGCCCGTATTCGACGTTCCGGCCCACGGACGCGTCGAAGAGGCTCGCCTCCTGAAACACCATCCCGACCCGCCGACGCAGGGCGAGTCGTTCGGACGCCTCGGCGGCCCACGCGTCCGTGCCGCCGAGCGCGACCGTCCCGGCGTCCGGTTCGAGCGAGAGCGCGAGCGTCCGAAGCAGCGTCGTCTTGCCGACGCCGGAGGGACCGATGACGGCGAGGACCTCACCGGAATCCACCTCGACGGAGAGGTGGTCGAACACCCGCTCGCCGCCGAACGACTGGGAGACGCCGGTCGCCCGGAGCATCAGCGGTTCACCCCGCCGTCGCCGAAGTGAACGACCACGGCGTTGACTGTCAACACGAGCGCGACGAGGACCGCGCCGAGGATCATCGCCGTCTCGTACTGCCCCTGCCGCGCCTCCAGTTGGATGGCGGTGGTCAGCGTTCGGGTCTTCGAGATCCCGTCCGCGCTCGTGATGTTGCCGCCGACGATGAGCACGGACCCGACCTCGCTTATCGCCCGGCCGAAGCCGGCGAGGATCGCGGTCGCGATCCCGTACCGCGCCTCTTTTAAAACGACGAGGGTCGCGTCGAGTCGCGTGCCGCCGAGGGTCCGCGCCGCGTCGCGGACGCCGTCGTCGACCCCGGAGACGGCCGCGAGGGTGATGGCCGTGATCGGCGGGGTCGCCAGCACGAACTGGGACAGAATCATCGCCTCTCTGGTGAAGACGAGGTTCAGCGATCCCAGCGGTCCCTGGTTCGAGACGGCGAACAGGACGACGAGACCGACGACCACGCTCGGAAACCCCATCCCGGTGTTGATGACCGACTTCAGGAACCGCTTGCCCGGGAACTCCGAGAAGCCGATCACGACGGCGACCGGAACGCTGAACAGCGTGCTCAGCGCCACGGCAGTGACGCTCACGTACAGCGAGACGGAGATGACGCTCCAGACGTAGCCGTCCCTGAACGGGAGGTCGACGAAGGCGGAGAGCAGCGGGACGGCTGGGTCGACCGGCACGCTCACTCGTCGGACGAGTTGCTACTCCAACCTTCCGGAACGTACTGCTGGAAGTCGGGGTCCTCGGAGACCGCCTCGGGGAAGAACAGCTGTTCGTCGTTCACCTGGTAGTCGCCGATCGCCTCCTGCGTGTCGGGACTCGTGATCCACCCGATGTACGCCATCGCGAGGTCGTAGTTCGCGTTGTCGTGGATCGCGGGGTTGACGGCCATAACCCCGTAGGGGTTCGCGAGGACCTCCGGGCCGTCCCCGATAGGGCCCTGCACGAGGATCGCGAGGTCGACCGCCGAGCGCTGCGAGATGAACGTGCCGCGGTCCGAGAGCGTGTAGGCGCCCTGCTGGGTCGCGACGTTCAGCGCCTCGCCCATCCCGGAGCCGATCTCCTGGTACCAGTCGCCGCCGGGGTCGGTGCCGGCCGCCTCCCAGAGGTTCCGCTCCTTCGTGTGGGTGCCGGAGTTGTCGCCGCGAGAGACGAACGACGCCTCCGCACTCGCGATCGCGGTGAGCGCGTCGGTCGCCGAGCGCATCCCCTGAATCCCCGCCGGGTCGCTCTCGGGCCCGACGATAACGAAGTCGTTGAACATCAGGTCGCGGCGATTGACGCCGTACCCGTTGCGCATGAACTCGTCTTCGAGGCCGCGGGCGTGGACCATCACCACGTCTGCGTCGCCGTCGCGAGCAGCCTGTAGAGCCGCACCCGTCCCCTTGGCGACCGCGTCGACGCTCACGCCGTACAGCGCCTCGAAGTCGCCGTGAATCGCGTCGAGCAGCCCCGTGTCGTAGGTGCTCGTCGTCGTCGTGAGCGTGAGCGTTTCGCCGGCGACCGCGGGCCCGTCGTCGCCGCCACTGTCGCCACCGCCACCGTCGCCACCGCCGCCACCGGCGAGCCGGGCACATCCCGCGGTGCTCGCGGCCGCGCCCGCACCGAGCGCGGTGAGAAACCGACGTCGATGTATCGTCATAGGTACATCGACGGACTGATGCCCGATATAGCTTCTGGCCTCGTGTAACCGTGATCGGTTATCCGAGCGAAACAGCGAGGATAGACGTGCCCGGCAAAACCACAGGACGTGCTCGATCCACCCGTTCGATACCTGCGATCAGACGCCGAGGTAGTCCGGAAGTGGTTACGCTGGCGGAGCGTCGGTCGGAGGGAAAACGCCAACACCTCGCGGGGCGACGGTCGGGGTATGGACGAGACGGCGGAGCGGAGCGAGAGCAGCTCCGCGGACACCGGAACAGGCGGCGCCGCGGGCCGCGGGCAAGCCGCGCTTATCGAGGGCGGCACGGAGTTCCACGGCCGCGACGCCGCGCTCCTGCGCGCGGTCCACGAGTCGGGGTCGGTCGCGGGTGCAGCCTCCGAGTTGGGTCGCTCCCGCGCTCGCGCCCTCTCGCGGATCGAGGCGTTGGAGGCGGCGTTCGGAACCCTCGTCGAGCGCCAACGCGGGGGATCGGGTGGCGGTGGGAGCCGACTCTCGGAGGACGGCCGCGACCTCCTCGACCGGTATGACCGCCTGCAGGCCGTGCTCGCCGCGACCGCACAAGTGCCGGAGACGGTGCTCGACGGGACGGTCGCGAGCGTCGACGGCGAGCTGGCCGACGTCAACACGCCGGTCGGACAGGTGCGCGGTCTGCACGGCGGGGTGGACAGCGCGGGCGACGGCCGCGACGGGGCGGCAGTCGGCGACGCGGTACAGGTGCGGATCGGGGCCGACGCGGTGACGATATATAAGGGAGCGGAGCGGGTCGACCCGGACTCGACGAGCGCCCGGAACCGGCTGCGCGGCGAGGTCGTCGGCGTCGAAGCGGGCGAGACGGTCTCGACGGTCCGGGTCGCGGTGGGGGAGGCGGTCTTTCGGGTGTTGATCACGGCGGAGAGCGCGTCGCGATTGGCACTCAAGGGGGGCGAGGAGGTTGCGATCCGGTGGAAAGCGACGGCGACTCGGATCGTGCCCCACGCGACGAGCGCCGTTCGCTGACGCGGGGTCAGCAACCCGTCATCGCCCCCGATGCGGACCGTGGCGGCGCTCGGAAGGGTCGCGAGCCCACGCCGAACGGCTCGGCGCTTATCGGGTTCGCGCTCGTTTCCAAGCCGCGTACAGCTCTACCGCTGCAATCAGACTGATCACGACGCCGGCGGCGATCATCAGCGTGTCCGGATCGATGTCGTCCATGTGGATACATCGGGTCGGTAACGTGTAATCGTTTGGCATACTCCGGAGTTGGACGGCGACGGACTGTTCCTGCTTACCGTGCGAACGCTTGCTCCGTGCGACTGCGATCCGTCGGAATAGTTCTCACACTGTGAATGTGATCGAACCAACAGGAAGTATCTTCCCTGTCCGGGCCCAACTGGACATGTGAGCGACTCAACAGACGATGCGACGGTCGAAACGGTAGAGGGAATCGGTACCGACGGGCTCAGCCCCGCAGTGTTGGCATCGGTCGGCTCGGTCGCCCTCGCACTGTACTTCTACTACGTGCGCGGCGACAAACAGCGCGGACAGTTCGTCGGCTTCTGGCCCGTGACGATACTCAGCCTCGCGTCGTACTTCAAACTGGAAGAGATCAAGCAGATGCTGGCGTCGAGCGACGAGTAACTCGTACAGCACGTCCGGGAATATCGACGCCGGACGCGACGACTGCGGACGTTTTTGGATCGAGGAGACGGTCCAGTCACTTCCCCCAGAAGGGGTCCCGTTTCCGCTTCGTTTCCAAGTACGCCGCGAGCGCCTCGCGTTCGTCCGCCGGGATGTCCTCTTTCAATTCCTGCTCGAGGATCTTCGCGTGCTTCTCGGGGATCTCGATCCAGAGCGTGTCGCCCTCCTCGATATCGCGCCCGACCGTAGGCCCGTCGATGGCGATGCTGACGCGCTCGCCGGCGCGCGCTTCGTCGACGTCGTCGCCCTGCTTTTGAATCCCGGAGAGCTGGCCGACCCGCTCGAACTCGTTGCCCTCGAACTGCCCGACGTTGCGGTTGTTCTGCACCGTGCCGGAGATGATCTCGACGCCGACGACCGCGGGATCGTTCTGCCGGAACGTGTGGTCGGGGAGGATGCGGAAGCGCGCGGGACGGACGACCTTGTCCAGCACCGTCTCTTGTTGGGCGCGCTGTTTCTCCTCGACGTACGTCTCGTACTCGTCGATCAGCTGGTAGATGACCTCGTCGGTGAACAGCTTCACGTCGGCGTTTTCGAGCTCGGTCTCGGCGTTCGCGAGCAGATCGACGTTGAACCCGAGGATGGCCATGTGCTCGTCCTGGTTCGCTGTCTCGGCCACGGCGATGTCGCGGGGCGCGATGTCGCCGACCTCCGCGCGCAGGATGGGAACCTCCGCCTCGCGGAGCGCGTTCGCCATCGCCTCTAGGGAGCCGAGCGTGTCGGCCTTGACGACGACGCCGTTGTCGGCGGTTTCCACTTCGATCTCCGCGAGTTCGGCTTTCACCTCCTCGACGACTTGGTCGACCGAGTTGTCGCGGACGACTCGCACCGGTGCGCCCGCCATCGCCCGGTCGAGGTCGGGCGCGGCGATCTTCACCCCGGCCGCGGCGCCGACCTCTCCCACCTTCTCGAACTTCTTCTCGGTGCGGATCTCTTCGAGGGGCCGCGGCTGGAGCAGCGCGCGGATCTCGGTGACGATCGGCTCGTCCTGGCCGCCGACGACGATCTGGTCGCCGTTGCGGACCACGCCGTCGTACACGACCGTGTCGATGGTGGCGCCGAAGCCGCGCTCGTCTTTGACCTCCAAGACGGTCCCCTCGCCGGCCCCGAAGACATCGATTGCCATCTCCTCTTTCATAAAGCGCTGGGAGAGGCCCATCAAGACGGTGAGCAGGTCGGGGACGCCCTCGCCCGTGATCGCCGAGAGCGGGACGACGCCGATGTTCTTCTGGAAGTCTTGCACGCGCCAGTAGAGGTCCGCCGAGAAACCCGCGTCTGAGAGCTGGCCGATGATCTCGTAGAGGTTCTCGTTGAGCATCGATTCGGCGCGCTCCGACTGCGCCTCCAGGCTCTTCTGTATCGGCTGGCCGTCCTGCGGGTTCCAGCCCGGCGTCGTGTCCACCTTGTTGGCGGCGACGACGAAGGGAGTTCCCGTTCGACGGAGGATATCGATCGCCTCCTCCGTCTGCGGCTGGAAGCCGTCGTTGACGTCGACGACGAGCACCGCGATGTCGGCGAGCGCGCCACCGCGGGCGCGCAGCGTCGAGAAGGAGTGGTGGCCGGGCGTGTCGATGAAGAGGAGCCCGGGCAGATCGAAGTCGGTCGGGTCGATGAGCTCGCCCGCCATCCCGGAGATGGTGTCGAGCGGGATATCTGTCGCCCCGATGTGTTGGGTGATCGAGCCGGCCTCGCCCTCGCTGACGGCGGAGCCGCGGATCGTGTCGAGCAGGCTGGTCTTGCCGTGATCGACGTGGCCCAGCACGGCGACGATCGGCGTCCGAAGGGTGTCCGCGTTTGTGTGGTCGGTCATCAGTGATCGCCCCGAAAAGGTCGGTTATCTACTGTTCCACCCGGACGTCAGTTAAGCCTTTCAAAATGCGCCCGTCCCGAATCCGAGGAGAGCGACAGTGGTCAACGAGAAAACCGATCGCCACGGACCGGTGCGTGCGTCACGCGTCCGACGCCCCCGTGGAGTTTAAGACCGTTGCCCCGGACGATGTGGGTATGGTCGATATCCTCGCGGAGAACCTCTCCGGAAAGGCGGTGATGAGCGCCGACGGAACGGAGCTCGGGGACCTGTACAACATCACGATGGACCTCAAGTCGGGTGAGCTCTCCGACCTGCTTGTGAGCCCCCACGAACACCTCAGCCCGGAGCGTTCGGGCTTCGACGTCGACGAGATGGGCCGTCTGAAAGTACCGGTTGCGAACGTGCAGGCGGTCAAAGACTACATCGTCGTCGCCCGCTGATGGAAGTTCTCGACACCTCGGCGTTCATTCACGAGTACACCACCGACGACACCGTCGTCTCGGTGCCCGAAGTGCACGAAGAGCTCACCGGCGGCGGAGCGCTCCGCTTCGACGCGATGGAGGGCTCCGGGATGACGATCCACGTCCCGGCTCCGGAGGTCCTCGACAACGTTCGGCGCGCCGCGCGCGGGTCCGGCGACGCCGCGGAGCTGTCTGACACCGACACCCGGCTGATCGCGACCGCGCTCGAACTGAGCGCGACGCTGGTCACCGACGACTACGCGATGCAAAACGTCGCCGAGCGGCTCGACATCACCGTCGAAGCCATCGCCAGAGACGGCATCTCCGAGGAGCGCGAGTGGCAGTTCCAGTGCGTCGGCTGCAACCGGACCTTCGACGAGAACAAAGAGCGGTGCCCGATCTGCGGCAGCGATCTGACGCGAAAGAACCCGGCGTAGCGCGAACCAGAGCGTCTTTTGCTTGGCTTTCCACCGCCCGCTAGTCCGCCGACTCCGGTTCAGCCTCGGGATCGCTGGACGGACTTTGAGGCGCGTCCTCAGCGATGACTTCTCGCGTTCCGTCGTCGTCGACCTCGGTCTGGTTGTGCGCCTCCCCCGGGAGCGCGGCGGTGAGCCTGTCGGCGTCGAGCGGGAACCGGTCGCGAAGCCGCCCCGCGACCGCGTGCGCCTCGGCGATCTCGACTTCGGCGACCGCCCGAACGAGCGCGGCCGCGCGCTCCGCTCGGGCCTGTCGCCACGACTCCTCTCGCGACTGGTACGTCCGAATGGCACGGAGGAACTCCACCTCCGAGAAATCCGGCCAGTACGGCGCACAGAAGTAGACGGCCGCCTCGTTGCCGTTGGCGTGCCACGGCAGGAAGTTCGAAGTGCGCTCGTCGCCGCCGGTGCGCACGATGAGGTCGACGTCGCGGACCGGCCGGTCGTACAGCCGCTCTTCGACGGTCTCGACGTCCACCTCGGCCGGGTTGAGGTCACCGGCGTCAACGTCGCGAGCGATCGCCGTCGCCGCGTCGAGGAGTTCGGTTCGGCCGCCGTACGCCAGGGCGACGTTCAGCGTGAACCGGTCGTTGTCCGCGGTGCGCTGCTCCGCGTAGTCGACCGCGTCGCGAACGCGCTCCGGAAGGCGACCGATGTCGCCGATTGCACGGACGCGGACCCCCTGCTCGTGGACGCGGTCCGCGTCGGCGAAGTCGCGAAGCTTGGTCTCCAACAAGTCGAACAACGGCCCCAGCTCTTCGTCCGGCCGCTCGAAGTTCTCGGTCGAGAACGCGTACAGCGTCAGCTCCGCGACGCCCAGGTCGGCACACCAGTCGAGGACGCGCTCGGTGGTGGCGGCGCCGGCGCGATGGCCGTCGGGCGCGTCGTCGCCCCGTTCGCGGGCGTACCGCCGGTTCCCGTCTTGGATGATCGCGACGTGGGTCGGCACGTCCTCGATCTCCCGGCGGAGGTGCCGGAGGTACGCGCGTTCGGTGAGGTTGCGGAGGCGATTCAACATACATGAGGAGCGACACGACCGAGAGGTATGTACTTTTATGCTCTAACAGGTCATGATACCGCCGATGGACGCCGCCTACGTCTTCCGCGTCGAGTTCCGTCTCGATCCTGAAGGCGCCGCCGTCGACCCGGAGCGATTCGAGACGATAATGGAGGTTCGCGCGGCGGGTCCGGGCGACGACGGGTGGCTCTTCTTCCGCGATCGCTTGTGGCGCGGCGAGATCGGCGACGAGCCGTCGTTTCGGCGGCTGGCAACGGACCGACTCGGGGTCGAGGTCGTCGCCGCCGACTTCCGAGAACTCCGCACTGACCGTGAACACCTCGACGCGCTGCGGTCGACGATCGCGTCCGACCTCACCCGGTTCAACGCCGATTCCGTCGCCGAGGTCCTGCACAAGTATCTCGGGTCGTCGATCCACGTGCGGGGAGAGTGACGGTCCGCGAGTCCCGGTAGTCGGCCGCGACCGAAACGGTCGTGAGGCGTCGGGCGGAACCGTGAGTATGACGAAGTGGCTTCACAGCGGCCGTCGCCGCGACCTGTGCGCGCTGCTGTACGACGCCGGCGAGTTGCGGGCGCAGTCGCTGAAAAACCGACTCGAATCGCACTACGACCAGCGGATCGATCCGGGGTCGTTCTACGCCACGCTGACCGCGCTCATCGAGTCGGGGTTCCTCGACCGACGGACCGAGGGGATCGCCGACGTGTACGCGCTCACCGACGCCGGCGAACGTGCCCTCCTCGACCACTACAACTGGCTCTCGGACCGGATCGACGGCGGGTTATCCGACCGGCCGTCGTCGTCAGACGACAGCCCGAATCTCAAGGATTAACAAGATCGACGCGTTCAGTTAATATATGACAGTCGTCAGCGTCTCGATGCCGGAAGAGCTGTTGGAGCGAATCGACGGGTTCGCGGACGAACACGGCTACACCGGGCGCAGTGAGGTCGTCCGCGAGGCCTCTCGAAATCTCCTCGGTGAGTTCGAGGACGCAAAACTGGAGGATAGAGACCTGATGGCGGTGGTGACCGTGCTCTTTGACTACGAGACCACGACCGTCGAGGAGCGGATGATGCGGCTCCGCCACGAACACGAGGGGCTCGTCGCCTCCAACTTCCACAGCCACGTCGGCTCGCGGTACTGCATGGAGCTGTTCGTGCTCGAGGGACGCTTGGAGGACATCTCGGCGTTCGTCGGAAAGATCCGCGCGACGAAGGACACGCTCACGGTCGACTACAGCGTGACGCCGGTCGACGAGTTCGGCGCCGACAGCGACCTCGCAGCGGCGGGCGGGGACGGGGACCACCGGCACGGTCACGACCACGACGACTGATCGGGACCGACGAGTCTTCGTTTCAACTCACGCTGCGACCGGCTTCCACGTCGGCGAGCACGCCGACGAACGGCACCGTGAATCCGACGACGTAGCCGGCGAGATGCGCGAACACGTTGCTGCCGAACGGGACGAGCACCAGCGATCCGATCACGCCGGCGGCCGCGACACTCGCGCCGGTGACGTACAGCAGTTCTCGCTCCGGCGCCAAGTTGAGTCCAGCCACTCGCGGGCGCCCGACCGCGGCGTACAGTCCGACTGCAGCGAAGACGGCCCCGACCGCGAACAACGACCCCACCGCCGGGAGCGGCGGGAAGTACCCGGCGCCGCTGGGCGCGAGGTACGCGAGCGCGAGCGAGGCGAAGACGGCGACGACCGACCAACGCGGGTCGACGCCGGCGGGCGCGCCGCTTCGGTCCCGGTCGCTTTCCGCCGCCAGCGCGGCGAACCAGACGACGATCAGGTAGCCGAGCAGCGCGCTGTTCACGTCCGAGAACCCCGCGGTCGGCGCGTCTGTCACGCCCCCGAGCGCGACGATCGTCGCCCAGGCGGAGACGAGCGGCACGACCGCGAGGAACACGACGACGGCCCTGAGGAATCGCCGCCGCCAGCCGGCGACGACGGTGAGGGGGTACGCCACCGCGACGAGCAGCCAGTAGTTGACGACGTTGTCGGCGAGGTGGACCGGGTCCGTGTGAACGAAGCTCGACGCGAACGCGGTCCACAGCGCCCATCGGCTCTCGAAGACACCGTTAGTCGAAAGCGAGAGCTGCCACGCGTCGGTCCCCGGCATGAGGCTCACGGCGACGAGCAGCGCCGGGAGCGGCAGGGCGATCAGGAACAGATCTCTGGGCGGGTTCGATCGGACGGCCGCGCGGACGCTGGCGAGGAGCCCGCGGAGCGTTGGTGGGTCTCCACCCGTGCGGTCTCCCTCGGAACGCATCGCTCACGGGGTCGCCGGCCGCACCGTCTCCAGCGCCGCCGCGAAGTCGTCGCTCGTAATCGAGACCTCGTCGGCGTGGTCGTTGGCGGCCTCGCCGTGCTCGTCGGCGACGCGCTCGATCGCGATCAGGGCGGCCTCCCGGCACAGCGACGCGATCTCCGCGCCCGAGTACCCCTCGGTCTCGTCGGCGAGGTGTTCTAAGTCGACTCCGTCGACGAGGGGCTTCGAGCGGGTGTGCACGTCGAAGATCTTCCGGCGCGCGTCGCGGTCGGGCTCGGGGACCTCGATGTGGGTCTCCAGCCGGCCCGGTCGGAGCAGGGCGGGATCGAGCGCGTTCCGGCGGTTCGTCGCCGCGAGCACGACGAGGTTGGGGTTGTCGCTGGCGCGGTCGAGTTCGGTGAGAAGCTGGGAGACCACCCGCTCGCCGACTCCGGAGCCGTCCCCGCCAGCGGCGTCGCGGTCGGCGGCGATCGCGTCGATCTCGTCGAAGAAGACGATCACGGGCGCCGCCTGTCGGGCGCGGTCGAAGAGGTCCCGGACCGCCTTCTCCGACTCGCCCACGTACCGGTCGAGCAGTTCGGGCCCGGCCACCTGGATGAAGTTCACCCCGCTCTCCCCCGCGATCGCCCGGGCGAGGAGCGTCTTGCCGGTGCCGGGCGGCCCGTGGAGCAGGATCCCCGTCGGCGGGTCGGCGTCGGCGGCCTCGAAGAGCGGACCGTACGTCAGCGGCCACGTCACCGCTCGCTCCAGCTTCTCCTTCGCCCCCGAGAGGCCGCCCACGTCGGTGAAGTCGGTGGCCGGCTGCTCGGCGACGTACTCGCGCATCGCGCTCGGCTCGACGTTCGCGTGAGCCGCCTCGAAGTCGGTCTTCCCGACGGTCACGTCGTCTAGGGCCGCGGCGTCCGACTCACGAGCGCGGCGCAGCGCGGTCATCGCCGCCTCCTGCGTGAGCCCCTCGATGTCGGCGCCGACGAACCCGTGGGTCCGGCCCGCGATCCGGTCTAAGTCCACGTCGTCCGCAAGGGGCATCCGGCGCGTGTGGACGTCGAGGATCTGGCGGCGGCCGGCCTCGCCGGGGACGCCGATCTCGATCTCGCGGTCGAACCGGCCGCCCCGCCTGAGAGCGGGGTCGAGGGTGTCGACGCGGTTGGTCGCGCCGATGACGATCACGTCGCCGCGGGCGTCGAGCCCGTCCATCAACGAGAGCAACTGGCCCACGACGCGGTTCTCCACGTCGCCGCCGTCGTCGCGCTTGCCGGCGATCGAGTCGATCTCGTCGAAGAAGATGATGGCGGGCGCGTCCTCGCTCGCCCGCTCGAACACGTCCCGTAGGCGCTCCTCCGACTCGCCTTTGTACTTCGACATGATCTCCGGGCCGTCGACGGTGATGAACGTCGCGTCGACCTCGTTGGCGACGGCGCGGGCGATGAGCGTCTTCCCGGTCCCCGGCGGTCCGTGGAGCAGGACGCCCTTCGGCGGATCGATCCCGAGCCGGGTGAACACGCCCGGCTCCGAGAGCGGGAGTTCGATCGTCTCGCGGACCAGCTCCAGCTCCTCGTCGAGCCCGCCGATGTCCTCGTAGGTCGCGCCCGCGGTGTGCTCCGCCGGGGGCGCGGTCCCGTCGCCGGCGGGTCTGGCGTCGGTTCCGGGACCGTCGGCGGGTGCGGCGTCGCTTCCGGCGGAGTCGGCCCCGGTGGACCCGGCAGCCCCGTCGGGCCTGTCGGACCCGCCGGACCGGTCCGTGGAGGCGCCGCGTCCCCCCCGAGACCCGCCCTCGTCCCCGTAGGTCACCGACACGTCGGTCCGAGTCGTGACGCGCACCGTGCCCGACGGGTCCGTCTCGGCGACGACGAATCGGATCCCGCCGAGGCGCTCGACGTGAACCGCCTCGCCTTCGGTGACGGGGCGGTCGCGGAGGTCGCGAGCGAGCGCGCGCTCGACCACCTCGCGGCTCACATCGACGTCGGCGAGTTCCGCGGGCGCAGCCAGTACGAGGCGGTCGGCATCTTCGACGTCGACTGGCCCGACGGTGACGGTGTCGCCGACCTTCACGCCGGCGTTCGCGCGGGTGTCGGCGTCGATGAGAACCGATCCCTCTCGGGCGTCCGCGCCGCCGGGCCACACCTTCGCGACCGCGGTGCGCTCGCCGCGGATCTCGACGGTGTCGCCGCTGAGGAGACCGAGTCGCTGTCGGGAGGATTCGGGGAGCCGAGCGATGCCTCGACCCGCGTCCCGCTTCTCAGCGGCACGCACCGTGAGCCGGAGGCCGGCGGTGTCGTTCATACGTCTCGTTCCGGCCACTGACCCTTTACCCTTACCCGCCGCCGGACGCGCCCGCCACCGCCGACTGCGACCGATGCCGCCACCGCCGACCGCAACCCCCTTACCTCGGCCGGACCCGTCGTTCGGTATGCAACCGACAGGGCACCTCCGCGGCGACGCGGTCCACGTCGCCGGCGACGCCCGCCAGCGGTTCCACGACTCCGGCGGGTACGGCCGCCCGCTCGACGGCGACGAGATCGCGCTCTCGCGAGTCGAGGCCGCCCATCTGCTGTTCCGCGGCGACCTCTCCGGGGTCGCGATCGGAGCCGACGGCGACGGCGAAGTCGGCTTCGAGCGCTTCTTCGTCGAGTCCGCGGCCGCAGCCGACCGGTTTGCGGTGCGCTACCTCGTCTACGCCGACCTGCGCGACCGCGGTTTTTACCTCTCGCCCGCCCGCGAACCGTGGCCCGGCGGCGACGTGGACGCGCCCGACGCGGTCGACTTCGTCGCCTACGAGCGCGGCTCGACGCCCGACACGGGGAACGTCAAATACCCCGTGCAGGTCGTCGGCGAGCGCGAGTCGCTGCCGGCGGCCGGGCTCGCCGGGCGCACCCTCGCCGTCGTCGACGAGGAGTCCGACATCACGTACTTCGCGGCGACCGGCGGGGTGATTTCGGGCGCGACCGACTACGAGCCGCCCGACCGGCTGACGGGCGTCCTCCTCGCCGACCGCGTCGTCGTCTGGGACGCCCCTGAGGGGCTCTACGAGCGCGGCTTCTACGGCCAGCCGCTCACCGGTCGCGCCGCGGCGGTCGAGGGCGCGGTCCAGCTATCCTTAGTCGAGGCCGCGTCGCTGGCGGCAGACGGCGTCCTGTCGCTGTCGGCGTCGGTGGGGACGGCGGGCGACTCTCCCAGCGAGGGCGCGGCAGAGGCAGACGGACCCGCCGCCGCGGTCGTCGCCCGCGGTCGCGATGTCGAGGGCGAGCGGTTCGACCGGCGGCTCGCCGTTTATAAGCGCCTCCGCGAGGCCGACGCCGTCCCGAAGACCGGCTTCAAGTTCGGCGCCGACTTCCGGACGTACCTCGACGTGGAGACGGTCGAGGACCTGCCGCACTCCGAACACCTCGTGCGCGTCGTCGAGGGCGACCACCGCTTTTCGCCGAGAGAGCTCTCACTCGACGTGCGGCTCGCGGGCGGCGTCCGCAAGGAGATGGTGTTCGCCCTGACGGCGGTGGAGGGTGGCGACAGCGGCGGCGGCAGCAACACGGCTCGCGACGCCGACGTTGAGTGGCTCTCGATCGGCCGGCTGACACCGTAGATCACTCGGGTGTTCAATCCTCGATCGGGACCTGTTCGTCCGTGATCTCATCGAAGGCGTCGCCCACCGCGTCGCGAAGCCCCTCGATCGGATCGGAGTTGAGAGGGATCAGTTCTACACGGTCGTCGAGTTTGAATTTCTCCAACCAGATCCTGATGTCGAGACGAACGGAAGGCCTTTTTCCCGAACGAAGCCCTCTCGCCACCTATGAGCCAGCCCTCCGGCTTCGGATCTGCGTCGAGCGCGTACGACATCTCCACGGTCGACCTCGACGACGACCGCTACGAGGTGACACAGTCGGTGGTCCGGAACAAGTACACCGTCCGCGACAGCGCCGGCGACGTCGTCTTGCGCGGGAAACAGAAGATGTTCAAGCTGAAAGAGGAGTTCCCGTTCGTCACCGGCGACGGCGACGACGCGTTCTCGGTGAAGGCGGGCGGGATCATGGACATCGCCGGCAACTACGCAATCACCGACGCGGGCACCGGCGAGGAGGTCGTCGTCCTCGACGAGGACTACTCGCTGTTCGCGGAAAACTGGACGATTCGCGACCCCGACACGGGGGAGGCGCTGGCGACCATTCGGTCGAAGAACAGGCTCTTCTCGGCGCTCCGCCATCTCGTGAGCGTCGCGAATCTCGTCCCGAACAAGTACGAGATATTCGACGCCGACGGCGGTCACGTGGG
This sequence comes from Halorubrum shenae, assembly GCF_051194165.1. Classification (NCBI taxonomy): domain Archaea; kingdom Methanobacteriati; phylum Methanobacteriota; class Halobacteria; order Halobacteriales; family Haloferacaceae; genus Halorubrum; species Halorubrum shenae. The sequence goes on along the minus strand of NZ_JBLZNI010000001.1, from coordinate 175,888 downwards.
TGATATCGAGGGAAAGTTCTCGCTGCGCGACGCCTACACGGTCACCATCGACGACGCGAACGACGTGCCGAAGGAGGCGGTGATCGCCACCGCGTGCGTCCTCGACGCCTTAGAGAACAAGTAGCGACGCGCACGCCGTCCCGCCGGAAACGGCGGTTCGCGCTACGGGCGGAACTCGTCGGCGTAGTCCTCGACGAACTCGCGGACCGTTCTCGGCGGTCGCCCGAGCAGCGTCTCGATATCGTCGGTCGTCCGCCCCGAAAACCCCAGCCGAACGACCGAGTACTCGGCGATCATGAAGGCGACGAACCCGGGGGAGAAGCCGCGTCGATACATCTGCCATCCGAACGTCGGCCGCGAGGGGTCAGCATACTCAATCGGTCTGCCGAGCGCGTCCGAGAAGGCGTCGGCGACCTCGCGGAAGTCGAGCGCGGCCGGTCCGGTGAGGTCGTACACTCGGTTCTCGTGCCCAGATTCGGTGAGCACCGTCGCGGCCGCCGCCGCCACGTCGCGCGCGTCGGTGAAACTCAACACGCTGTCGCCCGCCGGGACGAAGATCTCGTCGCGGTCGACGATCTCCGGGCGGTGGATCTCGCTCAGGTTCTGCATGAACCACGAGGCGCGGAGGAACGTGTGCGCCATGCCGGTTCGCGCGAGGTGCGTCTCGATCCGACGGTGCGGGATGACCGGGAGCTTCTCCGCGCCGAGGATCGACAGGAAGGCCACGCGGCCGACGCCCACTCGGTCGGCGGCGTCGGCGAACTCGCAGACGTCGCTCACCCCGCTTCCCGGCGGAAACAGGAGGAACATCCGGTTGACGCCTGCCAAGGCCGCTCCCCACGTCTCGGGGCGATCGAGGTCGAACTCGACGTACTCCGGCTCGTCGCCGAAGCGGTCCCGCGCACCTCGTGGATTTCGCGATGCGACGCGGACCGGCGTCGAGCCGTCTACGAGCTCCCGGACGAGCGGCTCCCCGACGGTCCCGGTCGCCCCGGTGACGAGGACGCGCTCCGCCGTCCGTCGTTCCGAGCCACTCTCGCCGATCGAGACGCGTTCCATACCGGTTCGTTTGACTGCTCGTTTATAAGGGGTTCAGCTCTCGCCGTCTACTCTCCGCCGAGCTTCGTCTCGCCGACCGCGCCGTCGTCTAGGACGGATCATCCGCCGCGGTCGCCGCCCGCGGTCGCGACGCGGAGGGCGAGCGGTTCGACCGCTGGCTCGCCGTTTATAAGCGCCTCCCTGAGGCCGACGCCGTCTCGAAGACCGGCTTCAAGTTCGGCGCCGACTCCCGGACGTACCTCGGCGTGGTGACCGTCGAGCCTTCCGTCTCGGGTAGTTACGACACCGTCATCGTTTCGTCGAACAGCGCTGAGAAGAGCTTGTTTTCGGCCGCTCGGAGGTGCTGGGTGAACGTCGTCTGCGAGATGTCCATCATCGACGCGACTTCCTCGCCGGAGTGCTCGCGAGGCCACTCGAAGAACCCGGCGAAGTGCGCGGTACGCACCGCTTCTCGCTGCCGGTCCGTTAGCGTCGCCGCCAGCTGCTTCCGGAAGCCGGCCTCGGTTTGCACGTCGCGCTCACGCTCGCGCTGTGCGACGAGCGTGAGGCCGTCGTACGTCGTCTGAAGCGCGTCGACGACGGTCCGGATGTCGTTGGAGCTGGCGACGTGTGCGACCAGCGTCCCGCTCGTCCCGGTGAGCGAGAGGGATTCGATGCCCGCCCCGTACTGCGCCAGCGTCGCGACGATCGACCGCTCGTCTATCGAGAGCCGGAACAAGGACCGCTCCTCGTGGGTGTAGACGTGCTGTGCCGTGTCGATGTGTTCGGCCTCGGCGGCGTACTCGGAGACGGCCTCCGGATCGGCGTCCGCGACGGTAACGTACTGGATAGACTCCCCGCTGTCGCCGCTGACGTGCTCGACGGTGACCGAACAGTCGAGCTGTGCCGCCATGTTCGCCAACGGCTCGTCGATCCCGGACAGCTGGAACTCCAGTTCGGTGACGCTGTCCGCGGCGAGCGTCTGCTTGCTCTCGACGGCGCTGATCGCGTCCGCGACGGTCCGGCCCAACTCGGCGAAGATGTCGCGTTCGATCAGGTCGAACGCGTCGGCGTTGTGGGTCATCACGACGAGGACGCCGTACTCCGCGCCCCGGTACGCGAGCGGGACCACGACGCAGTGCGCCTCGTCGGACGTCCCCGCGAGGTCGTCGTCGATCTCGGTGAACACCGGACGGGATCCGTCGAGCGCCGCCTCGACCGGAGACGGCTCGGTGGCACACAGTGCCTCGATGTGAGCGTCGAGCGAGTCGATGTCGGTGCCTGCACACGTGCGCGGGCTGACCGTGCCGTCGACGAGTCCCCGTTCGCCGGTCCAAGCCACGTCGAAGAGGTCGGAGGACGCGAATCGTTCGCACACCGCGGATTCGATCTCGTCGCGCGTCGACGCGGCGACGAGTTCGCGGTTGGTGTCGCGGAGCACCTCGTTCGTGTTGTTCAGGAGCGCCAGGCGCTCGTTCTGGTCTTCGATGCGCATCTCGCGCTCCTTCCGTTCGGTGACGTCGCGCTCGATCGCGACGTAGCGTTCCACGTCTCCATCGTCGATAATCGGTGCGATCGTCGCGTCGATCCAGCAGAGCTCTCCCGACTTCCGGCGGTTCGTCAGCTCGCCCTCCCAGACCGACCCGGACTCGATCTGTTCCCAGAGGCCGTCGTAGAACTCCTCGTCGTGTCGTCCCGACTGCCAGAGCCGCGGGTTCTCCCCGATCACCTCGTCCGGCTCGTATCCCGTAACCGTCTCGACGGCCGGGTTCGCGTACTCGATGGTGCCGTCCGTGTCGGTGAGGAAGATCGCGTGGCCGGCGTGTTCGATGGCCTTCCGAAAGCCCCGGAGTCGCTCGTTCGCCGTCTGTAACTGCGTCTTGATGGCGTTCTCTTCGTCGACGTACTCGGAGAGGTAATACACCGTCAGCAGGGTGAGCGCGCTCACGATGAGGCCCGGGAGCTCCTCGATCCCGGTGGTCGCCGTCTGCACGGTGAGCAGCTGTCGAAGCGTCATAAAGGACAGAAGCAGCGTCAGGAAGCCGAACCGCCGATCGCGGGTCCTCGCGAGCAGCAGGATCGAGTAGCCGACGCCGAGCAGTCGAAGCCCGATCGAGAGAGCGATGATCCAGTTCATCCGACCGATCTCCTCCCCCGGCGGACCGGTGTCACCGGCCTGCCGACCGACTGTCCGTCTCGCCACGACTCGTTCATAGCCGAGAGGAGTCCGTTCTCGCTGATAACGCCGGCGGTCGTCGACGCGCGGGGCGGTACCGGTCGATCTCGGGGGCGGATCCCCCCGATCCAAACAGTATTGGTACCCGCAATATGGGGTGTGTTCGCGGGGAGAAGCGACCCAGTCTGTATTGGTATTGCCCTTTCCACCGGTGGCTACGTACATTCTCGTGTATGAGTTCGAGGACCAACCGGCCGGCGAGGGATCGACCGCTCGTCGGCGAGACGACCAGTGACGGGTGGTGGCGATGAGCACCGCTGACGACGGGGACACGCTCCCCGGCATCCCGAACGTCGGGAAGGCCGACCTCGACGCGATGGTAGAGAACGAACGGCCCGATCCGCGAGAAGAGCTCGCGGACGTCGAGGCGGACACGGACCTCGGCGTGGCGATGGCCGAAGACGCCAAGCGCGTCGCCCGTGGTGAGCTCTCCGGCGACGAGTACTGGGAGAAGTACGACGAGGCCGCGGCCGACGAGTTCGGCGAGGCGTATCAGGAGACGCCGAACCCGGCGGTCGACGCCGGCGACCAGACCGTCTCGACGGAGACGGCCGAGTCGCTGAGCTGCGCCGTCGGCTCGATGGACACGGTCTCGACGGAGTCGGCGCAGGTCGAGGGCGAGGAGTCGGAGGGCGGAATCGGCACGGGCGACGAGAAGTGGGGAATGGTAATCGACCTCCAGAAGTGCGTCGGCTGCGACTCGTGTACGGTCGCGTGCAAGTCCGAGAACCGAACCCCGCCGGGCGTCTCGTACAACGTCGTGATGGAAGAGGAACACGGCGAGTTCCCGAACGTCACGCGGACGAACGTCCCGCGCCCGTGCATGCAGTGCGACAACCCGCCGTGCGTGCAGGTGTGTCCCGTCTCGGCGACGTACAAGATGGACGACGGCGTGGTCAACATCGACTACGACCGGTGTATCGGCTGCCGGTACTGCAACATCGCGTGTCCGTACGGCGCGCGGTACTTCGACTTCGGCGAGAACTACGACGACGAGGTCGACGAGGCCGGCGAACTGACCAGCTCCGAGTACGGCGTCGACCGCGGACCGCGCGAAGAAGGGAAATCGCCGATCGGCAACATCCGCAAGTGCAGCTTCTGTACGCACCGGCTGGAGCGCGGCGAAGAGCCGGCGTGCGTCGAGACCTGCATCGGCGACGCTCGGAATATGGGAGACCTCGAGAACCCCGACAGCGACGTCGCACAGATGGCCGACTCGTCGCGCGCGTTCCAACTGAAAGAAGACGAGGGGACCGATCCCAACGTCTACTACCTTAAATAAGACAATGGCGACACAGAGTTCACGCTTCGAGTTCGATCCGGGATTCGAAGACGACCGGCTGCGCGCCGCCTGGTACGCGATCGTCGGCGTCCTCGTCGCCGTCGGCGCGTACGCGACGTACCTGCGGCTCACGGGCGGGATGGCGACGACCAACCTCACGAGCGTCGTGCCGTGGGGCGCGTGGGTCGCCTTCTACATTTACTTCGTCGGCCTCTCCGCCGGCGCGTTCCTCGTGAGCACGATGGCCAACGTCTTCGAGGTCGAGGGAATGCACAGGATCGACCGCGACGCGCTGTTCGCGGCCATCATCAGTATGGCGGTGGCGCTGTTGTTCGTCTGGATCGACCTCGGACGGATGGACCGGATGTACTTCCCGTTCCTCTGGCGCCAGCTGACGTCCGCGCTCTCGTGGGAGGTCCACGCCTACGTGGCTTATATCGGCATTCTAGTCACGGAGCTGTACTTCTCGATGCGGATCGACCTCGCGCGCGTCGCAGACCGCACCTCGGGGCTTAAAAATCGGTTCTACGCGGCGCTCGCGCTCGGTCGGCTGGACACGAGCGATGAGTCCCAAGCGTTCGACCAGCGCTGGCTCAAACGGGCCGGGATCGTCGGGATCCCGCTGGCGATCTTCATGGTCCACGGCGGCACCGGCGTGCTGTTCGCCGTCTCGAAAGCCCGACCCTACTGGAACAGCGGGCTGTTTCCGGTGATCTTCGTCATCTCGGCGCTGCTCAGCGGGACCGCGCTCGTGATGGTGGTATACGTGCTTCGAACGCGGCTGTTCGACGGCGAGTCGGTCGACCCGGATCTGCTCGACCGACTCGCACAGCTCCTGATCGGCTTCATTATCGTTGACGCCGCCCTGACCGCCATCGAGACGTTCATCGCGATCGCCAGCGTCCACCCCCACGAGATCGAGACCTGGCGGGTCATCATGTACGGCCCGATGTCTTGGTCGTTCTGGTGGTTCATGATCGGCTTCAGCTGGGTGTTCCCGATGGTCCTGCTGAGCAAGCGGTCGTGGCGGCGCACGCCGTCGGTGATGGTGCTCGCCGGACTGAGCGTCGTTATCGGGATCGTCGCGGTGCGGTTCAACATCGTCGTCCCGGCGCAGATCATGCCGGTGATGGAGGGACTTCCCCACGGGTCGTACTTCCCGACGCTCGTCGAGTGGGGAACGAGTATCGGCATGATCGGCGTCGGCCTGCTGTTGTATACGCTGGGTGCGGAGACGCTGCCGTTGACGCCGCTTACGGGAGGTGACCACGAATGAGTACTGACGATTCGGGCGAGAACGGCGCGACGGTTTCGCGCCGCGACTTCGTCAAGGCGGCCGGGAGTATCGGAGTTATCGCGGCGGCGAGCAACGCCGCGGTCGACGTCGACGTCGACGACCTGTGGACGGACGATACGCTTCACTACGTCGGGGACGACTACGGCGAGTACGGCGCGAGCGACGTGATACACACCACCTGTGGACAGTGTAACACGTTCTGTCCGATCAAGGTCCAACTCGCGGACGGGAGCGGGACCGGCGAGTACAGTTCGCTCGTCCGGAAGCTCGCCGGGAACCCATACTCGTTCCTCAACACGCAGCCGTTCTCGCAGGTGCCCTACGGGAGCGATCCGGAGGACGTGGCGATGGGCGACGTCGAGGGGAGCGGCGACGTCGACACCGACCGCTGGTCGCTGTCGGGCGGCCGGATCTGTTTAAAAGGACAGGCAGGCATCCAGACGGCCTTCGACAGCTACCGCGTCCGTCAGCCGATGAAACGGGTCGGTCCGCGCGGGTCGGGCGAGTGGAAGACCGTCTCGTGGGACCAAGTGATTCGAGACATCGTCGAGGGCGACGAGGACCTCGGCCACCCCGGGCTCAAAGACCTCTGGGGATACGCCCCGCAGGAGGCGGTGATGAGCGACTGGGAGGCCGTCCAGAACGGCGAGCTGTCCAAGTCGGCGTTCGACGAGAAGTACGCCGACGACCTCATCGACACCGACCACCCCGACATGGGCCCGAAGTCCAACCAGATCGTCGACGTCGGCGGGTTCCGCCGAAACTTCATCCGGAACCGGCTCTGGCATCAGGGGCTCGGATCGATAAACAGCATCCACCACGCCGGGACCTGTGGGTTCTCGAGCGTGATGGGGAACGTGCGCTCCCACGACGCCAAGAAGAAACGGCAGTACCCCGACATCGAGAACTGCGAGTACCTCATCGCGTGGGGGACCAACCCCATGGTCGCCAACAAGGGTCCGACGTGGCTCGCACCGAAGCTGACGAACGCCATCCAGGACGGGATGCGGATGGACGTCGTCGACCCGCGCCTGTCGAAGACCGCCGAGAAGGCCGACACGTGGGTCCCCGTCGAACCCGGCGCGGACGGGGCGCTCGCGCTCGGGATGGCGCGGTGGATCATCGAGAACGACCGCCACGACCTGACGTACCTCCAGAACCCCTCGCAGTCGGCCGCGAGCGACGACGACGAGCCCACGTGGAGCGACGCGACGCACCTCGTCCTCGTCGACGAGCCCGCGGGACCGAAGGCGCGCGCCGGCGACCTCGGACTCGTCGACGAGGACGCCGAGGCCGCCGACGACTTCGTCGCCGTCGACGCGGCCACGGGCGAGCCGCGCCCCGCGAGCGAGGTCGAAACCGCCGTTCTCGACGTCGACGTGACCGTCGACGGGACGGCGGTCCAGAGCGTCTGGAACCAGTACCGTGACCGCGTCTTCGAACACACCGTCGAGGAGTACGCCGAGATGGCCGGCGTGCCGGCCGATCAGATCGCCGAGATCGCCGACGAGTTCACCAGCCACGGCAAGCGCGCAGCGATCATGGCCTATCGCGGCCCGGCGAAGCACACGAACGGCTTCTACAACACGCGGGCGATCGCCACCCTCCAGCACCTCATCGGGAACTACGACTGGAAGGGCGGCCAGATCACGCCCTACGCGGGCTACGACACGATGTCCGGCCGGTACCAGCTCGGCTCGGTCCCGGACGGGTACTCGCCGTGGGGGATCCCCCTGCTTCGCGGCGGCGTCAACTACGAGGACACCTCGCTGTTCGACCGCGACGGCGGCTACCCGGCGAAGCGGCCGTGGTTCCCCGTCGCGCCGCCGCAGGCGACCCAAGAGCTCTACGGCAGCGCCGCCGAGGAGTACCCATACGGCGTCGAGGCGCTGTTCATCCGGCCGTACTCGAACAACCACGTGATGGCGGTCGCCGGCGGCGACGAGATTCCGGCGATCCTCAAAGATACCGACACGATCCCGCTGATCGTCGCCTCGGACACGGTCATCGGCGAAACGAGTCAGTACGCCGATTACATCCTGCCCGAGCCGACCTACCTCGAACGGTGGGAGAACTTCGGGACGTACCCGAACAAGCGGCTGGCCGACGAGAAGATCAGCCAGCCGGCGGTCTCCGTCGTCCCCAACGCGCGTCCGTTCGAGGACGTGCTCATCGAGCTGTGGTCGGAGCTCGATCTCCCCGGCGTCGGTGCAGAATCGATTCCCGACGCTGACGGCGACCTGTGGCCGCTCGAGCAAGCCGAGGACTTCTACCTGAAGCTCGCGGCCAACATCGCGTACGGTCGCGATCCGGTCGCAGACGCGAGCGAGGACGGGCTGCGCGTGTTCCGCGAGAGCCACGAGAACGGGCTCGGCGACCGGTTCGACCTCGACCGCTGGCGGGGTGCCGTCACCGACGAGGAGTGGCCGAAGGTCGTCACGGTGTTGAACCGGGGCGGCCGCTTCGAGGAGCCGACCGAGGGCTACGACGAGGCGTTCGCCGAGAACGGCCACGGCTACGACTACGCCGAGCGCGGCGACGACTCGAACGCCTACGACGGCGAGCACATGCGGTACAAGCTCGAGTCCCGCGTCGACTTCTACAGCGAGGTCGTCCCCAACGGGAAACACTCGTTCACCGGCGAGCGGTTCGACCCCCTCCCGAGGGTCGACGACGTCGAACACTACGACGGGACCGTCCAGGCCGCGGTGAGCGGCGACGACGAGCCGGAGCGCCCGCTCCGGCTGATCAACTGGAAGCCGCGGACGCAGGGGATGCACCGCACCCAGAACAGCCCGTGGCTCCGCGAGACCCGCCCGGAGAATCCCGTGTGGATCAACCCGCAGGACGCCGAGGAGCGCGGCATCGAGAACGGCGACGAGATCCGCATCGACGCCGGTCGGGAGACCGCCGACGCGGTCGCGATGGTCACGGGCGGGATCCGACCCGGCGTCGTCGGCGCGATGTGGGGCTGGGGTCGGACCGGCGACGGCGCGACGCCCGAAACGATCGACGGCGAAACGCGGTCAGCGGTCGAGGCCGACGGCCACAGCGACTACCAGTTCGACGAGCCGATGACCGAGGAGGCCGGATACGCGAAGGGGCGCGACGCCGGCTTCGCGATCAACCACATCCAACCGTTAGACGAGGAACTCGGCGACACCGGCCTCTCGGACCTCGTCGGCGGGAGCAACGCGCAGTACGACGCCTTCGTCGACGTGGAGCGGCGGTGATTCGCGTGTCCGAACACACGAACACAGACGACGACCGCGACGACGCGGCGATGGCGACGGCCCGCGCCCGCTTGTACGGGCTGTTGGCCGCGACCTTCGACGGAGAGACGGAAACGATCGCCGCCGCGCTCGACCGGGGAGTGTTCGCGACCGTCGCCGACGTGTTCCCGATCGACATCGAGACGGTGGACCTGCGCGGCGACGGCTACGACGCCGACTCGCTGGCGATCGGGTACGACAACCTGTTCGTCGTCCCCGGGACCCACTACGCCCCGCCGTTCGCGTCCGCTCACGCGGTCGATCCGAGCGAGGCGTTCGAGTCCGACTCGCGGCATCACACCGCCGGAGAGGCCGGGGAGCTCCTCGGAGACCCGGCCGCCGACATGGCGAAGCTGTACGCCGCCGCCGGGTTCACGCCCGAGCGCGGCGATGACATTCCGGACCACATCGCCGCCTGCTTCGAGTTCATGCGCGCGCTCTGCGAGCGAGAGGCGGCGCTCCTCGAAGGCGATGGAAGCGAGTCGAACCTCGATGCGGTCCGCGAACTCCAGGCCCGGACGCTCTCCCGACTGGGGTGGATCGACCGGTTCGAGGAGGCCGTCGCGAGCCGCGACACCGTCGAAGGCGTCTTCGCCGCGATCGCCCGTCTCGCCCGGACGTTCACCGCGTGGGACGCACAGGAAGTCGCACAGGCCGACGAACAGCCGTCCGAAACAGCACCCTCGTAACTACACGACAGATGACAACAACAGACATCTCAGACGCAGACCTCCGTGATCGCCTCCGCGCCGTCGACGACCCGGCGCTCGGTACAGACATCGTCACCGCCGGACTCGTTACCGACATCACCATCGACGACGGGACCGCCGCCGTCGAGCTCGCGCTCGGCGCGCCGCACGCGCCGGACGAGGCCGCCATCGCGGAGCGCGTCCGCGAGGTCGCCGACGACGCGGGGATCGACGTCGAACTCTCGGCGAACGTGCCGCTGTTCGACGCCGCCGAGTCGTCGGTCCTGCCCGGCGTCAAAAACGTGATCGCCGTCGCCTCCGGGAAGGGGGGTGTCGGGAAGAGCACCGTCGCCGTCAACCTGGCCGCCGGCCTCGCCGACCGCGGGGCGAAGGTCGGGCTGTTCGACGCCGACGTGTACGGCCCGAACGTCCCGCAGATGCTCGGCTCCGACACCGATCCCGACATGACGACCGTCGACGGCGACGACCGGATCGAACCGCCGACCGCCCACGGGCTCAAGCTGATGAGCGTCGGCCTGCTGATCGAAGACGACGACCCGGTCGTCTGGCGCGGTCCGGTGGCACAGAACACGCTCACGGACCTCTTCGAAGACGTGTCGTGGGGGTCGCTGGACTACCTCGTTGTGGATCTCCCGCCCGGAACCGGCGACGTCCAGCTGACGGTGCTTCAGAACCTGCCCGTCACGGGAACGGTCGTCGTCACGACCCCCCAGTCCGTCGCCGTCGGGGACACGCGCCGGGGCGTTCAGATGTTCGGCGAGTACCAGACCAACGTGCTGGGCGTCGTCGAGAACATGAGCGGCTTCGTCTGTCCCAGTTGCGGGGACACGCACGACATCTTCGGCGAGGACGGCGGTCGAACGCTCGCCGACGCGGTCGACGTCCCGTACCTCGGATCGCTGCCGCTGGACCCCGCGATTCGCGCGGGAGCCGACGACGGTGAGCCGATCGTGTCCGGCGACGGCGACACCGCGGCGGCGTTTCAGGACCTGGCGGCTACTGTCGCGGATAAGGTCGGAGTCCTCCGACGACACCACCAGCGGCAGGATTCAGGCTCGGACTGAAAAATCGCAGTGAGATCGGCCGAACGGAACCGCCGCCGATCGGTCTCGGAGCCTACTCTCCGCCCAGTTTCGTCTCGCCGACCGGATCGTGGCCCTCGATGACTTCGGTGCCGCCCATATACGGGCGCAGCGCCTCGGGGACGGTGACGGTGCCGTCGTCGTTCTGGTAGTACTCCAAGATCGCGACGACGATCCGGGGGACCGCGAGCCCAGAGCCGTTCAGCGTGTGGAGGAACTCCGCGGACTCGTGGTGTTCCTCGCGGTAGCGGATCCCGGCGCGACGCGCCTGGAACTCCTCGAAGTTCGAGACGGAGGAGACCTCCAGCCACCGGCCGCCCTGCTCGGGCCCCTCGTCCATGTCGTCGGCGGGCGCCCACACCTCGATGTCGTACTTCTTCGCCTGCGTGAACCCGAGATCGCCGGTACACATCTCTAAGATGCGGTAGGGTAACTCGAGGCGACGCAGCACCTCTTCGGCCTCGTCGACGAGGCCCTCGAAGCGCTCGTCGCTCTCCTCGGGTCGGACGAAGTTCACCATCTCCACCTTGTTGAACTGGTGGACGCGGACGATCCCGCGCGTCTCGGTGCCGTGCTCGCCCGCCTCCTGCCGGAAGTTCGGCGTGTACGCCTGGTACTTAAGGGGCAGATCCTCGCCGAGGAGGATCTCGTCGCGGTGGAGGTTCGTGACGGGCACCTCCGCGGTCGGGAGCAGCCAGAGGTCGTCGTCGTCGTACGCGTCCTCGTTGGTCCCCTCGACGCGGTAGGCGTCCTCGGTGAACTTCGGGAGCTGACCGGTGCCGCGCATCGATTCGGAGTTGACCGGGATCGGCGGGAATACGTCCGTGTACCCCTGCTCGCGGTGCACGTCGAGCATGAACTGGATCAGCGCGTGCTCTAACCGGGCGCCGTCGCCCTTCGCGACGTAGAAGCCGCCGCCGGCGACCTTCGCGCCGCGCTCGAAGTCGAGGATCTCGAGGTCCTCACCCAGATCGTAGTGCGGCTCCACGTCGTCCGGGAGCTCGCGCAGGTCGGAGAACCCCTCGCGGCGCCGCTCGACGTTCTCCGACTCGTCGGCGCCGACCGGCACCGAATCCTGGGGAATCTGCGGAAGTTCGAGCAGGGACTCCTCCAGATCGGCCTCCAGCTCGTCGGCGCGCTCCTCGATCGCTTGGAGTTCCGTCTTGACCTCCTGTGAGCGCTCGATCGCTTCCTGAGCCGCCTCCTCCTCGCCGGCCTGTTTGAGGTCGCCGATCTTCGAGGAGACCTCGTTGCGCTCGTGCCGGAGGTCGTCGCCGCGGCTCTTTAGCTCTCGCCACTCCTCGTCGACGTCGAGTATCCGGTCGAGGTCCACGTCGACGCCCTTGTTGGCGAGCGCCTCGCGGACGACCTCGGGGTTCTCCCGGACGAACTGTCGAGATAGCATTTATCGGGAGTTCCGCGGGGCGACCCAAAACCGTATCGGAGCGTCGGCAGCGTCGCATCCGAGCTGTGTCATCCGATATTGCGTCTGAAAAATGTCAACGGAGCCTACAGGGGTTACTGTGGTCGGTTTGGGATCAGAGGATGAACGTGACGACCGCGAGCACGACGAAGATGATGACGAGCCACTTCGCGATGCTCATACTGATTCCGGCGACGCCGCTGGCGCCGAGGACCGCCGCGACTAACGCGAGGACGAGGAAGAGAATCGCCAGTCCGATCAGGTCCCCCCCGAACTGTAGGGGCGTAGCCATGACTCCGCTGTGAATCGCCTGTGTTACACTCATACGTGAACCTTCACCTCCCACCTGTTTAGTTAACAGTGCCGTATCGGCCGATTGCGAGGGTTTCCGCGTCGGATTGGGACGGAAGCGACTATCGCTTCAACACCCGGCCGGCAGCGCCATTCCGACGGCCAGCGCGTCCCCGAAGCCAGCGACAGGCACCGCTTGCCGGGCGCGGTCGACGCCCTCGTTGCGAGCGCCCCGCGGGCGACCCACAACCGTATCGGAGCGTCGGCATCAGTTGGCACGGGAGTACGTCACTCCTGCCAGTCCGGGTTCGTCCGCGGCGGCGAGAAGATGTCGTAGCCGACGACGGTCTCGTCGCCGTCGTTGCGCGCCGCGTGCGGCTCGTCGCCCGGGATCACGTAGGTGTCTCCCGCCTCGACGACGCGGTCCTCGCCGTCGACGACGAAGGTGATCGTCCCCTCGGTGATCACGCCGACCTGCTCGTGGGGGTGGTCGTGTTTGGGGACCTCGGCGCCGGGATCGATGACGAACCGCTGGATGCTCGTCTCGTCGCCGGCGGCGCCCTGCGTGAGGAACACGCCGTCGACCGCCTCGGTCGCCTCGACGTCCGCGTCCGGGAGTACGTCCATGGCGGATGCGGGACTGCGAGGGGCTTAAACCGGGGTGATCGGAAGCGCCCCTCGCGCGGAGGAGTCCCCTGCCGCCTCAGGGGAACGGGTGGTACCCCTTCTCCAAATCGGGCTCGAACCCCATCGATCGGGGCACGTCGCTGGCGCGGTCGCCGAAGAACGGGTCTCCGGTAAAAAGCGGCTGCGCGTCGGGGACCAGCACGCGGACCGCCTCGAAGCCGAGCGCGGCGAGGTCCCGGGTCGTCGTCCGCGCGACGTACGGCTCCAGCCCGACCGTCTCGACGCGGTCGACGACGGCGGCCAGCTCGTCGGCGCCCGAGGGCTCCGGCTCGCCGAGCGACGCGGCGGGGACGGTCGCGTCCGGGTCGAAGAACGCCCGCGTCTCCGCCGGGAAGTCGGCGTGGCGGCCGATCGCCGCGCCCTGCTCCGCGGCAGCGTCTGGCCCCATCGACCGGAGTTCGGTCCAGTTCTGGAGCGCCTCCGCGAGCGCGCTCCGGGCCGCGGCCGCAGGGTCGAGGTCGGCTCCGGATCCCGCCGCGAAGCGTGGCCAGTCGCCCTCGCGGTGGACACCGACCGCGACGACGGGCACGTCGACGTCGGTCGTGACGAGGAGGGGCGTCACCGCGAGCGACTCGGCGCGGGCGCGTTTCCCCAGCTCCGCGAACCCGTCGTCCTCGACCTCGATCCCGAGGGGGTCAGCCGTCGAGTACCAGCTCGTCATCGTCGCGTCGCGCTCGATCGCCTCGTAGAGTCCCGAAAGCGCCGCGTGCGGCCCGGAGTTGCCGAGTCCGAGCCCGGTGGTGATCGCGGGGCGATATCGGTTCTCCGGCGGCGGAAAGTGAACGAACTCCGCCGGCAGGCTCGCGACCTCCCCGCTCCCGAGATGTTCGCCGGTCGCCCACGGGAGCCGGTCGTCGGGGTCGTACGGCTCCGCGCCATCGGGGCGGACGAACGCGTCGGGCGTCACCGGGTTCGGGACGTTCGCGGCCGGCGCCCGCGTGAACGACGCCTCGCGGTAGACCCCCGCGGCGTACCGCTCTAACCCCTCGCCGAGCGCCTTCATGAACGCGGCGTCCCAGCCGGCGTCGACGCCGCCGCCGAACTCGGCCGCCCGCGCGTCGGAGAAGGGCGTCGTGTCCGCGACCCGCGCGACGTAGTACGGGACGGGGAACGACTCCTGTTCGCCCACCTCCGAGAGCGGGCCGACCCGGGGGTCGACCGCACGCTCGGCGCGGTCGACCGCGTCCGAGAGCGACCGCTCTTCGCCCTCCCGAGGCAGCGCGTCGTCCGGATCGTTGCCGCATCCGCAACCGGGGACCGGGAGGAGCGTTCGCTCGGCGCCCGGGACCTCGACGACGGTGTCGGCGACCGGGTCGCCAGCGAGCAGGCGGATGACCCGGCGGCCGGCGAGCGCGCCGGCGTAGCGCACGGCGGACCGGCGACCCGTCGGCGCGTCGGCGGCCTCGGCTCCGCCGCTCGCGACCCGTCGCCGGAGGCAGTCGTAGCAGGTCTCGTCGAAGGCGCTCACCGCGGCGTCGACCGACTCCAGCGGGACGCCGCCGAGTCCGCCGACCTCGATCGCGAGCCAGCGGTCGAGCAACTCGTCGGCGGTCGCGAACGTCTCCGAGCCGGCGGTGTCGACCACGACCGCGAGGTCGAACCCGTCGAGCAGCCCCGCCTCGACGGGCATCACGTTCACGTCGACGTCGCCGAGCGCGGCCGAGACGGCGTCGACCGCGGGGCCGTCGCCGACAAGTCCGATGTCCATGTCACCCTTAAGACGAAGGGGCGAAAAAAAGCCGCGGGTGGCGGCATCGAAAGAGACGCGGAGCGAATTCGAGTTCCCCGTCGGTCAGGCCAACATCGCCGCGACTTCGTCGACGATCTCGGCGGCGTCGAGGTCGTGGAGGCGCTCGTCGCCGAGCTTGAGCCGGAGTCGGGGGCGGCCGACGTCTATCGGGACCTTCTCCGTGTCGATGACCCCGAGGTCTTCGAGCCGGGTCTTCGTGCGGGAGAACGTCGCCTTCGAGGCGATCCCCACGTCCTCGCCCCACTTCGAGATGTCGTACAAGAGTACGTCGTTCTTCGCCGCGACGAGCAGGGAGACCGTTACCTCGTCGATCCCGCCGTCCTCGCCGCGGGCGGAGTCCATCGCGGCGAGCATCGCGTCGAAGTCCTCGCGGGTCGCCTCACCGATTTCGGCCGCCATCGTCTCCCGAACCCGGGAGATGGCGGGAGTACGAAGGCCGTACGGTTCGGCGTCGTCGAAGGCATCGCCGTGGGTCTCGAACACTTCGTCGACGAACTCGCCGTCGTCTGAGGCGAGCGCGGCGACGTGGTCGTCGGTACTCACGAGGACGAGCACCCGCGAGGGGGAGACGAACAGCGCGTTGTCGGCCGCCTCGTCGAGGACGCGGAGGTCGAGCGCGCCGTCGGCGACGAGGTCGGCCGCCTTCGACGCGACGAGGAAGTCACTCGTCACGTCCTTCAGCGTCCGCTCGTCGGCGAGCATCGACATCTCCGGCAGGTCGTCGCGATCGATCGCCGCCTCGACCAGCGAGACGATCGTCTCCGCGGAGGGGTCGACGATGAACAGCTCTTCGTCGTCTCCCGCGAACGCCGCGTCGAGAACGTTTTCGACGTCTGCCTCCAGCAAATTTGATACCATCTACCTCTTCGAATGAAAGTCAGTTGCGTATTTAATATTAACGGGATTCAAAGAGTGATCAACGTGTTTTCAGCCGTCGAAACCCCCGAAAATCCGGATTCAGCGTTTCGTCGGTTGCGGCCCATCTGAGTTCGCCACACCACCGGCGTGACGCAAGGATTAATGCCCGATCGGACCGGAGTTTACACATGGACTACGACCACGTCCGGGACGTCGATCCCGCGGTCGCCGACGCGCTAGGCGGCGAGCGAGACAGGCAGGAGCAGACGCTTGCGATGATCGCCAGCGAGAACCACGTCAGCGAGGCGGTGTTAGAGGCGCAGGGGAGCGTCCTCACGAACAAGTACGCCGAGGGTTACCCCGGCGGGCGGTACTACGCCGGCTGCGAGTACGCCGACGTGGTCGAGGAGCTCGCGATCGAACGCGCGAAGGAGCTGTGGGGCGCCGACCACGTCAACGTCCAGCCCCACTCCGGGACGCAGGCGAACCAGGCCGTCTACTACTCGGTCTTAGAACCCGGCGACAAGATCCTCTCGCTCGATCTGAACCACGGCGGCCACCTCTCGCACGGTCACCCCGCGAACTTCACCGGACAGATCTACGAGGTCGAGCAGTACGAGGTCGACACCGACACCGGCTACATCGACTACGAGGGGCTCCGTGAGGCGGCCGAGGAGTTCGAGCCGGACATCGTCGTCTCCGGCTACTCCGCGTACCCGCGCACGGTCGACTGGGAGGAGATTCAGGCGGCCGCCGACGCCGTCGACGCCTACCACCTCGCCGACATCGCCCACATCACCGGGCTCGTCGCCGCGGGGGTTCACCCCTCGCCGGTCGGCGTCGCCGATTTCGTCACCGGCTCCACTCACAAGACGATCCGCGCCGGTCGCGGCGGGATCGTGATGTGCGACGAGCAGTTCGCGGACGACATCGACAAGGCGGTGTTCCCCGGCGGGCAGGGCGGTCCCCTCATGCACAACATCGCTGGCAAGGCGGTCGGGTTCAAGGAGGCGCTCGACCCCTCGTTCGACGAGTACGCGCAGAACGTAGTCGACAACGCCGAGGTGCTCGCCGAGACGCTGCAGGACCACGGGTACTCGCTCGTCTCCGGCGGCACCGACAACCACCTCGTGCTGGTCGACCTCCGGGAGTCACATCCGGACCTGCCCGGCGGCGACGCCGCGGACGCGCTCGCGGCCGCCAACATCGTCCTCAACGGGAACACGGTCCCCGGCGAGACCCGCTCGCCGTTCAACCCCTCGGGGATCCGCGCGGGCACCGCCGCCCTCACGACCCGCGGCTTCGACGCCGACGCGATCAGGGAGGTCGGCGACCTCATCCACCGCGTCGTCGACAACGTCGACAGCGACGACGTGATCTACGAGGTCGGCGAGCGCGTCGTCGAACTCTGCGATGCGCACCCGCTGTACAAGTAACGACACACTGGGTAGCGGTACCCCGATCGGCGGCGACTGCCCGCCAGACGAAATCAGTACGTACAAAGTGGGGTGACCCCCACGAGCCGGTATGGACGCTCCGTCGTTCCTCGCAACACGCCTCGACCGCGACGCCGTACCCCTCGCGGTCGGCGATCTGCTCGCGCTGATCGTCCTGTTGACGGTCGGCGCGCTCAACCACAGCACCGTCGATTTCCTGTCCGCGAACCCGCTCTACCTGCTCGAAGTGTACGCGCCGTTCCTGATCGGGTGGGTCCTCGTCGCGCCCCTCGTGGGCGCGTACTCAGCCGGCGCGGTCGAGACCGCGAAGTCGTCGGTCCCGCTCGTGATCCGGTCGTGGATCCCGGCCGCGATCGTCGGGCTCGCGCTCCGGCAGTTCGTCTTCCGCGGGAGCGCCGCCTTGTCGTTCGCCATCGTCATGCTCGTCCTCGGGTCGGTCGCGCTCGGCGGCTGGCGCGCGGTGTACTTCAAGCTTCGATAACCGATCGCGTTCGGATTTCCGGCGTGCGCGTCGGCCTCTCGACCGCCGCGTTCGCGTCGGACCGGAATCGCCGATCGGTCCGTCGGAGTTCTCGCGCGGACAGACGGTTCCGGTTCCCTACACGATTTAGTCACTGGCGCCCGACCGGGTCGATATGACAGATGCTCTGTTCCTGACGAGCGCCGAGGTCGACGACCTCGCCGAGCCGGCCGACTACGTCGCGGTCGTCCGCGACGCCTACCGCCAGATCGGCGAGGGGGCACCCGCTGAGCCGCGAACGAAGCTCCTCAACCGCGATCCGCCGGGGATGCTGACGACTTACGCCGCGGTCCTGCCCGAGACCGGCGCGATGGGCGGGTACACGTACTCCGCCGGGTTCGGCGCCGAGGACGCGTGGTTCATGACGCCGCTGTTCGACGCCGAGTCCGGCGAGCCGCTCGCGCTGCTCGACGGCGCGTCGATGAACCCGTTTAAAACGGGTGCCACCGGGGCGACCGCGGTCGACGCGCTCGCTCGCGGTGACGCAACCGAAATCGCCGTGATCGGGAGCGGCGCGCAGGCCCGCGGCCAGCTGGCGACGACCGCGACCGTCCGCGAGTTCGAGGCCGTTCGGGTGTTCTCACCGACGGCCGAGAGCCGCGAGGCGTTCGCCGACGAGTTCGACGACCGGCTCGAGGCCGACGTGTCGGCGGTCGAAAGCGCGAGCGCGGCCCTCGACGGCGCCGACGTGGTCGTCACCGCGACCACCGCGAGCGACCCCGTGATCGACGACGCCGACGTGGAGCCCGGCACCCACGTCACCGCGATGGGGCAGTACCACCCGGAGAAGAACGAGCTGCCGCCCGAGCTGGTCGCGCGCGCGACGTACGTCCCGGATATCCGCGCACGGGCCACGCAGGACGCCGGATCGTTCCTCGCAGCGATGGAGGCGGGGCTGGTCGACGAGGCGCATATCGCCGCCGATTTAGGCGAGGTCGTCGCCGGGGAGCACCCCGGTCGGACGAGCGACGACGAGGTGACCGTCTTCGACTCGGGCGGGAGCGGGATCGAGACTGTCGCAGCCGCGCACATGCTCTACGAGCGGGCAAGCGAGAAGGGTCGCGGGGAGACGATCGACTTCGCGCCCGCGAGCGAGGCGCTTACCGGGGAGTGACACTCCCGGCGAGCGACCGCCGCCGCTGTCAGAACAACACGGTTTAACCGGTTCGACGCGAGCGCGTACCCATGCTCATCACGGGTGCGGAGCTGGCCGACGGGCGGGTCCGCGACGTCCGGGTCCGCGACGGGACCATCGACGCGGTCGAACCGACGAACGCGGGACTCGACGCGGCCGCCGGCGAGCGCGTCGTCGACGCACGGGGGCGCCATCTCCTCCCCGGCGCCGTCGACGTCCACGTCCACTTCCGCGAGCCGGGCGCGAGCCACAAGGAGACGTGGGCCTCGGGCTCGCGGGGCGCGGCTGCGGGCGGCGTCACGACCGTCGTCGACCAGCCGAACACCTCGCCGCCGACCGTCGACGGCGACGCCTTCGACGAGAAGGCCGGCCTCGCCGCGCCCTCGCTCGTCGACTACGGGGTCAACGGCGGCGTCACCGGCGACTGGGACCCCGAAAGCCTCTTCGAGCGCCCGCTGTTCGCGCTCGGCGAGGTGTTCCTCGCGGACTCGACCGGCGACATGGGGATCGCCATCGGGCTTTTCGAGGACGCGCTCGACGAGGCCGCCGCCCGCGACGTACCCGTTACGGTCCACGCGGAGGACGAGACCGTGTTCGACGAGAGCGCCCTCGACGGCGACCTGGGTGGGGTCGGAACCGCCGCAAACGCCGACGCGTGGTCAGCCTACCGGACCGCCGAGGCCGAGGCCGCCGCGATCGAGCGCGCGCTCGAAGCCGGCGCGGAGAGCGACGCGCAGGTGCACATCGCGCACACGTCGACGCCGGAGGGGATCGACGCGGTTCGCGAGGCCCGGGACGACGCGACCGGGGACGCCCCGCCCACCTGCGAGGTGACGCCGCACCACCTCTTCCTGTCGCGCGAGGACGCGAGGCGGCTCGGAACCTTCGGACGCATGAACCCGCCGCTCCGGTCGGAGGAACGGCGCGCGGCGGTCTTCGAGCGCCTCCGCGACGGCGACGTCGACGTCGTCGCCACCGACCACGCGCCCCACACGGTCGCGGAGAAGCGGCAGGGGCTCCTCGACGCTCCGAGCGGCGTGCCGGGCGTCGAGACCCTCTACCCGCTTCTCTTGGAGTCCGTCCGGAAGGGGAACCTCTCACTGGAGCGCGTCCGCGACGTGGTCGCCGCCAACCCGGCGTCGATCTTCGGGATCGAGGAGAAAGGGCGGATCGAGCCGGGCGCCGACGCCGACCTCGTTCTGGTCGACCTGACGAACCCCCGCGAGATCGAGGCCGGCGCGCTCCACGGCGCGGCCGGCTGGACGCCCTTCGAGGGGTTGCGGGGGGTGTTCCCGGAGCTAACGACGGTCCGCGGCGAGGTCGTCTACGAGCGCGATCCGGTCACCGGCGCGGAGTCGTTCGGCGAGCCGGTCGGTCGAAACGTGCGGGAGTCGTAGAGACCGGCCACCAAAGGTGCACGCTCGGCGTGCACGGCGGTCGCACTCCCGACACTATTTAATACGGGCACCCTGTAGATTCGACTGTAATGTCGGAAGTCTGCTCGACGTGCGGACTGCCCCAGGAACTCTGCGTCTGCGAGGACGTCGCGAAAGAGTCCCAGCAGATCAGCATCCGCATCGACGAGCGCAGGTACGGTAAGGAGGTAACGGTCATCGAAGGATTCGACCCGAAGGACGTGGACATGAGTTCCCTCTCGTCGGACCTCAAGTCGAAGTTCGCCTGCGGTGGCACCGTCGAAGACGGCGCCATCGAGCTGCAGGGAAACCACTCGGGTCGCGTGGAGGACTTCCTCCGCGATAAGGGCTTCAACGTCGCGTGACCGTCACCTAACCGTCCGCCGTCGAGCGACCCGCGGTTTCCATACCGTGGATTTTTAAGCGACTCCGTTCGGTGAGCAACAGCGCCGTCGCCCGCGGTTCGATTTTCGTCTCCTTCGCGCCGTCAACGTCGTCCGGCCGATCAAGCGACTTCGATAGCCACGTCTGTCGGAGTCGGATTGCTGATGTTATCGCCGACGGGGCACCGCTCCTCGACCTCTGTGGCTAACGCCTCTAACGCGTCCTCGTCGGCGTCGGATTCGACTTCGATTCGGACGTCGATCTCCTGGTAGCCCGCTCGGACGTTTTCGTCGATGCCCAGGAACTTCCGCGGATCGAGGTCGCCTTCGATCGCTATCGTGACGTTTTCGAGGGTGATCCCGCGCTCGTCGCTGACGGTGTGTGCCACGACGTTGAGACAGCCGGCCCACGCTCCGAGGAGGTATTCGACGGGGTTTGGTCCGTCGTTGGTACCGCCCAGCGACGAGGGCTCGTCAACGACGAACTCGAAGTCACGCGCCTCGACGGTCGTCTTCGTCTCGCTCTCACTTTCGGCCGCTACCGCGAACCGTTCCGTGTGGTCTACCTCGCTCATAGATCCATTCGATGAGACGTGCCCTCATCAAGCGACCGACCGTGGGCAGATACGCTGCCGTCCGTGACGTTGGTTCGTCACCGATCTGCTGTTGAACGCGACTTACCCACTTGCTCGCCGCAAATGGACCGTCTGAGGCAGGTCCTCTATCACGGCAAGTATTGGGATCGGCACCGCTGCTGTGTGCAGCTTGGGGTTTCAGAGTTAATCAGAGTCTAAACCAACAGCGCCGCCCGCCCGATCACGAAGGCGACCGCAGCGAGGAACGTCCCGTACTTGAACCGCTGTTGAGCCGCCGTCGGGTCGGTGAACGCCTCGTAGCAGGCGTACAGCATGACCGCGTCCGCGACCGCGACGAGGAGGAGGTAGGCGCCCCCAAACGTCTCGGAGAGGTACGGGAACGGGCTGGCGACGACGGCGACGACGAGCGAGCCCGTGGCGATCCACAGCGACCGTCGCTCGCCGATCGCGACGGGGAGGGTGTGGAGCCCCTCCTCGCGGTCGCCGACCACGTCT
The DNA here is from genome assembly GCF_051194165.1 of Halorubrum shenae. Taxonomy (NCBI): domain Archaea; kingdom Methanobacteriati; phylum Methanobacteriota; class Halobacteria; order Halobacteriales; family Haloferacaceae; genus Halorubrum; species Halorubrum shenae. The sequence goes on along the minus strand of NZ_JBLZNI010000001.1, from coordinate 153,961 downwards.
TCGACGTCTTTGATCACTTCGCGGGCGAACGTCGAGAGCCCCGCGAGCAGCGCGAGGACGACGACTGCCTCAGGCCGGCCGACGGCGGCGCCGCCGAACAGAAACGTCGACCCCACGAGGTACGAGACGAGGGCGTTGCCGAGCCCCGGCGTTCCCTTAAAAACCGTCGTGTAGGTGACGAGGGCGACGAGGTTGACGCCGGCGATGGCGAGCGCTAACAGCGGGAGCGTCAGCGCGAGCGCGACGGCGGCCGCGAACCAGACGGCGGCGATGCCGAGCGCGCCCCGAGTCGAGACCGCGCCTCGCGGGATCGGTCGATCGGGCTGGTTAATCGCGTCGATCTCGCGGTCGAAGTAGTCGTTGATCGCGTTGCCGGCGGCGACCGCGAAGGCGGTGGTGAGCGCGGCGATCGCTGCCGGGGCGAGCGCGTCGCCCGCGCCGGCGACGAACGCGCCGGTCGCCGTGAGGACCGCGGCGGCGACGCAGTTGCCCGGGCGTGCCAGTTCGAGGGCTCCGCGTGCTGTCTCGCGCACGTCATCTCCGTCCACCGCGGCGCGGCACATAAACGGCGCGGGATCCGGCGGCGAGCGCTCCCACCGAGAGCGGACCCGTGGTGCGCATCGAGGTGGACCGGACTGTGGCAATCGCCACGAACGTTTATGAAGTGGGGAATAATACGTTTGATTATGGCTAAAGGGTTAGACGTCGGGACAATGAACATCCTCTCCGGACGACAGGAGGGTGCGGAAACGGTGTTCGTACAGCAGCGGAACTCGTTCGTCGAGATCGAGTACAGCGACATGGCGGAACAGATGCTCTCCCGCAGCGAGGTCCTTCACATCCGAAAAGACGACAAGGTGTACGTCGTCGGTGACGATGCCCTCAACTTCGCGAACATCTTCAACAAGGAGACCCGCCGCCCGATGCAACACGGAATCCTCTCCAGCGAGGAGGCGTCGGCGATCCCGATGATCAAGCTCATCACCGAACAGGTGGTCGGCGAGCCCTCCCGACCGAACGAGCGGCTGTTCTACTCCAGTCCGGCCGACCCGATCGACTCGCCGCTCACGACGCTGTATCACGAGAAGACGCTCGAATCGATGCTCGGCGATATGGGATACGACCCAGAGCCGATCAACGAGGGGATGGCGGTCATCTACTCGGAGCTCGCGGACAACAACTTCACCGGACTCGGGATCAGTTTCGGCGCGGGGATGACCAACGTCTGTCTCGCGTACTACGCCGTGCCCGTGATGAAGTTCTCCATCGCCCGTGGCGGCGACTGGGTCGACGAGCAGACCTCGCAGGCGACGGGCACCCCCGTCGACAAGGTGACGAGCATCAAGGAGGACGACTTCGAACTGGACTTCCGAACGGACGTCGGCGGCGTCGAGGGCGCGCTCGCCATCTACTACGAGAACCTCCTGGATTACGTCATCGAGAACATCTCCCGCGAGGTCGACGAGGAAGACGTCGAGGAAGGACTCGACGTGCCGGTCGTCGTCACCGGCGGCACCTCCAGCCCGAACGGCTTCGAGGACCTGTTTGCGGACCACCTCGCGGACGCGAACATTCCCTTCTCGATCAGCAACGTAAGCTCGGCAGACGAGCCGATGTACAGCGTCGCCAGCGGGGCACTCGTTGCGGCCCGCTCCGAAGAGGGCGAGGACACAGCCGAAACCGTCGACGACGGCGGCGAGGTCGAGGAGGCGGCGCCCGAGTCTGAGGACTGAGCAGTCCCTCTCGGGGAACGCGGACCGCCGGACCCCAGATCGCCCCGTCGAACCACGCATTCTCGGACACTGGGGATCCGCCGGACGTCTAAGCCGGCTGACTCGCAAACGACTCCATGCCCCAAGTCGCAGGAGCCGGCCGTCGGCTCCGCGTCGACCTCGACATCGATCCGAGCGACGACTGGGACTGCCCCATCGTGTCCGAGACACCGGACGCGAGCGGCGTGGCCGTCAACGCCGTGGGCAACGAGTGTACCGTCGACGTACAGCCGACTGGTGACGACGAACTCGTGCGCGCCCGAGGCGAAGTCTCCGAGGACTGTCTCTGCCGGGTCTTCCAAGAGTCCGGCTGCGTCCCACACATCCAGCGGGTCGAGGACGGGACGATGCTCGTGACAACGTACGTCGACGACCGGGACACCGTCCGCGACGTGGTCGGGGCGCTCAGGGAAGTTCTCGATCACGTCCGACTGGTTCGGCTCGCGGTCGTCCAGGGGCCGGAGGCGACCGAGCAGGTGACTTTCGACCTCTCCGCGCTGACCCCGAAACAGCGAGAGGGGCTCGAGCTCGCCGTGGTTCGCGGGTACTTCGACGACGACCGCGACGTGGGGCTCGGCGAGCTGGCCGGCGAGCTCGACATCAGCAAGTCCGCGCTCTCACAGCGGCTTCGGACCGCGCAGGCGAAGCTGGTCACTGACGTGTTCGACGAGAAGGAGTGAGACGTTTCACGGCGTTCTTTGTTAAATTCACACACCGGTAAAGCATGACACTGAGGGCGCCGAAAACCGACGCCGAACCCGACGCGGCTGGGGCAGACGCGGATGTTCCCCTCCCCGTGCGGGACGGGGTGACCGTCGAGCTCGTCCGCGACGCGGACGCATCTGACCGGTAGCTCAGTCCGCGTCGGCCGCGGTTCCCCCCTGAATCCGGCTCAGCGCGGCCTCCCCGTCGCGCTCGGCGTCTGTGAGGTAACACTTCGGATCGGGCGCAAACGGGTCGTCGTGGGCCGCCAACGCGCGGAGCCGCGACCCGCCGCGGCAGACGCTCTGGTACGCGCAGTCGGCGCACTTCCCGGAGAGGTGGTCCTCGCGCTCGCGGAGCGCCGCGAGCAGCGGATTCGACTCGTCCGACCAGATCGCCCCGAACGATCGGTCTCGGACGTTCCCGGGCGAGTACCCCTGCCAGAACTGGGTGAGGTGGACGTTGCCGACGGGGTCGACGTCGGCGACGCGCTCGCCGGTCGGGTCCCCGCCGTTGCGCTGAAGGTATTGGTGGATAACTCGCGCCCGATCGGTCCCCATCTCGCGGTCAGCGTACTCGACGAGGTGGCCCGCGTCGGCGTAGTTGCCGACGAGGAGCGTCTCGATCTCTTCGCCCGTGTCGTGGTACTCGCGGGTGAGGTCACACAGGTCGGTGACCGCCTGTCGGGTCGCTTCGGGGCTGAGGTCCACGTCGGAGATGTCGGCGCCGCGTCCGCCGTAGTCGAGGTGATAGAAGCAGAACCGATCGACGCCCACGTCGACGAGCAGGTCGACGACGCCGGCGAGGTCCTCGACGTTGTGCTCGGTGATCGTGTACCGGAGCCCCGTCTTGAGCCCCACGTCGAGACACGCCTCGATCCCTCGGACGGCGGCGTCGAACGCGCCCTCTTCGCCCCGAATCCGATCGTTGCGCTCGGGGAGGCCGTCGACCGAGACGCCCGCGTACTTGAGCCCCGCTTCCTTCAACTCACGGGCGCGCTCGCGGGTCAGTAGGGTCCCGTTTGTCGAGAGTACGGGGCGGACTCCGGCGTCGTCGGCGTAGGCGACCAGCTCCGGAAGGTCCTCGCGAACGAGCGGCTCCCCGCCGGAGAACAGGAGGACCGGCACGCCGAAGTCGGCGAGATCGTCGATGAGGGCCTTCCCCTCCGCGGTCGACAGCTCGTTCGGTGCTCCCTCTTGGTCGGCCGCGGCGTAGCAGTGCTCGCAGTAGAGGTTACACCGCTTTGTGGTGTTCCAGACGACCACCGGGCGCTGCTGTTTGTCGTCCGTAATCTGGGGTTTTTTCGACCCGTCGGCCGCGTCGTACCGGAGTCCGTCGCTCTCGGCGTCGAGGCCACAGAGGAGCTTGCTGACGGAGATCATCGGGGCTCCTCCGTATCGTCGACAGGCGCCCCGCCGCACGAGACGGTCGGCGTCCCCTCGGTCTCTTCGTAGACGCGCGATTCGTCGGCGTCGGGGTCCCCATCACCGTCTGCTTCGACGTCGTCCGCCTCATCGTCTGCGAGCGACTCGGCGGAGTACCGGTGCGTCTCCTCTGCGGGACACACCCACACGTCGCGGGCGTACCACGCGAAGAGTTTGCTCGCCTCTTCGTGGGCGGCGTCGGGCGTCGGCGCGGCAACGGTGCCGACGTGACGGAGCGGGTCCGCCTCCTCCTCGCGGACGAACACCTCGAAGCGTCGACCGTCCGCGGAGCGAGCCCCGTCTGTCCCCTCGGTTCGGTCCGTCTTCTCGACCATACCCGGCGTACGCGCGACCCACCGAACCCGGTTTCGCGGGTTCCCACGGTCGCGAAATGCGCCCGAATATGTTCGGAGGATCTGTGTATAAACTGCCTTTCGATATATGAAATCTCTCGGACGCCGCAAAGAGCCTTTCAGCAACCGGTTTCCCCTCTTCCGGATCGGTGGTGTTCAGATTAGCAGATTCCATGTGGAAGCGAACGGGCTCAGCCACACGGTTGCAGTTCTACGTCGGCGTTGTTAAAACGGTTTGAGAAACGGGTAGTTCTGTGAAATAGCTTATAAGCCGCTGAGGTCGGCGAATACGACGAACCGAGAGATCGGGTTGCCTGGGGCCGGAGTCCGAAGGCGAAGCTGGCCGGCACCGCTACTGGTACGCCTGCAGCCCGGTGAGGTCCTCACCGAGGATCAGGGTGTGGATGTCGTGGGTACCCTCGTAGGTGTACACCGTCTCCATGTTCGCCATGTGGCGCATCGGCGAGTAGTCGGCGGTGATCCCGTTGCCACCGAGCATCTCGCGGGCGATCCGCGACTGGTCCCGAGCCGTGCGGACGTTGTTGCGCTTGGCCATCGAAACGTGTTGCGGCCGCATCTCGCCCGCCTCCTTGAGATCGGCGAGCCGGTGGGCGAGCAGCTGCGCGAGCGTGATCTGTGTCGCCATCTCCGCGAGCTTCTCCTGTTGCAGCTGGAAGCCGCCGATGGGCTTTCCGAACTGCTCGCGGTCAGTGGCGTACTCGCGGGCGACCTCGAAGCAGTCCCGGGCGGCGCCGACTGCGCCCCACGCGATACCGTAACGCGCCTGGGTGAGACACGACAGCGGCCCCTTCATCCCCGAGACCCCGGGGAGGCGGTTCTCGGCGGGGACGTGTACGTCTTGGAGGCTAATCTCGCCCGTGATCGACGCGCGGAGACTGAGCTTCTCGTCGATCTTGTTCGTCGTGACGCCGTCCCGGTCGGTCTCGACGAGGAACCCGCGGACGGGCGTTCCCTCCTCGGTGTGGTCTTTCGCCCAGACGACGGCGACGTCCGATATCGGGGAGTTCGTGATCCACGTTTTCGAGCCGTTTAGCACGTAGCCGTCGCCTGCGTGCCCGCCGGCACGTTCGGCGCGCGTCTCCATCGCGGAGGGGTTCGATCCGTGCTCCGGCTCGGTGAGCCCGAAACAGCCGACCGCCTCGCCGGTTCCGAGCTTCGGCAGCCACTCCTCCTTCTGCGCGTCGCTGCCGAACGCGTGGATTGGGTACATCACCAGCGCACCTTGCACGCTCGCCATCGAGCGGAGCCCGGAATCGCACGCCTCCAGTTCGCGCATCAGTAGACCGTATGCGGTCTCGCTGACGCCCGGTAAGCCGTAGCCTTCGAGGTTCGAAGCGTAAAATCCCATCTCGCCCATCTTCGGGATCAGCTCTGTGGGGAACGTGCCGTCGATCCAGTGTTGACCGATGTCTTCGACCTCGCCGTCGATGAACGACCGGGCGGAGTCGACGAGCAGGCGCTCCTCCTCGGACAGGGTCGACTCCATGTCGAAATAATCGAGCATACGAGTACTTACCGTATCAGAGATAAATAACTATACTCTTGCTCACCCGACGATCAAGTTCACGCGTCAGGAGTGAAGTCCGAAAAGGATCTGTAGCGGTCCCGACGAGAGCCCAAGGCCGCCACAGTACCTGCATTCTATCGAGTAAGTTACCATCGACGCTGTGGTCGCAGAGCAGGTCCGATTTCGACGGTACGTGTCTCCATCGCGTTATTTAATGATCCGGAACCGAACCGCGAAAAAGTTCGACCTGTTCACCTTCGTTCGCATAGTTGACAGCAGCGTCGACCGGGAACGCGCGTTGATCCGATGGCGAGCGAGGCCACGCGTTAATGTCCGCCGGGCACCTATGGGAGTCATGCGCGAACTCGTCTTCGCCCTCGAGTACGAGCCGGGGCGCAACCGGGTGGCCGACGCGTTGGCCGACCACCCCGGCGCCCGGGTCCGATCGCTGTCGGTACACGCCACGGACGACCACCTCTGGCGCGTGGATCACGCGACCGGCACCCCGGCCGCACTCGACGACATCGAGGCCGCCTTCCTCGACGGCGACTACTACGCCGACTGCCTCGCGACCGAACACTGCGGCGCGACCCAGACGACCCGCGTCCTCGATCACACCGACGACACGCTGGTGTTGTACACCGACTGGGAGCCCACGCCCGTCTGCGCGTCCGTGCCGCACATCGCGCGGGACCACCTCGGGGAAAGTGTGCTGTTCGAGACGCGTCACGAGGGGCGCCACTACACCTGGCGGCTCATCCACTCCGGCGAGGGCGACGTGGGCGACTTTTTCGACGCGCTTCGGGCGGCAGTCGGCGACGCTGCCCGCACCGAACTGCTCAAGACGGCGAGCGCGTCGGGCGCGGCTGGCGGGTCGGGAACGAGCGGAGACGAGGTCGGCCTCTCACCCGAACAGGAGGCCGCGCTCAGGGCCGCCGTCGAACACGGCTACTACGAGTCCCCGCGTTCGGTCGACGTCGGCGACCTCGCCGACCACCTCGACGTGCCGCGGTCGACACTCACCTACCGGCTCCGCCGGGCCGAAGAACTGCTCGCGAAGGCGCACGTCGCCGACGGGCGGATCGTCGACGCTTCACCGGCCTCGAAGTGAGGCGAGCGGACTCGGCGTCGTCGAAGACGACTCGATCCGCGTGTATTGGAATATTCCAACCAAGGCTTATCGAGATACGACCCCTCATTCCGCGTAATGACAGACGGCTCGAACGGGCGCGGGGAGATCGAGGGCGGCGGGATAGCCGACGAGGAGGCCGGTGAAGGGGGGACCCGCCGACAACTGACCGCCAGCCTCGCGGTCCCGGAGATGGACTGCCCCTCTTGTGCCGGTAAGGTCGACAACGCGCTCGGGCGCCTTGACGGCGTGACGGACGCCGCCCTCAACCCGACCGCCGGGACGGCGACAATCACGTACGATTCCGACGCCGTCGACGAGGACGACGTGGTCGAAGCGATCGAGGGCGCTGGCTACGAGGTCACGGGCGGGCGGTCGGCCGGCGACGGGAACGCAGACGGCAACGGGAATTCCGACGATGAGTCCGGCGGCGTCGCCGTTGCGCCTCCCACCGAGGTCTGGACGACGCCGCGCGCGAAGAAGACGTGGCTGGGCGCGGGCCTCGTGACGCTCGGGCTCCTATTCGAGTTCGTTCTGACCGGGCAAAACCCCGCGGTAGCGAGCGTGCTCGGCGTCCCGCTCACGCTCGCCGACGTGCTGTTCCTCGGCGCGGTCGCGGCGAGCGGGCTCCCCGTCATCCGCGGCGGGTACTACTCGGCGCGGAACCGAAGCCTGGACATCGATCTGCTGATGGGGACGGCGATCCTCGCGGCGACGGGGATCGGCTACTTCGTCGAGGCCGCCACGCTCGCGGTGCTTTTCAGTATCGCCGAGCTGCTCGAGGATTACGCGATGGATCGCGCTCGGGACTCACTGCGCGAGCTGATGGAACTGTCGCCGGACGAGGCGACCGTCAGGCGTCGGGGGGAAGAGGTGACTGTCCCGGCCGACGACGTGGCGGTCGGTGAGCCCGTTATCGTTCGACCGGGCGAGAAGGTCCCGCTCGACGGGACGGTGATAGAGGGGAAGAGCGCGGTCGACGAGTCCCCGATCACCGGCGAGAGCGTCCCCGTCGACAAGGTTCCCGGCGACGAGGCGTTCGCGGGCGCGATCAACGAGGAGGGGTACCTCGAAGTCGAGGTCACCTCGACGGCGGGCGACTCGACGCTGGCGCGGATCATCGAACTGGTGCAGGGCGCGCAGGCCGAGAAGACCGAGACCGAGCGGTTCGTCGATCGGTTCGCGGGATACTACACACCGATTGTAGTCGTGTTAGCAATTCTGACGGCCGCTGTCCCACCGCTACTCATCACGGACCCGATCGCGGTCGACGTCGCCGGCTACGGGATCACGTTCGCCGCCGACTGGGGGACGTGGTTCGTCCGCGGACTCACGCTGCTGGTGATCGCGTGTCCGTGCGCGTTCGTCATCTCGACGCCCGTCTCGGTCGTCTCGGGGATCACCAGCGCCGCAAAGAACGGCGTCCTCATAAAGGGCGGCAACCACCTCGAGGCGATGGGCGAGGTCGACGCCGTCGCGCTCGACAAGACCGGGACGCTCACGAAGGGCGAACTCGCAGTCACTGACCTGCTTCCGCTCGGCGACACCGACGAGTCGACGCTGCTCCGGCGGGCCGCGGCGTTGGAGCGCCGGAGCGAACACCCGATCGCGACCGCGATCCTCGACCGCGCAGAGCGGGCGGGCGTGATCGACGTTCCCGATCCGACGGGCTTCGAGAGTCTGACCGGGAAGGGGATCCGCGCCGAGATCGACGGAGAGACGTACTACGCCGGGAAGCCCGCGCTGTTCGAGGAATTCGGTTTCGACCTCTCGCGGGCGCGGGCGGAGACCGACGGCGGGGTCGTCGCCGAGGGTGACGGAGCCGAGCCGGAGGGGTCGGGTGACGGTGCGTTCGCCGGAGAGACCCTCGCGGCGCTGGAGAGCGAGGGGAAGACCGTGGTGCTCGTCGGGACGGCGACGGAGCTCACCGGAGCGATCGCCGTCGCCGACGAGGTGCGGCCCGACTCGAAGCGGGCGGTCGAACGCCTCCGAGAGCTGGGCGTGGCGCACGTCGTGATGCTGACCGGCGACAACGAGGGGACCGCGCGGGCGATCGCCGAGCAGGTCGGCGTCGACGAGTACCGCGCCGAGCTGCTCCCCGAGGAGAAGGTGGACGCGGTCGAGTCGCTGCAGGCCGCGTACGGCGAGGTCGCGATGGTCGGCGACGGGATCAACGACGCCCCCGCGTTAGCGACCGCCGAGGTCGGCGTCGCGATGGGCGCCGCGGGGACAGACACGGCCTTGGAGACCGCCGATATCGCGCTGATGGGCGACGACGTGGCGAAGCTCCCGTACCTGTACGCGCTCTCGCACACCGCCAACGGTGTGATCCGCCAGAATATCTGGGCGAGCCTCGGCGTGAAGGCCCTGCTCGCGCTGGGCGTGCCGCTGGGACTGGTGAGCGTCGCGGTCGCGGTCGTCGTCGGCGACATGGGGATGAGCCTCGGCGTCACCGGCAACGCGATGCGGCTCTCCGGTATCGAGCCCGAGTCGTTCGAGTGAACCGGCGGTTCGAGTCGGTCGCTCGCAACGCTCAAACAAACATGAACAATTATTAAGGATGCGCTCCTTGGGTGAATCGTGCCACCCGTAGTACACTGCTGACCCAGGCTCGGAATCGGAGACAGCGATCGGTCCCGAGGGTCCGAGTACGCGCGAGACGAGCATCGAGACAGAAATAACGGCGCCGGGCGACGAGTCACCGGTCGCCCGCGAGGCGAGCGGGGACCTGCCGACCGCGGCCGAGGCGGTCGCGCAGTGCGCGGCGACGTTCGACGCGGCGGACACGCGGCGGATCCCGAACGGGACCGGCCGATGGAACGCGTACGCGGGGTCGTGTCACGGCGGCGAGTGACCGCCCTCATCTCGGCTTTTGAATCCGACGAGCGGTGCGCCTACACGTCGTAATCTGTTGTCTCGGATATTCAGTTCCCGAAAACGGTGCAGTCGGTTTGTAAGGCCGGATCGCCTACGACCGGTCATGCAGCCACACGAGCGCGGTGAACACTCCGACTCGGCGTCGCGGGTCGCGGTGCGGCTGTGCGGGCTCGCGGACGGAACGGTGGCGTGCGACGCGGTCGACGACGCGGCGCTCGAACGCGTCGAAGAGGAGTTCCTGTGCGCCAGCGGCGAACGCTGGGGCGGCGTCTGGCGCGGGATTCCCGTGGCTGCGCTGCTCGACCGACCGGATGTCGATATCGACCCCGAAGCGACCCACGTCCGTGTCGGCGCCGACGGGTACGCCGTCTGCGTGCCGATCCGGACCGCCCTCAACGGTGTGCTCGCCGTCGAACGCAACGGCGAGCCCCTGCCGCCGGCCCGCCGCCCGCGGTTCGTCGCCCCGGTCGAGGCCGGGCGGACGGTACGTGGGGTGCGCGAACTCCGATTCCTGCGGCTCGGACCCGACGAGGACCCGCAAGAGTACGAGGAACTCGGGTACTGACAGCGACGTGTCGGACCCGGGCCTTTTAGGCGACGACCCGACTACTGAATATCGGCCGATGACGATGCACCGCTCCGAGCTGCCTCGGCACCAGCGATGACGAGCCCTATGAGTGCCGAGGCCGACTTCTATAGGACCACTATTCGTCCGATAATACTGGGTAAGAACGAACGTGGCGCTAGCCGATCGAGGGAAGATCATAGCGCCAGCTCTCTATTATATAAATCTACAGTATATATAATTTTTTGAATATATTTGAGATGTATCACAATCATATCCCTATTTGTAGCCGTATTTGGCACGTCGATCTACAACCGGTTTTGACCCCGTTCGCGAACTGACACTCGGTTGGTGAAACTATGATCGCTTTTCGCGACATATAGGTTATCTATATGGAATAGTTGCATTAGATGTGATTTATATTTGTTTAGCACAGCTATTTACCATGATACACAAAGTATACGATATTTTTTTGATCGATCGATACCACCGCGATCAGCCCGATAACATGGAATTTCTGGTCGGCGGCACGGATGATCTTGAGTAGCTCTCGCTGAAGATGACTTCCGTGTTCAAGTTATTCATCAAGGATCAAGAATGATGCTATATACATATGTTAAAATATATTATAAGAAATATTATGTTATACGTATCATGTATCGCGACAGAGACCGGTCAGAGCCGATTCAAAACCGGCTCAGAACCGGTTCAAACCCGGCTCGAAGCGGTCAGTATCTCTCACAATGCACGTCACACAAATGGGGCCATCGCGTGGGCTACGCTCCGATCGCTGGTGAGCTTTGGCCGATCCCTGCCTGGGGAGGGCCTCCCGATCACCGAAGCGGAAGACGGCCGAAGCGTTCTGGTCGGTCACGCCGACCGTCACCTGTTGAGTGTGTGGATAGCCTCTCCGCGAGCGTTCGCAACTGCCTCCATCACTGCCTCCGTGAGCGTTGGATGCGTGTGAATCGTCGACGCGATCGCGTCGAGGCTCGCTTCCGTCTCGATTGCCAGCGCCAGTTCGGCGACCAGCTCTGAGGCGTCGGGGCAGACCAGCTGCGCGCCGAGGATGGTCTCCGTGCTGCCGTTTGCGACGACCCGCACGAACCCGTCGGTCTCACCGAGTGTGAGTGCACGCCCCGACGCTCGGACCGGCATCCGGCCAACCACGGGTTCGTGCCCCGCTTCTTTCGCGTCGGCTTCGGTCATCCCGACAGTTGCGATCTCGGGATCGGTGAAGACAGCGGCAGGGATCGCCCGGGACGACAGTGCAGCGTCCTTACCCGCGATGACGTCGGCTGCGACTTCACCTTCTTTGCTCGCCTTATGAGCGAGCATGGGTTCTCCAGCGACGTCCCCGATCGCGAAGATACGCTCCGAATCGGTCCGTGTCTGGTCGTCAGTCGGAATGAATCCACCGGCGTCGGTCTCGATACTCGGATTCGCCAACCCGAGCATATCGGTGACCGGCTCTCGATCGACGGCGACGACGAGGCGGTTGGCGGTGTGTTCGGACCGGTCGCCGTCTTCGGTCTGGGTGAAGAGACGAACCCCGCGGGCGGTTTCCTCCCAGCTATCGGTCGCCCTCGCCGAGCGGTCAGCGGTTTCGTTTGTACTCGAGGAAGCTGTGGTCCTGCATGACCGCGGTGCGACCGCCGTCGACGAGCAGGCTCGTTCCGGTGATAAACGAGGCCTCATCGCTCGTCAGGAACGCGACGGTCGCGGCGACGTCGTCCGGCCTTCCGATCCGTCCCAGCGGATGTATCGCCTCGACCCGCTCGCGGTCGTCGTCGCTCAGCTCCTCCCGGGTGCGCTCGACCTCGATCCATCCGGGATTGACCGTGTTCACGCGGATACCGAGCGGCCCGAGTTCGAGCGCGAGCGCGCGAGTCATCCCGTTGATCCCCGATTTCACCGCGTTATACGGGAACAGTCCGGGCATCGTCAGAAACGCGTGGTTCGAGGACATGTTGAGGATGGCCCCGCCGTCGGGCATGTGCTCGACGGCGTGTTTGACGCAGAGCCAGAACGACCGGAAGTCGGTCTCGACGACGAACTCCCAGTCGTCCATTGTCGCCTCGGTCGCCGTCGTCTCAGTCTGTACCCCGGCGTTGTTGACGAGGACATCGATGCGACCGTAGCGCTCGGCGGTCGCGGCGATGAGCGACGCGATCGCGTCCGGGTCGCGCATGTCGGCCGCGATAAAGGTCGCCTCACCGCCGTCGGCGCGGATCGCGTCGACGACTTGCTGACCGTCGGCTTCCGATCGACCGTTGACGACGACGCGTGCGCCCTCGGCCGCGAGTCGCTTGGCGATGCCCGCACCGATCCCCTTGGTCGACCCGGTCACGATGGCGACGTCGTCGGCGTGCCGTCCCGATTGGGGGTCACTCATCGGTCGACTCCGGCAGAGCGCTCAGATCGCCGCGACCGGTGTATTCAACCAACAGATCGACTTCCTCCTGACGATACGGCGTCCCGTCCTCGTGAACCACGTCGTGGAACCAGGTGTCGGTATCCTCGTCCTCGACCGCCTCGGCGATAGATGTCTGTGCGGTGCTCCACGGGAGGTTGGTCTGGATCTTGCCGTTGACGAAGCCCCACGTGTAGCAGCCGATATTCCGTTCCTTATAAACCGGAAGGTGTGTCCGGACGTGGTTGTCTCGCGTCCGGGCGAGCCACTCCGTACAGAGCACGGGTCGGTCGTAGGTTTCGAGATCCGCGAGCCGTTCCTCCGTGAACTCTAGTTCGCTGTAATCGTGGAACGAGATGATATCGGCGTGTTCGCTGCCGATCCGATTTTGTTCGGTTCGATTCGGATCCCAGTTGACGCCGGCGGTGACGGGCTGTGTCGGGTCGGCCTCTCGGACCCAATCGAACGACTCTCGAAGCAGCGGCAGCGTCTGTTGGCCCATCTCGCTGTTTCCGGGCTCGTTGTACACGTCCCAGATGAGGACGCGCTCGTCCGCGCGGAACGCACCGACAATGTCGCGGACGTAGTCTGCCAGCTTCGGCCACACCGATCGATCGACGGCCCGCTCGTGGCCCGGACTCGGCGTCCACCGGCTGTTGTGCGTGTTGGGGACGGGGTCTTTCTGCGGCCCGAGAGACGGTTCCTCGCCCGAGAACGCGACGTCGTCGAAGAAGACGAACATCGTCGTGAGGCCGTGTTTCTCGGCGATCGAGAGGAACTCTTCCATTCGGCGTTTGAGTCCCTCCGGATCGTCTTCCCAGACGACGTACTGTAAGAACACCCGGACGGTGTTCATCCCGACCGCACTTGCCCAGCCGAGTTCCCGATCGATCGTCTCGGGATCGAACGAGTCGGCGAACCACATCTCCGTGGGATTCACTGCCGTACTCGGCAGGTAGTTGCAGCCGACGAGCCACTCCTGCTCGTCGTACCAGTTCCACGCTTCTTCCGTGCTCCAGCGTTCGGTTGTCATGTATCGAGTTTTCCGTGTCGGCTGTCGTGTGTATCGTCTCAATTACTCGTAACCGGCGGTGCGAGACCGCACGTCCCGGCCGTCACCACTCGGCGACGCTTCCGTCGTCGTGTCGCCAGACGGGATTGTGCCAGTCGACGTCCAGTTCGGCGCGTTCGCGAACGTAGTCGACGTCGATCTCGACGCCGAGGCCCGGGCCGTCGGGGAGGTCGACGAACCCCTCCTCGTAGTCGAAGACCGAAGGGTCCACGAGGTAATCGAGCACGTCGTTGCCCTCGTTGTAGTGGATATCTAGGCTCTGTTCTTGGATGAGCGCGTTCGGCGCGACGGCGTCGACCTGCAGACAGGACGCGAGTGCGATCGGGCCGAGCGGACAGTGGGGCGCCATCGCCACGTCGTAGGCCTCGGCCATCGCGGCGATCTTTTTCACTTCGGTGATGCCGCCGGCGTGTGAGAGGTCCGGCTGAATGATATCGACCGACCCGTTCTCGAAGATCTGCTTGAAGTCCCATCGCGAGTACATCCGCTCGCCCGTCGCGATCGGCGTCGACGTCTGGGCGGCGATCTGGGGAAGCGCGTCGTTATGTTCCGGTAACACCGGCTCCTCGATGAAGAACGGCTCGTGGACTTCGAGCTCATCGGCGAGACGTTTGGCCATCGGCTTGGTGACGCGACCGTGAAAGTCTACACCGATGTCGATATCGGGGCCGACCCGGTCGCGGACTTCGCCGAGGCGGTCGACCGCGGCGGCGACGGCGCTCGGATTATCGACACGGCGGAGTTCCGGCGTCGCGTTCATTTTGAGCGCGGTGAACCCGGCGTCGACCTTCGCCGCGGCCGCCTCACCGACGTCGGCGGGACGGTCACCGCCGACCCACTGGTAGACGCGGACGCGATCGCGGACCGGTCCACCGAGGAGCTCGTAGACCGGGGCGCCGAACTCCTTTCCCTTGATGTCCCAGAGCGCTTGGTCGATGCCGGCGATAGCGGACATGAGTATCGGGCCGCCCCGATAGAAGCCGCCGCGGTACATCGTCTGCCAGTGGTCCTCGATGCGGTGTGGGTCCTCGCCGAGCAGATACGTCTCGAGGAGCTCTTCGACCGCCCCGCGGACGGTATGGGATCGCCCTTCGACGACCGGTTCGCCCCAGCCGACAGTGCCGTCGCTGGTCTCCAGTCGGAGGAACAGCCAGCGCGGCGGTACTTCGAACAGTTCGTAGTTGGTGATTGTTGTCATGGTGTGGTTGTTTCGCGTCGTTAGGTACGGTTTCGTCCGTCGATGAGTCGCTCGAGGAGAATCGTTCCCACCGGCTGTTCGCCGTAGGCCTGTCCGAGTGGGACGGTCGTCACGCACACCCGCCCGTCGCCAACCGACCGCGTGAGGAGCGGGCTGCCCCAGTTCGCGATCCAGCCTTCGACGTACTCCACGTGGATGTCGTCGCGGTCGGTGTCGAGTCCGGTCACCAGCGCGTTCGGATAGATCCCCTCGAAGGCCCAATCCAACCGTTTGCTTCCGGTCAGATCCGAGATGAGGGGACTGTCGTGGGCGAACAATGACGAGCAAAGGTTCCAATTTTCTCCCCGCGGGAGCTCTCGGTACTCGAAGAGGTCGTCTGCGGGCGTCGACTCGTGTAGTCGGGGGAGCAACAAGACGTCGCCACCCGCCTCCGCGAACTCTCGGACGAGAGTATCGAGCGTCGACACGACTGCCAAATCGACCTCGTCGGTCAACTCGCGGGTCACGTCGTGTCGGGAGCCGATGAGGCGATCGGCGACGTAGTTCTCCTCGACGAACACCGTCGTCTCGTGGTTCGGTACCCGTGTGGGCTCGACGACTGTTACCGGCTCTTCGTTTCTCGCCGTCGCCGGTTCCTCATCGCCCGCCGCGTCGCTCGTGAACGTGACTTCGAGCGTGTAGACCCCGGACGCCTCGACCGGTGGCGTCGACACGGAGACCGTTCGCGGTCGGGACCGCGCGTGGGCGTCAGCCGCCACCTCGAAGCGTCCCTCGTCGACCGTGTCACCGGTTGCGTCAGCGGAGAGCGACCAGTTGACGGTCCCGCGGTGAACGTCGCGACCGTCGTTGACCACGGTGACCGAGGCGGTGACCTCGTCGCCGCCCCAGACGACGTGACTGTCTGGCTCAGCGGTGACGAACAGCTCGCTGTTGATCGCGGCGAACTCCTCGTGGAACGCCTTCTCTTCGCGCCGGTAGTCGAGGATCCCGTTGAACTCCCATTCGATATCGCTGAACTCGGTAATGATGTATCCCGAGATGCCGCTGTGAACCCGCATCTGCTCGATGAGGTCCTTCACGGAGTGGTACTCTCGCCACTGCCAGACGTCGGCGAGCTCGGAGAGCCCGTCGAACGTCGTCGGGAGCGCCGTCTCCTCGAAGCGCTTGTCGAACCCGGCGGGCGACCGCAGGTTCGATTCGAGGTGGACCTGTCGTTCGTTCACCGAGCCGTCGGAGGCGGTCAGGAACGGGTGATTGTACCAGTCGGGTTCGCCGCCGTAGAACTCCTCGAGCGCGTCGGTATCCGACAGTCCCCACATCCCGAACTCTGAGACGAGAACGGGCGTCGACTCGGGGTCGGTGTACGTCGCGGCGTAGTTGTCCTCGGGGTTCGAGACCATCGAATCGAGGTCCTCAGCCCACCCAGCGGAACGGTCGGGACTGGCGAAGTACCGGTGGTAGTCGTTGATGTCGGTCGCGACGTGAGCCCAGCCGGAGTTGTCACAGACGAGCCGCGTCGGGTCCCAGCGTTTCGCCGTTTCGTAGAACTCCCCGAGGTACGCTTGCTTTTCCTCGTCTTCCCAGACGAACGGCTCGTCGTCGGCGTGCCCGATCCCCCACTCCTCGTTGTAGAGGCTCCAAGCGACGACGCTCGGGCGGTTGAAGTCCCGGTCGACGAGGTCTCGGAGCTGTTGGCGGACCTCCGCTTTCGACCGTTCGGTGTATCGAGTCGGGTTCGCGGGCTCCTCCCAGACGAGGATGCCCATCTTGTCTGCGAGTTCGAGAAACGTCGGGTGGGCGGGCTTGATGTGTTTGCGGAGCAGGTTGAACCCCAGTTCCTTGGCCGTCCGGATCTCCCGTTCGAAGAGGTCCTCGTCGAAGGGGCGGTACAGCGTCTCCGGGTAATACCCTTGGTCGAGTGCGCCGCGTACGTAGAGCGGCTCACCGTTGAGATAGAGCTCGCCGTCAGCGGTGCTCACGCTCCGCATTCCGAAGTAGTCGGCGTCGCTGTCGACGGTCCCCTCGTCGGTCGAGAGCGTTACCTCGACGTCGTAGAGCGCGGGCCGGTCAGGCGTCCAATAGACGGCGTCCGGAATCGGGACCGCGACCTTGGTCGCGGTTTCGGGGTCGGCGTGACGGGTTTGCTTGGCGACGAGGTCACCGTCCCGCTCTACCCGGACGGTCGCTTCGAGGTCCGCCGGTGCGTGGGTGTCCACGGCCGTCGTGAACTCCACGTGAGCGACGTCGTCGTCGAGGTCCGGTGTCACTGTTATATTGGAGACTCGGATCAGGGGACGAGTTTCGAGGGTTACGTCCTGCCAGATGCCGCTGACGCGGGTGTACCACGGATCGCCCTGTTTCCCGTGCGGGATATCGCTCATGTCCTCGGGGTCGTCGACCCGAACGGTAACGACGTTCTCACCGGCCTCCAGCGCGTCGGTGACGTCGACCTCGAACGGGAGGTAACCACCGCGGTGGTCACCGCATTCGATCCCGTTGACGTACACCGTGGCGTGGTAGTCGACCGCGCCGAACCGAAGGAAGGACCGCTGGCCGTCGGGAACCGAATCGAGCTCGATCGAAGTTCGGTACCACGCGACCCCGGTGTAATCGGTCAGTTCGTCTGTCTCCTGCCACGCCGAGGGGACCGAGACCGAGAATCGGTCACCGTCGTCGGGCCACTCGTCGGCGTCGTACCACTCGTCGTCGATCCCGACATTTCCGGCGTCTCGCCGAAGCTGCCAGTGTCCGTTAACCGATCGAGTAGAGCGGCCTTCGACGGATTTCAGTGAGTCGTTGAGTTTCATATGTGTGTTAGTGTACTGCGTTAGATGAGCGCTGGTTCGTTGGAGTTTGAGTGTTGCGGTCTGTTTCTGGAGACGGTTGCGGGGACGGACTCAGGCAGGCGTGCCCGAGACCGGGGTCGACGCGTCGCCTACAGCGGGTACGTCGAAGTCATCGGCGAGGTACTCGACATGGTAGGAGAACGCCGCTGCTGCGAACAGCAGGACGAACCCGATGGTCAACAGCGCCGTTACCGCGAAGACGATGGCGGTGACGAGCCCGAGCGACAGCGCCGCCGCCGGGTCGGTGGCCGTCCACACGTACGCCCGCTTGAGCGCGACCACGGGTGATTCACCGTCTGCCATGGCGACGAACGTCGGAATCAGGGCGACCACGAGGTAGCCCGCGACGTAGAGGCCGATGACGGCGATGATCGGCGTGAGGCCGGTGAGCGTCGTTCCCCCGCGGAGCGAGAGCCCTGCGGGAGCGGCGAACACGACCGGAAGCACGCTCAACAACAGCGCGTGGACGCCGTTCGTGCGAACCGCGTCGACGACGTAGTCGCGATCGAGTCGACCGGTCTGGCGAAGCGACCGAACGGCGGCGTACGCGCCGAGCGTTGCCGGACCGATCGTCACCAGCGGAAGCGAGGCCACGAACCACGCGACGCTCACCGCGACGAGGGTTGCGCTGTGCTGGTAGCCGAACCGAAGGGCTCGCTTGTGCGGCGGGCGGTCATCGAGTTCGGTTCCGACCCCGGAATCGTGACCCGACATTATCCTGTGGTCCCCTGCATCTGGACAGCGTTCACGAGGTGTTCCTGCAGAATGAGGAACACGACGAACAGCGGTGCAGCCGCGATAAGCGTCACGGCCATCTCGGCACCGGGCTGGAACACCTGTGTGGGCTGTGTCGTCACGATACCGACCGGCAGCGTGAACGACGTCTCACCCTGCAACACGATGAGCGGCCAGAGGAACTGGTTCCACGTGTAGACGAAGGTGTACAGCGACAGCGCGGCGATCGCCGGCTTCATCAGCGGGAGCACGATTCGCAGGTAGATTTGGAACGTGCTAAACCCGTCGAGTTTCGCCGCCTCGATCACCGAATCGGGGAGATCTTTGAAGAACTGCGTGAACAGGAACACCCCGATCGGAATGGCGCTGAACGGCAGGATAACCGCCAGCGGGCTGTTGAGCAGTCCGAAGTCCGAGATGATGGTGTACAGCGGCACCATGTTCGCGTAGATCGGCACCATGAAGCTCGCGATGATCACCGTAAACACGATTCGTTTGCCCGGCCAGTCGAGTTTGGTGAGCGAGAACGCGATCATCGAGTCGATGATGACGACGATGATCGTCGTTGCCCCGGCGATGACCAGCGTGTTTATCAACCACTGTAGGATCGGCGCACCCTGCAAGACGGCCTGGTACCACCGGAAGGTGATCTCGGGCGGAATCCAGTACGGCTGCTGAGAGAACGCGAACGCTTCCGTCTTCAGCGACGTCGACAGCATGTACAGGTACGGAGTGATGAACAGCAACGCGGCTCCGTACAGCGCGACGTACAGGCCGACCGTCTTGGGCTCGGGGCGGCTGAACCGCGTGGTAATGCGCTTTGACATCAGTCGTTCCCTCCGACGAACTTGAAGTTGATGAGCGAGACGGCCACGAGCACGACGAACAGGAAGTAGCCGATAGCCGCCGCGTAGCCGAACTCCTGTTGGCGGAAGGCGACTCGGAACAGGTACATGACGAGCGTCTGCGTCGAGTTACCCGGACCGCCGTTGGTCATGATGTACACCTGACCGAACACTTGGAACGAAGCGATGAGCTGGACGGTGGTCACGAACACGATCGCCGGCCGCATCTGCGGGAGCGTGATGTCTTTGAACGCACGCCAGGAACTCGCGCCGTCGATACGTGCGGCTTCGTACAGCCGTTCGGAAACGCCCTGTCTCGCTGCCAACAGGATCACGAAATTGAACCCGACGGTCCACCAGATCGTCGCGAGCGCCACCGCCGGCATGGCGAACGTGAAGCTGTTGAGCCACGCCGGCGGGTTGCTCATGATGAACTCGAGGTAGTAGTTGATCGGCCCGTACTGGGGAGCGTACATCTCGGCCCAGATGAGCGACACGACCGAGACGGTCAGCACGTAGGGGCTGAAAAACACCGTCCGGAGGAAGCGCTTCCCCTTGATGTCCTGATTAACCCCGAGTGCGAGTGCGAGCCCGAGGCCGACGAGCGTCGGCACCGTCAGCACGACGAAAAGCGCCGTCGCGCGAACGGCCGCCCAGAACGTCGGGTCCCTGACCATCCGGACGTAGTTCTCCGCCAGGATGAACTCCGACTGTGAGGGGTTGAACGCGTTCCAGTCGAAGAGACTCATGTACAGCCCCTTCAACAACGGGTAGAGCAGGAATACCGAGAAAACCAAGAGGTACGGGAGGGCGAACAGCACGCCGTCCCGCGTCTCAGTGTCCACGTCGTCGACTCGGGGGAGTCGGCTTCGGATCGAACCCGTATCTTTAGTTGCCATTGATTACCCGGATCGTGTCATCCCTGCAGGTTGTTTGTCACGTCGGTGGCGGCCTGCTTGATTCCCTCTTCGGCGCCCAACTGTCCAGCGTAGATCTGTGAGATCGCGTTGTTCACCGGTCGGGTGTAGTTCTCGTTGTTCTCGGTGCTGGGCATGTACGAGAGCTCGCCGTTCTCCGCCATCTCTGAAAACGTCGAGAGCGTCATCTCCCAGACGTTCGATCCCCGGAGTTCGTCCGACCCGAGCACAGACTGGGCCGCGGGGAGGTGACCCGCGTCGGTCCCCCACTCGAGGCTATTCTGCGTGATCCATTCGGCGGCTTCGACCGCTGCCTCCTGGTTGGAACTGCTGTTCGGCACGCCGAGGGTGTGGCTGTTGGCCCACGTCTGTGGCGCCGACTGGCCGGGTGCGACGAACGGCTTGGTCATCCCGTACTCGAAGTCCTGCGCTTCGAGCACGCCGTAGTACCACGTCCCGTTGATCGTCATGGCGAGATCGCCCGACCGGAACGCTTTCGTCCCGCGGTCGGCGGTCGTGTCGGCCCGGTCCCAGTCCCATTCGTTGGCGATGTCGTGGTAGAACTGGGCGAGCGCCACCCCGTGGTCGTCGCCGAAGGCGGCTTCCGTGTTGTCGTCGTTGAGGAACTCGCCGCCGCGGCCGTGCTGCCACGCAATGAACTGTCGGACGAAAAATCGGAGATACGGATCGGGACTGAACGCCTGCTTGTCCGTCTCGGCGGTGATCGTGTCGGCGGCCGACTTCAGCTCATCGAACGTCGTTGGCGGACTCTCGGGATCGAGACCCGCCTCCTCGAAGATGTCCTTGTTGTAGTACAGCCCGTTCGGATGCGTGTCCAGTGGGACCGCCAGTTGGTCGCCGCCGAACTCGGTTTCCTGCCAGATGGAGTCGACGTACTCGTCGGCGGCCCCGTCACTGAGCATCCCACTAATCGGCGTGAGCGCGTCGGTGAATCGCTGGATCTCCGTCGTGTGGAACACCGCAAGGTCGGGAGCGTCGCCACCGGTCATCGAGGTGAACAGCTTGTCGTAGTACTCGTCGAACGGCTGTCGCTGCCGTTCGACCTGAATGCTGTCGTGTTCCTCGTTGAACTGGTCGACGAGCGTTTTCATCGCCTCACCGTCACCGCCGGCGAACAGCGTCCAGTACTGGAGCGTGGTCGTCCCACCCGAGCCCCCACCCGTGGTCCCACCGTCGTCGGCACAGCCTGCGAGACCAGCGATCCCAGCCGCTCCTGCCGCTTTGATGAACGTGCGCCTACTCGACGGTGTCGCTGCTTGCTTCTTGCGAGCCATCAACATAGCTTCTGGAGAGCATGTATTTAATTGTTTTTGTTGTAGTTTATCTTGATAGTCAGCGTTCGACACCAGATGAGAATCAGACGGGCTATCCACGTTCCGAGACCGCTATCGACCGTCCGACTGCGTAAGATCCTCACGAAAGATGCAAACTTATATATACGTCTTAGTGAAAAGCTCACACAGTAGCCCATGAGTAGAGTAAGTTTCACCGATGTAAAGAAACTGTACGGCGACGTACTTGCCGTCGAGGAAGTGGACTTGGAGATTGCGGACGGCGAGTTCGTCGCGCTGCTCGGACCCTCCGGCTCCGGCAAGTCGACCGTCCTGCGAATGATCGCCGGACTCGAGGATATCTCCAGCGGTGAGATACGGATCGGCGATCGAGTCATCAACGACGTCCACCCGCGGGACCGTGGGATCGCGATGGTGTTCCAGAACTACGCGCTGTATCCGCACATGACGGTTCGAGATAACCTTTCGTACGGGCTCAAGCTGACTTCGGATCTATCTGAGGACGCGATCAGAGAGCGGGTCGAAAACGCGGCCGAGATGCTCGGGATCGAAGACCATCTCGAAAAGAAGCCGGCCGGTCTCTCCGGCGGCCAACAACAGCGCGTCGCAACGGGTCGTGCCATCGTCCGGGAGCCGGAAGTGTTCTTGATGGACGAGCCGCTGTCGAATCTCGACGCGAAACTGAAGATGCACATGCGGACGGAGCTCCAACGGATCCACGACGAACTCGAGACGACGACCGTCTACGTCACCCACGATCAGGAGGAGGCGATGACGATGTCCGACCGGATCGTCATCCTCGCCGAGGGACACATCCAGCAGGTCGGAACGCCGGACGAGATCTACAATCGCCCCGCCAACCGCTTCGTCGCGGACTTCATCGGCAGTCCGGCGATGAACTTCTTCGACGTTCGACTCGACGGCGGGTCACTGGTGGGAGACGGGTTCGAGTACCCGCTTTCGAAGGCGACTGCAGAGACGGCGCGGGACGGGACGACGACGTCGGATCTGACACTCGGCATCCGGCCAGAGGATCTCACTATCGTCGAGTCGCCTACCGAGCGGACCGTCAAAGCGGACGTCGAGGTGGTCGAACCGGTCGGCAGTGACAACTACATCTACGCGGAGGTCGCCGGACAGGGAATGACGATCCGCGTCCCGGCAGATGTGAAACCGGACGTCGGTGATACGGTGTTCGTACAGTTCAACGAGGAGAACATCCATCTGTTTGATACGGAAACAGAGCTGAACCTATTCGCGTTGGCGGAACAGTCGACGAACCAATCAGTCGGGTCAGTCTCGTAGATCCGGCCTCGTCATCGAACCAGTTACTCGACGTATATCGAATTCAGCTCGATGACGTTCGCCGCGCTCCGAACCAGCTCCGGAATCTCCGTTTCGAGCCGCTCACCTTGCATTCTGCTTTTCGGTGCCGCAATACTGACCGCGCCGTGAAGGGAGCTGTTCTCGCTGGTGACCGACGCGGCGACGCATCGCATTCCCGGCTTCGCTTCCTCCATGTCCAGCGCGTATCCGCGTTCTCTGATCTCTCGAAGGGATTCGAGCAACGTATCGAGATCGGTGATCGTGTGTTCCGTGAACTCGGACAGCCCGTGTTCGTCGGCGATACTTCGGACGCGTTCGTCGGGGAGCTCGGCCAGAATCGCCTTTCCGAGACCGCTACAGTGCAGCGGTTCGCGAAGGCCGATCTCGTGTGTCGTCTGGATCGCTTCCTCCCCGTGTGCCTTGTAGAGCAGGACGTTCTGTCCGTGCTCGATCACGCTGAACAACGCGAGCTCGCCGCTTTCGGCCGCTAGCTTGTCGACTTCCTCGGCGACGATGTCGAAAATGCCGGTGTTGTATTTGACTCGCTCTCCGATATCGAGGAACTTGAGGCCGTTTTGGTACCTCTCGTTCCGCTCGACGACGTACGCCGACTCCTCGAGTCGATCGAGATAAGCCGTCACCGTAGATTCACGTCGCTCCGTGACTTCGGCGATCTCTTGGGGAGTAGCACTGTCCATCTCGTTGAGTGCCTCAACGATCTCGAAGGCGGGCTCGACGCCACGGACGTCTCCGACCGACGGTCGATACGTGCCGTTCACGTTCAGTACCCGGTCGGCAGAGACGAGTGTCGCGAGGTGGCGATGCACGGCGCTTTTCGAGATGTCGAGCGATTTCGAAAGCTCTGTGACCCCGGCTTGGCCGTGCGAGTCGAGATACTCCATGATCGCAAAGGCGGTCTCTACGGCTTGCACCGTTCGGGGAGCGTCGCCGTTCGCCTCGTTTGATTCCATACAGATACATTACCATCAAACATAATATATCTTTCCCATGAGAGAGAACAGTAAATATTTTGTTCACGTTAACAGAACAGTAGTGGCCGACCGTTCTCTTGGATACGACTCGGGTGTACCGCTAGTTAGAGCCACCTGGCATTACAAGAGTATGTTCGTAATGGAATCCGCCTATTGTTGAATCGAATCGAAATTCTCGATGACCCTGAGGGCATCAGCAACCTGCTCTACCGACACGTCGACCGGTTCGTTCCCGATCGGTCCCGTAGGGTCGGTAGCGACACGTCCGACCGCTTCGAGTTCCTCGTCTGACGGATCAGTCACACCAAGACCTGACAAATCGGTTGGTAATCCGACTGAAACTGCAAAATTCCGGATGTCTCCAACGTCCTCGTCAGTTGCACCCTCAAGGAGCAGTTGCGTTAACAGTCCGATCGTCACTTTCTCGCCGTGCGTCGCCGATTCGGCTCCGGGCAAGGTCGTCAATCCATCGTGAATAGCATGTGCAGCGGCGAGTCCACCGTTCTCGAAACCGAGCCCACTCAAGAGGATAATCGCTTCCGTAACGGCCTCCACTTTTTCCGTTACCGAGTCCGACTCGACCGCTTGAACCGCTCCCCTGGCGTGATCACGGAGCAGTCGGTTACACGCCTGCGCAAGCTCGCGGCCAGCGTAGGTGGGTCGGTCCTCAAACACCGTCGTCCCATTACTCTCCCACGTCGCCGTTGCTTCGTACCACGTTGCCAGCGCGTCACCGATCCCCGAAACGAACCAGCGAGTCGGTGCCTGTGCGATGACGGCTGTGTCGACTAAAACGAACTCCGGATGACGGCGATGTTTTTCCGCATCGACGACCGACCCGTCTTCTCCGTAGACGATCGAGATACTGCTCGTCGGTGAATCAGTCGCCGCAATCGTCGGAACCGATCCGACAGGCAACTCCTGTCGGGCAGCGACTGATTTCGCCGTATCGAGTGATTTGCCTCCGCCAATACCCACCACCACGTCGGCTCCCATCTCCACAGCAGCGGTGGTTAGACGGTCGATCTCGACAACTGTGCAGTCACCGCCGAAACGAAGGCGCTTAAATGTTCCGGCTGCGGATTCGAAGCTCTGTGTGACGGTTTCGGCCGTCAACTCCCACACGGTGTCGTCGGCGATCACGAATGCGGTTTCCCCGTGTCGTTCGGTCAGTTTCCCGAGTTGATTCAAGGCGCCTGCAGATTGAGTGTACCGGCTAGGGGCAGCAAATGTCCGTGTCATACGCATCCGTTGAATGTGGATTCTATTTAGTGTATGGTCTCGGTTTGATACTGGCTACTCAGCAGTATACAGATGAGGTAACTCCATGCGAAAGTGGACAATCAAAGCCGCTTATCAACAGTGTCTGCTTTGGAATTGCAAAATAGTTTAAAAACAAATATGTTTACTATTATACCTACTAAAATATAGGTTAAATGCTGTCGCGAAAGCCGTGTGTCTCGTCGCGGTCGTTGCGGGCTTCTCGATGGAGTTCCCCATTGAGATCATCAGCGTCATCGACGATGAACACGGCGTCGACAACGTCGCAGTTCTCCAGACGCTCGGTGAAAAATTCTCGTACGAACGAGACCGTATCCGTCGAAAACAGCCAAAAGTGAAGTATATTGTTGGTTTCAGGATCGACTGCGGCGTACAGCCAGCACTCTGTGTCGTTGATCAGGTCCGACCGTCGATCGACGGCAACGCGCTCCGAGCGTACATCACCTGCCGACTGTATCTCGGCTTTTTGGACCCCGTTCCAGATCGCGGTTCCAGATCGCGGTTTCTCATGGCTTGATGCCAAAATTATCAACAATAGAAACAATATTTGAAAGTGATAGTACTGCAAAACGGTAACGAATCCCCTGTAACGATCTCACGGATGTCCGCTCTCGCTCCACACCCCCCCACGCCGCTCCACTCGAATCACCGACTTTCTCATCCGCAAGGTAAAGCACATCATATTTTTAACCATTTGTGTCGGCATGGACGGTATGTACCTATCGTTCGGGACGGCGGGACGCAGAGGCGTCGCAATCGCCCTCGTCGCAGTGCTCCTTCTTTCGACGGCGACGGGCGTCGCGGCGGCGCAATCCGTCCAGGGACCCTCGGGTACCATTGTCGTCGAGGAGGGCGAAACGGTCTCCAGCGTCAACGCGCTCGCGGGAAGCATCGTGGTCCGAGGAACCGTCACGGGCGACATCTCCGGCGTTGCCGGGACGATTCACGTTGCCGAGGACGGACGCGTCGAGGGGTCGATCTCCGGCGCCGCCGGGGATGTCCGCATTGACGGCGCGGTCGGCGGCGACGTCAATATCGGCGCGGGATACGTCCGCGTTGACGGTCGGATCGACGGCGACGCCCGTATCGGCGCCGAGACGATCGTGCTTGGGCCGAACGCGGACATCAGTGGCGAGTTCCGCTACGACGCCGTCAAGTTCACGCAAGATCCCGCCGCGACGGTCGCAGGCGGCGTCGTGGAGGATTCGAACCTCCGAGACAGCGTCGGTGTCTTCACGCTCCCCAACTGGGTGGCGTGGGGATACAGCCTCCTCGCGAATCTCCTGCTCGGAGCGATTCTACTCGCCCTTTTTCCGGCCTTCTCGGCGAGGCTCGCGGGGCGTGTCTCCGACGAGCCTGCAAAAGCCGGCGGGATTGGATTGCTGACGCTCGTCGGAGGCCCAATTCTCTTGGCGCTGATCGCCATCACGATCATCGGCATTCCGCTCGCCGTCCTCGGCGCGATCGCGTTCGGACTCGGGACTTGGGTCGGAGTCGTCTACGGCCAGTACGCCGTCGGAGCGTGGGTTCTCCGCCGGGCCGGACGGGACGACCGGTGGATAGCGCTCGTGGTCGGCCTTGTCGGGTTCGCCATTCTGGGTGCGGTCCCGGTCTTGGGCGGATTGTTCGTGTTCGGTGCACTCCTTCTGGGACTGGGTGCACTCGCGTCGGGGCTCCGAGATTCATTTAAAACTCAGCGACGGTCGGGTCCCCGTGATCGACAAACGACCTTCGATGAGTCGTTCGCCGATTCACACGCCGGATCTTCCACCGAACGGACGACGGAGGGTCAGTAAGCGCGGTCGGACACCGATGTCGCTCCCGAGGGTCGATACGACCGAGCGCGGCTAGGACTTTGGCGGTGTTCACCGCGGGGATGATCGATCACTTATAAACAGCCGACAGCAACACCGAAATCCGATTGACAACCAACCACGCCATCGATCCGCGTCACGTAGAAGTGGATTCAGTATAGCGACCATCAATTTATGACGGGTCTCTCGGTGTTGTCTCTACGGTGTCGACCGGTTCGCAGGTCACGTCACAGCTGGGCGTCGATCGCGTCGTTGGCCCGGTCGATCCCGGCGAGCGCCTTCGGATCGATCGCTGCGACGGCAGCGTCGCCGTATCCCGCCTGCCCGTCGCGCACGAGGCTCTTTCGGACCTCTGAGAGAGCGGAGACGACATCGAACAGGTGGTCGTCGGACACCTCTTCCTCGCCGTTTTCGGCAGCCGCGACCGCGGCCGACGCCGCACGTTGGGCACGCCTGAGTCGATCGAGTACCGCGTTGCGGTCGCCGTCGGATTCCGAAAGCGACTCCGCGAGCGCGTACAGCTCGTCGAGTTCGTCGCGGAGCGTTCGTGCGAGCGCGAGCTTCCCGGTTCGGACGCGCCCCCGGACCGCGTTTCCGTCGTCGTCGAACGAATTCGGGGTCACGCGATACGCACCGCGGTTCCCCTCCCGGTCGGCCACCTCGACCGTGTACCGCCCTTCGCGGTGGACCGCGACCGCAAACCGATCCGTCTCGACCGGCTCGCCGTCGTAGACGACGCCGGCGTAGTCCTCGACCACGCGCACCTGCTGGACCCCGTTCGTTTTGCGGGCGTCGCCCCGTATCCAACCGGCGTCCTCGCGAGCGACGACCGCGAGTTCTCCGTCGCCGCCAACTTGGACGAGTCCGCCGTCATGAACGAAGCGGGACGCGACCGGGGCGAATCCCGGTCCGTTGGCGACGAGGAGATGCGGGCCGGCCTCGACACGAAGGTACTCGAAGACCCCGCCGCGGGTGACCGTCGCGGTCGGGTCCTCGCTCGCGAGCCGAACCGCGAGTTCCGTCGGAAGGGGAAACAGCGACACGCTGGCGACGTCCGCGACCGCGTCGGCGGCTCCGCTTGTGACCCCGTCGAGGGCGCCCGCGGTGCCGGCCCGAAGCTGTCGGACGCGCCCGACGACCCGGTTCGTGAGTCCGTCGGGCTCCGTGCCGTCGATCCGCCGGCGGTGCGCGGGATCGGTGATGTCCGCGAGTGGGTCCGCGAACCGCTCCTGCTCCCACGGAACACCGACCGAGGTAAGATGGCTCGCGAGCGCGTCCTCGACGAACCCGGGGATCGCGAACTCGAAGCTCAGCTGTGGCCCGACGAAGTCATCGATCGCGTCACGGAGCGGCGAGAGCGGTTCGAGCGCGTAGGTCGCATCCGCGTCGACGGCGCTGTCCGGGTGGGCGATTACGAGCCCGGGCTCGCGTCGCGGGATGTCCTCAGGTGGGGTCGGGAGCCCCCGCCACGACCCGACGGTAACCCGCTCGTCGATCAGGTCGGTCCGCTCGATCGACAGCGACGGGTGTTCGTGGAGGGGAACGCCGTCCAGTTCCGGAAGGACGAACGGAAGCCGCGCCCCCTCGTCTCGGGGGAGACCGTAGGCGAAGGGCGCGCGGATCGCGGCCGAGACGTCGAGCGCGTCGTTGGTCACGTCGGAAACGAGGTCGCCGATCGGAAGCCGCTCGAAGCTGGGAACGAGCCCGTTGACCTCGCTGGCGCTGGAGTGAGACCCCACCTCGGAGAGGATCCCAGGCCGGGTTCCCTCCGGGATCTCCGGGTCGAGAAACTCGTTATTCGGACTGGCGCGCGAGTGCGCGCTGGCGGAGAGCAGTATCGGGTCGCCGCTCTCGCGGTCCACGAACACCTGCAGCAGCTCCCAGTCGTGCCAGTGGAAGTTGACGGTGAACTGGTCGAACGCCGAGTAAAGCCAGTACTGCACCGCGTCGACGCCCGGCGCCGCCTCGACGACGTTGTAGAACGCGGTGGGCGCGGGTGGTCCCCCCGCCTCCCGGAACGCCGCCGAGTACTCGTCAAGCGCGGTGAACCCGTCGACGACGGGGCCGTTGTCGGTCTCGACGACGTACGGTCGCGGATCGGTGGGGTACCACTTCTCTAACGCGCCGAAGTACAGATCGGGCGCGTATCGGCTGACCACTGCCGGAATCTCGTCGGCGGGTTCGTCCAGGGGGGCCTCCTCTCCGTCGGGGTCCCCGACGGTATCTGTATCGTCAATTTCGCTCTCCTCGCCGGGGTCGAGAGCGGCGTCGGGCCGCGAGACGTACCACGTGCCGACGATGCCGCTTCCCGCGAGCGCGGCGAGCCCCGCATATCCGAGCACGCGGCGGCGGTCAAAATCCTCGGGAGACCCGCCGTTCGGCTGGCTCTCGGCGCTCGGCTCCTCGCGTGTCTCCTCGTCTCGCTCGGGCATCTGATCCGATGAACTGAGGGCCCGACATGCGTTAAGCGTTACCTATTACCAAATAACGACTCTGAAACGCCGAGCCGCCCGTGTATCGGGGTTCGTACCGTCGCTCAGGCGGGGAACATCGAATACTGCGATTCTTCGGGGGTCAGATCCTGGACGTCCGCCTGGAGCCGACCGGCCTGTTGTAACCGCCGCGTTCGCGCTTCCGAGTCGCTGAGCTGGTACGGCCCGTGAAGCCTCGTCGAATACGGATCGTACGCTTCGGTATCGAAGCCGATCTCCTGAAGGTAGGACTCGACGTCCGCGGCTCCGAGCCCGGATTCGATCGCTTTCCAACTCAGGTCTTGAAGCGTCTCGAACTCCGGGATCCGGATGCGATCATCTCCGACCGCTGGTTCGCCGAACTCAACGGACGCCGTTCGCGTGTGCGAGAGGAGACCCTCGACGTCGGTCGCGAGTTGGAGGATTTGGCTGGGGAGCGTGGCGTCCGGTGCCCGCCACTCGACCGTCGGCTGATGCTCTCGAAGGCGGACGGGGTTCAGTACCGTGTCCTCGGGCGTGAACAGTTCCTCGACCGTCTCGCGGGACACGCCCTTGTCGGCCGCCAGCCGCTTGAACCGATCGTACTTCTCTTCGACACGGTCTCGCCATTCTGCGAGGCTGTCGACGTACTCCGAGAGGTCGGTGTAACGCCGGAACGCGTCCTCGCACTCCGACCGGTAGGCGAGCGCGCGCGACGAGTCCGCTCCGTGGGTCCCGTCGTAATAGGCCGAAGAACTCACTAACGCGAGCGCCGGATCGAGTGCGGTCAGGAGATTGAGCTGGTCGACGACCTCGTCCTGCTCGAAGTGGACGTGGGCCCCGGCGCAGTTCTTGGCGCTCTCGGCACCGCTGCTGCAGATGGTTTCGAAGGCTCGTCCCCGGTCGCAGTTCGCAGCGACGTCCGACGCAGTCAACGGAGTTCCAAGCGGGACGAGACGTTTGCTCGCGCGCTCCGCCGCGAGGATCGCCGTCTGCAGGGTCGATTGGAGATCGCGCCGCAGGGCGCGCTCGCTAGAGTGCGGTTTCGTCTGAACTTCGATGAGCGGATCGATGAACTTGGGTTCTATCTGATTATCTGCGTAGGTTATCTCCGTCCCATCACACAGCCGTCCTGTCTCGTCGACGACCCACAGCTCCAGTTCGACGCCGGTGGTGAGTGTGTACATGGGTTAGATCACTATCGGCAGGACCGGCTCAACGGGTTGGTTTTCGGCGTCGCACTCGACGAGTCCTGCTGGCACCGCCTTCGGTAGGTGCGCTACTCGGATCGGAAATTCTCTCGTTATATCGGACATACTGTGTCTCTGATAAGACATCCCGATGGTAGCCCACTGAAGGGTTCGCCTAAGCGTTTAGATTGGCGATCGTCTCTCGCTCTAAAGATCGGTGTCGGCCTACTGACGCTCAAACTGATCCGTTTCGCTCTCGGCGGCGTTTCCAGGTGCGGCTGACCACACGCAGGTGTGGCTGTTCAGTCCTCTTCGACGGCTGTGATCGCTTCCGCTGGCGCGTCACAGTTCGGGCAGGATCCCGGGAGTCCGTCCTCCAGCTCGTCCATCTCTCCGCACTCGCCGCACCGCCATATCAGGTATCCCTCGCCGAACTCCTTTCCCGGCATTTCCTCGACTTCGCTCTCCTCCCCGGCCATCTCCTCGGCTTCGAAGCCGCCGTCAATGAGGCCGCTTACCTGTCCAACCACCTGCCTGTTGCTGTCGTACACTAGCTCTCCCGGTTCGATCGACACGCTCTGGACTCGGTTCTGTGGTTCCATACCGAATTCGTCGTTCGTTCGCCTCATGAGCGTGTGGCCAACACATGTGGAATCCTCTCGATTCGTGGGGTCTCGATGACTGATTAACACATATTGGCGATATCCTATTGACGATTATCGGTGATAGACAAGTGTGATAGTAGGATTTGTCGGTTCGATAGTTGCGTTTATCGTCGCGCTCCTAATCGGAGGGCTTGCGATCTACATCAGTGCTCGCGTGATCGTGGACGCAGACGACTACAGCCACGCCGTCGTCACCGCGTTTGTCGGCGCCATCGCGTGGGCGCTGACGGCGTGGATCCCGCTTTTCGGGCCCCTCCTCGCACTGATCGTGTGGATCGCCGTCATCAATTGGCGGTATCCCGGCGGCTGGCTCCAGGCAGGTCTGATCGGCGTGGTTGCTTGGGCTTCCGCACTCATCATCCTCTACGTCTTGAACATGGTCTTTGGACTCGGAATCGGTGCGTTCGGGATCCCCGGAGTCTGATCCGATGCCCTCGTTACAGCCCCTCGCGACCACGTGGACGGTCTGAAAGCTGGCGAGCGAGCGGGTCGATCCGATTGGCGCCGTGGTCGTCACCGCCGTCGTGCTCGGCGGAACCATCTATCTCACGCCGTGGTTAGCTGAGAGGTTCCCCGCACTGGCGGTATCGTCGGGAATGCAAGGCGTGAGCGGAACTCGGCCGCCGAGTGACGAATCGACGGCTGCCTGACGCCCGCCCCGTCGTCGCGTCTGTCGCGTCTGTCGCGTCTGTCGGGGCGGGACCGCTTCGAACTACTGAGCAGTGCGTCGTGATCGATTCCGAGAGTGGGTGTTTCACTGCGGGAGAGCGGGTATTTATACGTGTTCGAGTGATGTTGCGGTCAGTTGTTTATAAATGACCGGCGACGCTGCAGTGAACACCTGCAAAGCCCCACCCAACCGCACAGCGACCGCACAGCAACCGCAGCCTCACACCTCCCCAGCCTCGTCGGGCGGCCTTCGCTTCGCTCCGGCCGCCCGACTCCCTCACACGCGCTCTTCGCGCCCGGTCGGGCGCTCAGAGGCGCGCGCCACCGCGTCTTTGTTTATAAACGATCATCGCACCCACTCACGGGAATTTAAATAACTACCGCTGCCGACGATCTGCAACACTCACTCTATCGGATACTCACCACAGTTCCGGCTGAAACACCGCAGTGTCGTTGACGACCCGATCAATCCTGGTCAGCGTCCGGGATGAACGGCTCCCACGGCGAAGCCGGCATCGCACCCTCGCCCGCGGTCGTCTCGAACACCGCTTCGAACAACGTCCGCTCGGCCCCGCGGAAGTGCTCACTGAACGTCGCCTGGGTGACCCCGAGCCGATCGGCTACCTCTTCACCGGTACTCTTTCGCGGCCAGTCGAAGTAGCCGGCGTGGAACGCGGTCTTGAGCACGGCGCGCTGTTTCTTCGGGAGTTGGTTTTCGAACGCCAAGTGAAAGTCGGCGATGGCCGGGGTGTCCCGGGGGACGGTCCATTGGGCACGCAGCGTCGCGTCCGCGCAGTGGTCCTGGACGAGTTCGACCAGTTGATGTTTGTCTCGCTTCGGCGGAACTTCGACGACGAACTGGAGTTCGCCGTCGGCGACGGTGATTCCGGTCACGAAGGCGCCGTGTTCTGCGAGGGCCGGCACCAGCTCGTCCCCCCAGCTCGTGGTGAGTTCGACGTCGTACGAGTCGGCGTCGGGCGAGAGAATTCGGAGGTCGGTGACCAGCGTCGAGCGATCGACCGTCTCGGTGAACTCCGCCTGAGTAATTCCTTCGACGTTGCCGTACGCGAGGATCCCGGGATCGGTCTGAATGAGATGCTCGAACTCGAGGGTCCACCCCTCCGCTGAGGCAGCGACGAGGGCGTCGGTCTCGCCGTCCTGGCTGAACGTCAACTGGAGTACCGTCTCGCTCGTGAGGGCGTCCTTGCGTTCGACGGCGGTAATGGCGTGGCCGATGTTCTCTCCGAGCCGCGAGAGGTTCTCTCGATCGATATTGCTGAAGGCGTCCGACGACTCGTCGTAAATGGCTACGATCCCGTAGTGGACGTCTCTGTAGGCGACGGGTATCGCGGCCATGGTCCGGAATCCGCACGTTCGCATCTGGTCTCGACAGCGATCGAACTCCGAGGCGGTTTCGATGTCTTGGACCACCTGTACCGCTTGGGTGCGAACCGCTCTGGCCTCCGGTCTCTCACCGTCCGTGTCTCCGTCGAAGGGGACCGTGGCGATGTCGAATCCGCAGTCAGCAGGTGCGGATTCACGCCGAGCGAATCGCGCCGCCGAGTGATTCACGTCACCGATCCAGGCGAAGTCGTACGCGTCGGGTTCGACGAGCCTCTCGCAGACCGCTCGTTCGAGTCCCTCGCGCGTCGATTCCGTTATGAGAGCATGGATGACGTCTTGACTGATCCCGTACAGCCGATTGAACGCCTCCAACTGCTCACGATACCGAATCCGTTCACGCTCCTGACGGGACTGCTCGATCGCGTACTGAATCGAGTGGACCAGCAGGCCACCCGTCACCTCGTTTTTCACCAAGTAGTCGTGGGCGCCGTGCTGAATGGTCTGGACGCCGAGATCGCGATCGTCCTGTCCCGTGAGCACGACGACGGGCGTGTGCTCGGCCGCTTCGACGACACTGACGAGCGTGTCGAAGCCGGTGCTGTCCGGAAGCCCCAAATCGAGCAGTATCACGTCGACGGCTCGTTCGGCCAATCGTTCTAGCCCCGCTTCGAGAGTCGATTCGTGGTGGACCGACGACTGAGCGGGAGCCGACCCGTCGAGGGTGATCCGTTTGAGCCGTGTCCCCGCTTCGTCGAGCATCTCCGTAACGAGTCGCGCGTCACCGGGGTTGTCCTCGATGAGGAGGACATCGAGTGTGCTGTTACTCATATCCCTCCCCGGCCGACGGGAGCTGAACGATCTCGAGCCAAAAATCTTCGAAGGAGGTGATCGTGGCGATGAATTCGGACGGATCGATCGGTTTCGTCATGTACGCGTTTGCCTGCAGCTCGTAGGACTTGGCGATGTCTTCTTCGGCTTGCGAACTCGTCAACACGATCACCGGGATATGTGCGAGATGAGGGGCTTCCTCCGTCAGTTCTTCGAGGAACTCGGCCCCGCTTTTGCGGGGGAGATCGAGATCGAGGAGGATGAGGTCGGGTCGGGGGACGCCCTCGTACGTCTCGCGTTTGTTCAGGAAGTCCAGCGCTTCGACGCCGTCGTTGACGACGTGGAGCGTGTTGGAGAGATGGCTCTGAGCGAACGCCTCTTGCGTGAGTCGGATGTCGCCCGGGTTATCCTCGATCAGCAGAATATCGACCGAGGTGTGCGGATAAGTCTCGTCACTCACGGTCATCACCGACGACTGGGAGCGTGAACGAGAAGGCCGATCCCTCGCCCAAACTGGAGTCTACCCAGATATCACCCTCGTGGCGTTCGACGATTCGCTTACAGAGAGCTAATCCGATCCCCGACCCGTTTTCGTCCGGGCCGTCGAGACTCTGGAACACCTCGAAGATGCGGTCGGCGTCGGCGGGATCGATCCCGATACCCTCGTCGCTGACGGAGAGCAGCCATCGATCGCCGTCTCGTTCGGCAGCGACGTGTATCCGTGGCGGGGCGTCGCCGCTGTTCGCCATCGCGTTCTCTAACACGTTTTGAAACAGTTGGCGTAGCTGTCCGCGGTCACCCTTGACACGGGGTAAGGAGTCCGCAGTGATCTCGGCGTGGTGCTCGTCGCACATCAGTTGGAGCGCGTCTCGGACGTCCGCGAGAACGTCCTCTAGCTCAACGGGCTCGAACGGATCTCCACCCGACTCGACCCGTGAATACGCCAGCAGGCCGTCTATCATCTCGCGCATTCTGTCGGCGCCGTCAACGGCGAAATCGAGGAACTCCTGTCCCTCATCGTCGAGTGTGTCTCCGTAGCGCTCTTCGATGAGTTGGAGATAGCTGGAGACCATCCGAAGTGGCTCTTGGAGGTCGTGAGACGCAGCGTATGCGAACTCCTCGAGCCGTTCGTTGGACTCCTCGAGCCGTTGTTGGCGCTGTTTGCGCTCGCTAATGTCCCGCTCGACACCCGCGATCACGGACCCGTCACTGGGCGTGTCGATCGACGACGCGACGAGTTCCATCGGAACTCGCTCTTCGCGTGTTGCTTCGATGGGTGCCTCAACGCGTTCGTTCCCCGAGGTAAGCGTCTCGGCCATGTCGTCGGCGACTCGCTCTCGGTCCTCCTTGACGATGAACTCCAGCGGGTCTATCCCCGCAATCTCGTCTGAGTAGCCGGTGACGGAACGAGTACTCGTGTTCCACCGCTGGAAGCGTCCCTCCCTGTCGACGAGGTAGAACAGCCGGGCGGGCGCCGATCCCGGTGACGAAACGCGAGTGAGCGGACCACTCCCCGTAGTGGCGAGGTCCCAGTATCGCCGGCGCGCTCCGGAATTCTCGGTTTCGGCGAGAGAACTTCTGTTGCTACTCGGCGGTGGAATCATGATACAGGCCCACTTTCCCAGAGCCATTTAGCTACGCACACCCAAACGGACACTAATCTCAGTCACACTCGCACTCGGAAGCGGATCCGTTCAGGGTGCGGATAAGAAACGGGGAAATGGTCGGAGAGCGGCCACCGAGAGCATATCCGGGCGATAGCACCGAAATAAAGGAGTCTGTTAACCGGACTCCAAACCGGTCGGAGTGAGGCTCAAATCGACACGACGGCGATCGGCGTGTCGCTCCCGACGTGGACCGCTCTGGCTCTCGGCGCACGGACTCGCGCTCTCGAGACAGGGCCCTCTCGGCGGCGATCGACCCCCTGAGAGACGGCAACGCGCAAGGGCACAGACGTCCGACGCGCACGGCGGTCCAACATGGTCAAAGCGCCCCGGTGGTCAGACATGATAGCTCCCTATAACGAGTGACTAACTCGCGTCGGTCAATCATTCCTCGCAGACGCCGATAGTCGGCGGCTCGAACGGTCTGAGCCCCTTTAAATTAGAATCAATCAGTTCGAAGTGGTATTTGTGGGCGTGGATACTCTTATAAACTCACGTATGGTATAACGTATCAGAATGACGCGAAGGATACAGCGACGCGACGTACTCAAAGGCGCCGGAGTTGCCGGCATCGCGGCACTTGCCGGTTGCTCAACCGAGAGCGGCGACGGAAGCGACAGTTCTGACGGCTCCGACGGAAGCGACGGTTCTGACGGCTCCGACGGAAGCGACGGCGGGTCCGGCGACAGCGCGCCAGACGCCGTGATGGTCGTCGGCTTCCCGGAGTCCGGCATCCAGCTGTTCCGCGACTTTTATTCCGACTTCGCCAGCGACGTACCCGAGCTCGACATCATCGTGCCCGACGGGCTGATCGACTCCGGTCTCCCCGGCGAGGTCGACAACGACATGAACAACGTCATCGGGACAGCGCCGTCCGCCGACGGCCCGGGCGCGGAGTTCTTCGCCAGTTTGTACGAGGACGAGTACGACACTGAGCCGGGCGTGTTCACCGCGCAGGCGTACGACGCGATGGCGGTCGAGATCCTCGCGGCAACCGCCGCGGGCGAGAACGACGGCGAGGCCATCCGCGACCGAGTCCGGACCGTCGCGAACCCCGGCGGTGAGGAGTTCGGCCCGGAGACCCTCCCCGAGGCGGTCGAAACTGTCGCCGCAGGCGACCCCGTCCACTACGTCGGCGCGTCGTCGAGCGTCGACTTCGACGTGAACGGCGACATCGCCACCGCGGCGTACGACGTTCAGGACTTCCAGGACGGCGAAATCACCACGCTCGACACCCTGGAGTTCGGCAAAGATCTCTCGGAAGAGGATCAGAACGCGACGGCGGCCGACCCCGTCGGCGTCGACGAGTTCGAGGCGATGATCGGCGTGTTGATGCCCGAGACCGGCGATCTCGGTCCGCTCGGCGGCCCGATCCGCGACGGCGCGCTGCTCGCCGCGACGCAGGTCAACGACGCCGGACTGAGCGTCACGGTGGACACCCGCGTCGAGGACACCCAGACCGACCCGCAGGCGGGGATTTCGGGCGCGAACGCGCTCGTCGACGCCGGCTACGGTGCCGTCGTCGGCCCAGCCTCCTCGAACGTGAACCTTCAGGTGGCCGACCGGGTGTACATCCCGAACGGCGTCGTCGGCATCTCGCCGTCCTCGACGAGTCCGGACGTGACCGACCTGGACGACAACGGCTACATCTTCCGGACTGCGCCGTCCGACCTCCTGCAGGGCCCGGCGATGGCCGAGCTCGCGATGGGCGAGCTGGTCGGCGCCGAATCCTCCGGAACGCTGTACCTCAACGACGCCTACGGGCAGTCGCTCGAGGAACAGTACGTGGCCTCCTTCGAGGACAGCGACGGGACGATCACGGACCGCGTCTCCTTCGAGCCGGCGCAGGCGACGTACACCAGCCAGTGGTCGAGCGTCCTGAACCAGTAAGCGTCCCGTAGCGACTGTCGGGCGTCGAGCGTTCCGGTTCCGTTTTTTCACTCGTCGACAGCCGAGTCGTCGGAGCGCGTCTCGTCCGAGTAGCGTGGCGCTGCGAGTTGCGAACCGACAGCAGCGAGCGCTATCTGCGAGTCATAGGCGGGATGTAGTAGCTGTGTAGTCCGAACCGGGCCACAAGAGCCATCCGGCAACGATCGGTTTTGAGGAAGAGTGTCAATACAGACGGCTGTTTTCCCCCTTGAAGTAAACAGGGCCGTATGGTGTCCTCTCTGCGAGACCGTCACGATTCGGCCGCCTGGATCCTCATCGGTGTCCTGATCACAGCGATGGTGGCGTTCGTTCTCTACTCGTTCGTCGGCGCCATCGTGATCGGCGTTTTTCTCTACTACGCGACACGGCCGATTTACCGATGGATCGACCAGTGGACCGAACATCCGGACCTCAGTGCGACGGTTACCCTCCTGACCGTCGGCCTGCCGATCCTCCTCATCCTCACGTATGCCGCGTTCGTCGGGGTCCGCGAGGCCGACCGGTTTTTCGCAGTCGCAAATCTCGAACAGCTCAGGACGGTGTTAGCCCCCTACGTTGACATCGTGTCGGGGTCCGAAGAACAGGGGCTGTTCGGTATCCTCCGTGACAACGCCTCCAGGGCGCAGGGATTCGCCAGTTCGGCCACAGCCTGGTTGTTACGTCTCTTCGTCAGCTTCACGCTCGCGTTCTACCTCCTGCGAGACGATTACAAGATCGCACACTGGTTCCGTCGGAGCTTCGAGAACCAGCCCGCCGTCGTGACCTTCGCCGAACGGGTGGACGACGACCTCACGACGATCTACACGGGCAACCTCATTACGATCGGTGCGAGCGGCCTCCTCGCCGTCAGTACCTACTACGCCTTGGACGTCATCGCTCCGACCGGGATGGGGGTCCAGTTCCCGGTTCTCTTGGGACTCGTGACCGGTGTGGCGACGCTCATCCCGGCCATCGGTATGAAGCTCATCTACTACCCGTACACCGGCTACCTCGTTTGGCAAGTCGTGTCTAAAGGCGAGGGGTCACTCTGGTTCCCGGTCGTCTTCTTCCTCGTAACGCTAGTCGTCGTCG
Organism: Halorubrum shenae; assembly: GCF_051194165.1. Classification (NCBI taxonomy): domain Archaea; kingdom Methanobacteriati; phylum Methanobacteriota; class Halobacteria; order Halobacteriales; family Haloferacaceae; genus Halorubrum; species Halorubrum shenae. Next base: position 115,049 of record NZ_JBLZNI010000001.1, on the reverse strand, counting down.
ACGTCATTCCGGACTTCTTCATCCGGTCGTACGTCTCGAAGGGCGAACTCAATATGGGCCTGCTCCTCCTGACGTACGTTCTCGGTGTCGTGGCGTTCGGCTGGTACGGGGTGTTCTTCGCGCCGATCGTACTGGTCGTCTTCGTCCACTTCCTGCGGGACGTCCTCCCAGTGCTCCTGGGATCGGACCCGGAAGCAAGGTGATGGAACGCGGTCCGTCGGACGACTCCGGTTCCGAATCGTTGTTTCGCGGAACCCCTTCGCGAGTATCCGTCCGGTCTCCCCGCGGTCAATCTGTTGATCGGCACGCCGGTCCCGTACCCACCGCAATCGGGGCAGGATGCGCCACCGACTGAGGAGTGCAACAGAGCCGGTTGGAACCTCACAGAGCGAACCGGTCGCCGACCAAACGTCCCGCGGGCCGGGAGCCCGACGACCGAGCTACCCGCCGAGGAAGTCCTTCCGGACGTCCTCGTCGCCGAGCAACGCCTCCCCGCGGTCGGTGTACCGATTCTCGCCGTTGACGAGAACGTAGCCCCGGTCACAGCGTCGGAGCGCCTCCTTGGCGTTCTGCTCGACCATGAGCACCGCCGTCCCCGAGTCGTTGATGCGGTCGATCCGATCGAACATGTCGGCGACGAGGTCGGGCGCGAGCCCCGCCGACGGCTCGTCGAGCAACAGGAGGTCCGGGTTGAGCATGAGCGCCCGCCCCATCGCGACCATCTGCCGCTGGCCGCCCGAAAGCGTCCCGGCCTTCTGCCCCTTCCGTTCCCGGAGGATGGGGAAGCGGTCGTAGATCTCTTCGATCTGGTCTTCGGGAACGCTGTCGAGGATGTACGCGCCCATTTCGAGGTTCTCGCGCACGCTCAGTCCCGGGAAGACGTTGTCCGTCTGCGGGACGAACCCGATCCCCTCGCGGATGATCTGCTCGGGCGCGAGCCCGTGGATCGACTCGCCCTCGAACTCCACGGTCCCGTCCATGTACGTCGTGAGCCCGAAGACGGTCTTCATCACCGTCGACTTGCCGGCCCCGTTGGGGCCGACGATGGTGACGTACTCCCCGTCGGCGACGTCGAGGTCGACGCCAGAGAGGATCTGCAGGTCGCCGTAGCCGGCGTCGAGGTCGCGGAGCCGGAGTATCGCGTCGCCGTCGAGCGTGTGAGTCGTTCCCGCGTCGACGGTGGCGGCGGCGGGAGGCGCCCCGTCCGGGCCGCCGGACTCGTCGTCGCCGGCGGAGCCGCCGGGCTCGCCACCGGCCGTTTCGTCGGTGGCATCGCCTTCTTCGACGCTCATATGTCCTCCCCCAGGTACGCCTCGATGACCCGTTCGTTGTTCCGTATCTCGTCGCCGGTCCCCTCGGCGAGAACGCTGCCCTGGTGCATGACGATAACGTGTTCGCAGTTGTTCATGATGACGTCCATGTCGTGTTCGACGAGGAGGAACGTGTAGCCGTCCGTGCGCAGCTGGTGGATCCGGTCGAGAAGCTTCTCTTCCAACGTGGGATTCACTCCCGCGAGGGGCTCGTCGAGCAGGACCACCTCCGGGTCGGTCATGAGCGCGCGGGCCATTTCGAGGAGCTTCCGCTGTCCCCCGGAGAGGTTGCCGGCGTGTTCGGTCGCAAGATGGTCGATCTCGAAAAAGTCGAGGGTCTCCCAGGCGCGCTCGCGGATCGCCTCTTCCTGTTCGACGACCTCGCCGCGAAGTCCCGGCGTGACCGCCCGGATCGCCGACTCGCCGATCTGCCCTTTCGGCGCGAGCATCAGGTTCTCCAGGACGGTCATCTCCTCTAGCTCGCGGGCGATCTGGAAGGTCCGGACGAGCCCTTTCCGGGCCATCCGGAACGGTTCCAGTCCGGTAACGTCCTCGCCTTTGAAGTACACGGACCCGGCCGTCGGCTCGTGGACGCCGGTGATGCAGTTGAACGTGGTCGACTTCCCGGCGCCGTTGGGACCGATCAGCCCCGTCAGCGACCCCTGTTCGACCTCGAAGGAGGCGCCGTCGACGGCGGTGACGCCCCCGAAGCGCTTGACGAGCCCCTCGACGCGGAGCGGCGGCGCCCCGGCGGGGACGTGTTTCGCCGCCTCCTCGACCGCGCTGTCGTTCGCCTCGGGCTCGTCGGAGATCGTGTCTGCCGCGTTCGCGTCGACCGCGTTCGCGTCCGCCGCGTCGTCGACATCGGACGCGTCCGGGATGTCGCTACTCATCGGTCTCACCCCCACTGGGGCGCTCCGAGAGGTTGACGGCCGCGGCCGTCTCGATCCGGTCGCCGAGGATTCCGTCGGGCCGCCGGTGCATAATGAACACCAGGATGAGCCCGAGGAAGACGAACTGAAGCGGCGCGATGTTGTCGGTCGCGAACGCGAGGAACGCCGTCGGGTCGAGCGTGGCGACCGCGTCCGCGAACGACGGGGGCGTCTCGGCGTCGATGATCCCGCGGACCGCGGATCCGACCCGACGCGGTCCCTCGAAGAGGACCGTCGCGAAGACGATCCCGCCGAGGACCGAGCCGGCGTTCGACCCGGACCCGCCGATGATGACGGCGACGAAGACGTAGAACGTCAAGAGGGGCATGAACTGCGGCGTCGGCGAGACGTTACCCTGACTGCCGAACCAGAGGATCCCCGCTAACCCCATCAGCGCACAGCCGATCACGAACACCTTGATCTTGATCAGGTCCACGTTCTTCCCGAGCGAGTCCGCGACGAGCTCGTCCTCTCGGATCGCCTTGAGCGTCCGACCGAACGGCGACCGGCCGAGCCGTTCGAGCAGGACGTAGAAGGCGATCACGAAGACGGCGAGCACGGTGATGTATCCCCAGTCGATGAGGATGGTGTTGGCGATTCCGAGCCCGCTCTCGCCGAGAACGCCGAAGACGAAGTCGCCGAGGGCCGTCGGCGTTCCGGCCTGCCCGTCGACGAGGAACAGCTCGCGGACCGGGTTCTGCGGCATCCCCATCCCGCTCCCGCCGCCGGTGCCGACGCCGAGCGTGTCTCTGAGGAACGTGTCGAACGCGCTCGACTGGAGGAAGAGTCGAACGATCTCCGAGATGCCGAGCGTGACGATCGCGAGGTAGTCGGCCTTGAGCCGGAGCGCCGGGAGCGCGGCGAGCAGGCCGACGACCGCGGCCACCAGCATCCCGGCGGCGATGCCGACCGGGAGCGGGAGCCCGAATCCGGGCGGGCCGAACGCCGGGTCGGGGGACCGGACGACGATCCCCATCGTGTAGACGCCGAGCGCCATGAACCCGGCGACGCCGATGTTGAACAGTCCGGCGTAGCCCCACTGGAGGTTCAGCGCGAGCGCGGCGAGCGCGTAGACGAGCCCGAGGAACGTCAGCGTGCGCATCAGGCCCACCACGCTGTTGAGCCCGTCGGTGAACGTGAGCACCGCGGCGGCGAGGTAGACGAGGAGCAGCGTCCCGAGCACGAGACCGAGGTCGCTCCGCCGGGCGGAATCGATCAGGGCGGCGGTCGCGCTCTCAGGCGGCTCCGCGCCGTCAGACGGCGGTGAAGCGTCGCTCATGCGGTCGAAACACCTCCGAAGAGCCCCTCGGGGCGTAACAGGAGCATGACGATCATCACGGCGAAGGCGGCTGCCTCGTTGAAGTCTGACGGGATCCAGATCGTCGAGGTCGTGAAGACGATCCCGATGACGAGCCCGCCGGCGATCGCGCCGTACACCGAGCCGATTCCGCCGAGGATCACGGCCGCGAAGATCAAGAGGAGCAGCAGCCAGCCGAAGTCGAACTGGATCGTGCCACGGAGCAGCACGTAGAGGTACCCCGAGGCGCCCGCGAGCCCGCCGCCGATGATCCACGTCGCGGTGACGACGCGCTCGGCCGGAATCCCGGTCACCAGCGCGAGGTCCTTGTTGTCGGCCATCGCCCGCATCGCAGTGCCGAGCTTCGTTCGCTGGAGCATGAAGTGCATCGCGAGCATGAGTCCGACCGCGGCGACGACGATGGTCAGTTCGTGGGCGTTAACGGAGAGCCCGAGCGGGCCGAACGCCAGATTCGAGGCGTCGATGGCCGCCGTGACGCCGCGCCGGTCGGAGCCGTAGACGAACTGGATCGCGTACCGGACGATCAGCGCGGCGCCGATCGACGCGATGAGGATCGAGATCCCGTCGCGGTCCCGCATCGGCTTGTAGAACACGCGGTCGAGCGCCAGGGCGACGGCGGCGGTGATCGCAAACGCCGCGAGCAGCCCGACGAGTATCGCGATCGGCGTCGAGAGGATGTGCGCTCCGATATCGCCGGCGGTCGCGCCCCCGGCGTCCCGGACCGTCAGCAGTGACCGGATCGGGATGTCGCCGAATCCGGCGATCAGGAACGCGACGCCCCAGCCGGTGAACGCCCCGGTGCTGAGCAGGTCGCCGTGCGAGAAGTTCGCGAACGAGAGGATGCTGTACGTCATCGAGAGTCCGATTCCGGCGAGCCCGATTACGAGCCCGATCACGACTCCGTTCCAGAGGTTCGAGCCGAGTCGATCGGTCGAGAGCGCCCCACCGATCGGACCGAGCGAGAGCCCGGCGAGCTTCGCAGCGAGGTCGACGAGGAGCAGCCCACCGAGGAGGGCGACGAGGAGCACCCCCGGCCGGGCCCGCACCGAGTCGACGATCGACGATTCAGTTGTTCCCATGTGTGCGTCTCACTGACGCAGCGTCAGATACCGAGAGGTAAATAACTCGCTGTTTCGACAAAAGTAGAGACCTCAAACGTCGTTGACAGCAAGGGACGTGTTCGTTTCAGTCGCCGCCCGCGGCCCGCGCGTGGCGCCGGGCGTCTTCGGGGGCGCGCCCCTCGCGGAGCAGCGCCTCGACGAACAGCTCGCCGGCCTTGTACGAGGATCGGACCATCGGTCCCGAGGCGCAGTACAGGAAGTCGAACTCCGTCTCGGCGACCGCGCGCCACGTCTCGAAGACGTCGGGGTGGACGTAGTCGAACACGTCGAGGTGCGAGCGCGAGGGCTGGAGGTACTGTCCGAACGTGACCACGTCGACGCCGACCTCACGGAGGTCGCCGAGGGTCCGGTACACCTCGTGGTCGTACTCGCCGACGCCGAGCATGAGGCTCGTTTTGGTGTGAATATCCGACTCTCGGTCCACCTGATCGAGCACCGCGAGCGACTGCTCGTAGTTCGCCCGGCGGTCTCGGACCGGCCACTGGAGCCGCTCGACCGTCTCGACGTTGTGCGCGATCACGTCCGGCCCGGCGTCGATAATGCGGTCGATGGCTTCGGGGTCGCCCTGAAAGTCGGGGATGAGCGTCTCGACGAGGATCTCCGGGTCCCGTCGCTTGATCGCGCGGATCGTCTCGGCGAAGTGCGCGGATCCGCCGTCCGCGAGGTCGTCGCGGTCGACGGAGGTCAAGACGACGTAGTCGAGGCCGATCTTGGTCACCGCCTCGGCGACGTTCTCGGGCTCGTCCGGGTCGAGCGCCTCCATCCCGCCCGTCTCCACGTCACAGAAGTTACACCCGCGCGAGCAGCGGTCGCCCATCAGCATGAACGTCGCCGTTCCCGGTCCGTCCCGGCCCGACCAGCACTCGCCCATGTTCGGGCAGTTGGCCTCCTCACAGACGGTGTGGAGGTCGCGCTCGCGGAGGCGCTCTTTGATCTCCGTGAACCGGGAGCCGGACGGGGGACGCGACTTCAACCAGTCCGGTTTCCGACGACCGCGTTGCATACCTGAGCCACGGTGGCCGGGTGCAAAAACGTGAGGGTCCACCCACCGCCCCCGGCGTCACTCGAGAGCGTCACTCTCGACGACCGTCGCGAACTCGCCGTCGAGGTGCGCGAGCGCGACGCGGTGAGACGTGTCGCCGTCGATCGGCTCCCCGTCGTACCCCTCGCGAGCGTGGGTCGCGGTGGCGTCAGCGACCACGACGACCTCGTACCCGCGGTTCTCGGCGGTTCTGACCGTCGTCGAGACGCAGTGGTCGGTGGTGAGCCCGCAGACAACGAGCGACTCGTGGCCCGCCTCCCGGAGCCACTCGTCGAGGCCGGAGTCGAGGAGGGCGCCGTTGACCGACTTCTCGAAGGTCGGCTCGCTCTCCACGGGCGCCGTCTCCGGCTTCCACCCGAATCCGGGCGCGTCGGGGCGCAGCGGGGAGTGGGGCTCGGTCGAGGCGTGTCGCACGTGCGCGACTGGGCGGTCAGCTTCGCGCCACCGGGCGAGCAGCGCGGCCGCGACCGACTCCGCGTCGGGGTTGTTTCGCTCGCCCCACCCCGGCTCGTCGAACCCGATCTGGAAGTCGATCAGGAGGAGGACGGCGTCGTCGACGTTCGGAGCGTGCTTAGTCATCGCCGAGCATCGACTCGCGGAAGGTGCAGTAGTGTTCTTGAAGCCACCCGGGCGCGTCGTCGAGCCGATCGTGGAGCGCCTCTTGGTCCAACAGCACGCCCTCAGTGCCCGGCTCGTTCATACCACTCGTGGGGGACAGACGAGCTTTTGGCTTTCGCCGGTCGCCGTCGCATGAGAACGGATCGACGCTCGTGGGCCGGGAGCGTATTTAAATACACACCACAGGTCTGTGTCTCACCGTCCCTTCGCTCGTGTTCAATATTTCTGTTGGCATGGGACGGTCCCGGCCGCGGGACCCTTGCGATGAGCGTTGAGCGTGCTGTCCTGGCGCCCACGATCCGGGTATCTCCCCGGATTGATCGGATCCGAGGGCGGTGTTAACCACTCGTTATCAGTATGTATCGGGGTCGTCGCCGTCGCAAGTCGCAGTCGCAAGTCGCCGTCGCACCACTCGGGACGGTGACGTGTGCTCGACAGCCGACGCAATCGATACATAACAATAACCTCAGGGTAAAAAGACGCAGAGAAGATGGACGACAGTTCGGGAGCACGTCTCACCGAGAGCGACCCGTCTCCGCATGCCGGTCCGAGAACGAACCGTCCACCGATGGGACGGCGCGGGACGAACCGCCTCAACCATGGGTTCCGGTCCCAACCGCCGAACACCCGACTGCGGGCCCTTCCGAGAACCGTTGGGAGCGACAGATGAGATTCGACGAGGAGTCGGTCAACGTCTTGCAACTCGTGACGACGCCGCGACCGTTCTTCCGACAGCAGGTGGAGGTGCTTGAACGGAGCGGCGTGTCGTCGACCGTCGTCCGAGTTCCGCCCGCGGACGGGCGTCGGTTAGGACACGAGTACGCGGTGTTCTACGGACGTGTCCTCTCGGAACTGGCGACCGGAGAGTACGACTTGGTCCACGCGAACTTCGGGCTCACGCTCCCGTTCGCACTCGCTCAACCGATCCGGCCCGTCGTCGTCTCGCTCTGGGGAACCGATGTCTTCGGGGAGTACGGCTGGGTCACGGATCGATTCGTCCGCCGGGCCGACGCCGTCATCGTCATGTCCGATGAGATGAACGACGCGGTGGACGTGGAGGCGAACGTCATCCCGCACGGTATCGACTTCGAGCTGTTCGAGCCGATGCCACGGGCGGAGGCCAGACGCGAAGTGGGTTGGAGCGACGATGCGAAACACGTTCTGTTTCCATACGATCCGGACCGGCACGTCAAGGACTTCCCTCGCGCGGAGCGAGCCGTCGATGAGGCGGCGGGTCAGGTGGACGAGAACGTAGTGCTACAGACTGTCTACGATATCCCGCACGAACGAGTTCCGCTCTACATGAACGCCGCGGACGCGTTCCTCATGACGTCGAAGTGGGAGGGGTCGCCCAACGCCGTCCGCGAGGCGCTCGCGTGTAACCTACCAATCGTTTCGACGGACGTCGGCGACGTCGCTGAGCGCGTCACCGGCGTCTCTCATTCGCACGTCTGCGAGAGCGACCAGGAATTGGTGAACGCTCTCGGCTCGGTTCTCGCCGCCGGCGACCGGTCAGACGGCCGGGAGTCGGGGAACGTCTCGAGCCTCACGAACATGAGGGAACGCATTCTCAACGTCTACGAGTCCGTCGGCGTGCAGTGTCCCGATATCGATCAGAACGTACGGACCGAGAACCGATAACTAGGACGTAACAAAGTACGAATCCGGCGTAGCACGCAGTATAGATGGGTCAATTCGTATTCGACAGCGGCGGTTCCTCAGATGTGATCTATTCGAATGTCTCGTAGGACTCGAATGTCTCGTAGGGAGCGCCGTCGCGGTGCCACGCGGTCGAAGATCGTACTCACGCTCGGGTTCGTACTACTCACGGTCGGACTCCTCGCAGCGTACGTCGAACCGGCCTCGGGATACGAACTGTCTCCGTACGCCTCGACACCGATACTCTTCTGGGCTTGCACGGCGCTGGGTAGTCTGGCCTCGCTGGCCGTCGCGTTCGATCGCAACCGATCGCCGCAACTGCGGACGATCGCGCTCCTTCTCGCCGTCGGCGTCTTTGTCGCCGTCATCTCGATACCCATCGTCAGAAACTACCAGTTCTTCGGTCCGGCGGATTCGCTGACCCACCTCGGTTGGATTCGCGACTTCCATACCGGGGCCTTGCAACCGTTCGATATTCTCTATCCGGCGACGCACGTCATCGCGCTCTTGTTCGCCGAAGTTGGCGGTGTGCAACTTACGCGGGCGGGACAGCTGACCGTCGTCGTCTACTTCGTTCTGTACCTCCTCTTTCTCCCGCTGTGTGTGGCCTACCTCTCGGACAGCGACTGGGCGGTCCCGTTCGGTCTCTACGCCGCGGCCCTCTTCTTGCCCGTCAACAACGTAAGCGTCTTCCGGATGATGCATCCGACGACGCAGGCCATTCTCTTCTTTCCGTTCGTGTTCTTCGTGACGTTCCGATATCTCAGGGCCCCCTCTGACACCGGGGGGCACCGCTTTTCGCCCAGTCCGTGGACCACACTCCTGTACGTCGCGGTGGCGTCCCTCCTCTTCATCCACCCACAACAGGCCGCGAACCTCCTCGTCGTGTTCGTGACCATCTCAGTCCTACAGCTGATATACAGGGGTGCCGGCGATTGGCTCGGCGATTACGGTATCGACACGGAGCGGCTCGCTTACCCTCCTGCCGTCTTCCTTGCGGTCCTCTTCGGACTGTGGGTGCCGCAACACGGTCGAGCAACCGGACCTGGGAGTATCATTATCGAACGGGTCATCCAATTCGTCACCGGAACCAGTGAGTCACCGATCGACGGTGCCACACAGCGCGGGAGATCGCTAACCGATATCGGCGGTAGCATCGAGGAACTCTTCGTCAAACTGTTTCTCGTGACGCTCCTGTTTTTCATCGCCGCCGGACTGTTGATGCTTCTCAGTTACGCGGGCCGAGTCGACTGGAAAGACGTGAACAAACGAGCCGTTATCAAATACCTCTCGGTATCGTTTTTGGCCCTCACGGCGATTTTCCTGGTATATTTCCTGTCGAGCGTGACGACGCAGCACTACCGGCAGATCGGACTCCTCGCGATGGTCGCGTCGATACTCGGGACGGTTATGCTGTCGGACGGTTTGACCGCACTCGCAGATCGGTTTTCCATCCGGTCGGTTGTCGGGGTTGCTGGACCCATCCTCGCGGTCATGTTGCTTCTATCGGCTGCCTCCGTGTATCAGTCGCCCTATATCTATCAAGAGTCGGCCCACATCACAGAAATGGAGCTGACGGGGTACGAGACCGCCATTGACCACCGAAGCGACGAGGTGGTCTTCACGAAAATCCGCGGCGGGACGGGACGCTACGCCGACGCGGTGTACGGTCGCAACGGTAGCGAGCAGATGAATATTAACCGAGCCGATGAGCCGATTCCGGATCAGGTGTTCAACCGGGGGAACATGACGACGTACTACGACGATCCGCACTATCTCGTTGTCCTGCAACGCGATTACGACCGAGAAGTCATCGTCTACAAAGGGTTCCGGTTTACCAGTCGCGGGTTCGATCGCCTCGACAAGCGGTCCGGCGTGAGCAAACTCATCTCCAACGACGGCTTCCAGCTCTACTACATCGAACCGACGAACAAAACGGCGACGGTAAGCCCCAGCGGCGCCGTCTCCGGACCTGGGCGGCCGACGCTCTCAGCATCGTCGGCGGTTCGATAGCGGGACGTGACGGTCGGCGTCACTGCACCGTGACGGTCGGCGTCACTGCACCGTGACGATTGACATCATTGCTCCGTGACGGTCAGCCGGTGGTACACTTCGACGTCGGCGTTCGATCGCGTCGGCGCTTCCGGCGGCTCCCCCTCGTACACGAGGTAGACGACGCGGACTCGCTCACCGGTGAACGTCGGGCTCAGTTCGTGTGAACGCTGCCACCGTTGATCGGCCGCGACAGTTCTGCTGAACCGATCGAGCTGCCGTTCGGCGATCACCGTTCCTTCCGGGCTCTGCCGCTGTAACTTCGCGACTACCGTGTAGTCAACGCTCCGGTCGTGGTAATTGTCCACCACGAAGACGAACTCCTCGGTCTGTTCCAGGGTCATCTCGGCCGGGAGGTTTCCCGCGACGAGTTCGTCGTCGTCGTTCGTCCCGTACAGGGCCGCGGTCGAGTAGGACGTCCCATCGTTGGGGACAGTCAGAACGAATCCGGTGGTGAGGACGGCGACCAGAACGGAGATCCCGAGAACGACGTTGAGTATCGATTCCCGCTGCGTTCGTCCGGAGACACTCGCTCCGATAACCGACGCCTTCCCCGCGAACGACGGCGCGTAGCGGTCAGCGGCGGGCGTCCGGAGTCGACGCACCGTTCCGACAGCGGTGACGACACAGATGAACAGGGCAACGGTTATTACACCCGTCTCGGCCGTGATCGCCCCGGTCACGGCCGACGTAAGCAGTCCCAACAGCGGGAGTAGCGCGACGCTAGTGCCCACGGAGAGGGCGAACCGGACGGTCGGCGAGAGCCGGACCGGATCCTCGCCCATCAGAGATGCGGTCAGATTTCTCGGAACGCGTCGGCCGTGGGGATGTGGAGTGCTTCCGTCTTTCTCGGGGAACAGAGCGGTCACAAGAGCGTATCCGGGTAAGACCAGGAGTATGGAGAGCGTGACAGCGGCTCTGATACCGGGCCCCGGTTCGAGGATGACCGCGGCGGCGAGAACGACGACGGCGGCCAGTGAGGCCCAGACGTCGTCGGGAACCTCTCGAATCATCCGTCGATCGCTCGGAGTCGAGCGCCGCGGCGTTCTCCTGACGTCGTCACGCGCTCCGTGAATGGATTGTGTGTAAATGGATCGTGTGTGAGTGCTCGCATATGAGTCGTATTTTCGGTGAGGTCGTCTGCTCTCGTCGTCTCGTTCGGGACGATCGTCGTTTCGTCCGAGACGATCGTTGAGAGCGTGCGTTTCGAGTGTAGTGATTGTTGCCGTATAATTAGGAGTGTCCTGTTTCGCGGCACGAATCGCTCAGCGCGGACGATTCATCGCTGCAGATGCATCGCGATCCGGCTCGATCAGTTAACAGATACATAACAATGCCCGTCTTCCACGGCTTGGGTCATACGGCACAATCGCGAAATGGGAATGAAATATCGATCCGAAATCGTCCGTGTACATCGTCCTCACAACGGAGTCATCGCGGGGAGTGCTTGAGAATGCGCGTCGCCTACACGATCCAGCATCCCGCGCACGTACACCTGTTCAGGAACTCGATCCGAGAGCTCGTCGAATCGGGCGACAGCGTGTTCGTGTTCGTCAGAGAGAACGACGTCGCGACGGACCTGCTCGACGGGTATGGCATCGAATACAACCGACTGGCGCCGGAGACGAACTCCTTCGCGGGACTCGCCGTCGCGCAGGCGCTCTACGAGGGTCGCCTCCTCCGCAACTGCCGGCGGATCGATCCCGACGTCATCGTCGGGATGGGCGAACCGGGGGTGTCGCATGTCTCGACGCTGTTACGGACGAACGGACTGATATTCACGGACACGGAGGACGCGACGATACAGAACATGCTCGCCTTCCCGCTCGCGGATCGGATCTGTACCCCCGATTGCTACCGGGACGACATCGGGGAAAAGCAGTGGACGTATCCGGGGTACCACGAGCTGGCGTACCTACATCCCGACCGGTTCACGCCCGATCCGTCGGTGTTCGACGACGCGGATGTCGACCCCGACGAGAAGTACGTGGTGCTTCGCCTCGTCGCTTGGAACGCCCTCCACGACATCGGTAGCGCCGGCTTCGACGAGCTCGAGACAGTCATCGAGCAGCTCGAGTCGACGGGGACCCGCGTCATTATCACGTCCGAAAGCGACCTCCCGGATCGATTCGACGAGTATCTGATGCCGACGGCGCCCGAGGAGATCCACCACGTGCTACGCTACGCAGACCTGTTCATCGGTGAGAGCGCGACGATGGCGGCCGAATCGGCCGTTCTCGGAACCCCGGCGGTTTTCGTGAGCCCGATCCGTCTGGGATACATCGACGAGTTGGCCGACGAGTACGGGCTCGTCTTCCAGTTCAACGGTGACGACCGTCAGTCGCAGGGGCTGTCCAAGGCGGTTTCGATACTCGACGGATACGCGGCCGAAACGTGGGGCCGTCGACGCGAAAAACTCCTCGAGGACAAGGTCGACACCACGTCCGTCATCCTCGAACAGATCCGCGAGATGGCGTCTCGTCGCTGATCGGCACTCCTTCGTATACCACTCGGCGCATCAGTCGGCTGCGCCGTTGTGATCCGCAGCCGCCGAACGAGTGATCGAGCGTGTCATAACCAAACAATTAACTGAACGATAGTCAGTGGCTTCCGCCTCTCACTGGCTATCGGCAAAGCAGCCCGTTTCCGGGTGGCGACGTCGAACTCCGTAATGAACCTATAACAATACGACATCGGTGTCATGTTTGACTCAGTTAACATGTCCGAAAAAGACGTGAGAGCCTCATCGGCAGTAGACATCAAACGGTCGACTGAGACGATCGGCGTGGCGGGTCTCGGATACGTCGGGCTCTCGGTGGCGGCAGCGTTCGATAGAACGGGTTGGGACGTGGTGGGATACGACATCAGCGAATCGACTATCGATCGCTTGCGGAACGGGAACGCGTCTTCGAGCGTCATCTCGGGACGGGAACTCTCCGATCTCGACATCCACTTCACCACGGACCCCGGGTTCGCCTCCGACGTCGACTTCGTCATCATTGCCGTGCCGACCCCGACCGATGACCGGGAGACACCGAATCTTGACTACGTGAAGTCGGCGGGCGAGACGATCGGTGAGAACCTCTCCCCGGGGACGACCGTCGTCTTAGAATCGACGGTGTTCCCGGGGGCGACACGCGAGGTGCTGATTCCGGCGCTCGAACGGACCTCCGGGTTCACCGCGGGCGAGGAGTTCGACGTCGGATACTCTCCGGAGCGCATCTCACCGGGCGATCGGAACCGCGGCATCAACGACGCCGTGAAAGTCGTTAGTGGACAGAACAGGGAGGTGAAAGAACGAGTCAGACGGCTGTACAGCGACGTCGTCGATGCCGGCGTTTGGACCGCGCCCAGCATCGAAGTCGCCGAGATGACGAAAGTGTTCGAGAACGTCCAGCGCGACGTGAACATCGCCCTCGTAAACGAGCTGGCGGTCGCCTGCGAACACTTGGGACTGAACACCGACGACGTACTCGACGCTGCCGGGACGAAGTGGAACTTCCATCAGTACTCGCCGGGACTCGTCGGTGGTCACTGTATCCCGGTCGACCCCGCGCACTACACTCACAGCACCGAAATTGCCGGATACACGCCACGGATCGCCAACGCGGCCCGCGACATGAACGAGTCCATGACGAGTTTTATCAATGAACTAGTAATTAGCGGGCTCAACGACTGCGGGAAGGTGCCGAAAGAAAGCCGTCTGCTCGTACTCGGACTCTCGTATAAGGCCAACGCAGACGACATCCGAAACACGAAGGTGGACGATCTCATTTCGGATCTTCGACGATACGACATCTCGATCGCCGGGTACGACCCGAAGGTCGACGACGGACTGTTGCGATCCAAGTTCGACATTCCTATTCGCGAGGAACTCTCGCTCGACGGCGCCGACGGACTCATTCTCACGACTGGTCACGACGAGTTTCGGTCTCTTTCCCTCGAAGACGCCCGTTCGGAGATGAACGAGTCCCCGCTCCTGGTCGACATCGAGAACATGTTCGACCCCAAAAACGCGGAGCGTAACGGATTCGTCTACAAGCAGCTGTGAGGCGGTCGACCCGTTCCGACCGTCGAGGCGACCTTCACCGTCCAGATCAGCCACTTTGAGGGAGTGGGGGTTCCATAGGTCGTCGCGGAGAACGGTCACGTCCCAGTTCGATGGATCGAAGACGCCCAGCCGTGCGCGCCGGTCGTCCCGATGCGAGAGGTCGTTCTCGGCCACAACGAGTTCGCCGTCGCCGTCGTTCGCGAGCCTTTGAGCTCACGCCGTGAGGTTCCGATAGATCTGTTCGAAATTTTTGATGGCGGTCCAGTTAGTCACCAGTTCGAGGATCAGCACCAGCGCGACGAACACGACGATGCCGATCGGGATGAAGACCAAGAGATTTATCAGCGAACTGAACGGGGAGATCGTTCCGAGGTACCAGACGGTGAGTCCCATCGGAACGCTCGCGATGAGCGGGTAAGCGAACTCGTAGTAGATCGAGCGCATCGGGAGATCGATAGAACGGGACATCACGTAGATGTCGAGCGGCATCATCGGAAAGACGTATATGCCCGTCACGGTGAGCGCCGTTCCGAGGATGCCGAATTCGTTGGTCAGCGGGTAGATGAAGACGGCGATCAGAGCGACACGGATCACGGACAGTTTCGTGACGTAGTCCGGACGACCGATAGCTTCCCAGATCGGACCGAACGTCTTGCCGAGCGCACGGAAGAGCCCGTATAACGCGAGGACTTGCATGGCCGGTATGGCCGGGGTCCAATCTTGGCCGAAGACCGCCACGACGAAGTCCGGCGCGATGGCGGCGATGCCGATCGCGGAAGGGAAGGAGACGAGTGCGGTGACGCGGAGCGTCTTTAAGAACGCCTGCCGGAGTTCCTTCTCATCGGTCTGTAGCTTCGAGTACGCCGGAAGCATAACGCGAGTGATCACCTGTGACAGTTCGGTCGCCGGGGCGTTGGAGAACCGGTAGGTGTACTGGTAGTACGCCAGCGCCGTCGGCGTGAGCAACCACCCGACGAAGGCGTCGTCGCCCTCGCTGTAAATGAAATAGAGGATCGACGAACCCGTGACCCACTTCCCGTAGCTGATGAGGTCCTTGGCGATGTCGAGATCGAACGACGGGAACGGCCGGTAATCGTGGATCACGTATGAGAGGACCAACTTGACGACGTCGGCCGCGAGAAACCCGAAGACGAACGCCCAGGCGGTCGGGTTGATCAGCGCGTATCCGACGCCGACGAGGAACTGGGCGGCATCTCCGCTGACCTTGTAGGCGAACTCCTTGTGAAACTCGAGGTTCTTCTGAAAGTAGACGATACCGGGGTTGCGGAACCCGAGGAGGAGCGGCGAAAGCCCGATGACACGGATTATCTGGACCGCTCGGGGTTCCTCGAAGAACCATTCTCCGACGAACGGGGCGATCACGAAGAGGAGAGCGGCGATGAGAACGCCTCGACCCATCTCCAGCATCCAGGTCGTGTTGAGGTGAGTGTCGACGTTCTCCTCGGTCTTCTGGATGAGTGCTTTGTTCAATCCGATATTGGTGAACTTCTGGGTCCCACTCAGCGTCAACAGCGCGATACCGACGAGCCCGAGTTCGGCCGGGCCGACGAGTCGGGCGAGAACGGCGAGCATTCCCAACTGGAGCACTCTGCCGAGGACGTTCTGGCCCATTAGCCACCCCGCGCTTTTCACGGTCCGTTCAACGACCGTCCCCTCCGGTTTCAGTCGCTTGATCAAGGCGAGGAGGCGTTCGAGCAGACTCATTGGCCCCGTTCTGAACGAGGTGTCGGACAGCCTGGTGATGCTTCGGTATTCGACGGCCCCGAACGTCTCATGGTACCGGAATAAGCGTCGTTCAGCACTATGTAATTGCTTTCCTAATGTCCGGTGTCGTCAAGGGGAACTCTCGCCCGGCTCGAGCCATCCGGGCATCCCTTGTCCGGCTGTGGGGCCAGATAGCGAACTCGGCGTCCCTGTCAGGACGGCGGAGTCACCCGCGAGATGATCAGTCATACCCCGTCTCTTCCGTGTGGACGGCGCGGTCGAAGGCCAAGACGAGCAGAACCGACACTGCCGCGGCGATATACATCGCTACCGCGTCGACCGTACCCGTCGGTTCGTCGGCATCGGTCCGACGAGACGAAAACGGGTGGAGAAGCCGGGCGGTGCCGGCTGTCGCGGTGGCGCCCGCGAAGGCAGCCAATAACCCTATCGGATGACCCCTCGTGGGAGGATACTTGACTCGGAGCCGCCACAGGAAGTCCCGTAATAGCATCTGCGAGACGTTGACGATATACTCTTCGTACCGGATGTGACTGTCCTCGTCGTCGTATACGGCCGGAAGCGGAACGTCGACGATAGCCGCTCCGGCGATGTTGAGCCTCACGAGCAGGTCGTTCAAGTAGCCGTAGTATTCGTACATCTCCTCGATGGAGAGACGATCGAGAACGTCCGTTCGAACCGCGGTATACCCGTTCTGCGGGTCGGTGATTTCCCAGTAACCGCTCGCCACTCGCGTCAGGAGCGTCAGTATGTGGTTTCCGAATAGTCTGAACCGGGGCATGTCGCGGCTATGTTCGTTGTTCGATAGTCTATCTCCTTTCGTGTAGTCGGCCTCCCCGGCGACGATCGGATCGAGGAACTGCGAGAGCCGGGAGGGATCCATCTGCCCGTCGGCGTCGATGGTCGCTACGATGGCAGTATCGTCCTCCAGAGCGAACTGATATCCGGTCTTTATCGCACCGCCTGCGCCGAGGTTCTCTGCGTGGTGGATCGCTACGATCCGTCCGATGGCGTAGAACTCGCCTACCTTCTCGGCGAGTTCATCGCTTTCGAGATGCAAGTCGCTGATGCTGGGTAGATCGCCGTCGCGCCGATCAGCGGCGGGCGACCGATTCATCGCATCGGCTTCCGCCGCTGTTCGGATCGCCTCCGGCGTCTCGTCGTCTGAACAGTCTTCGACGACGTACACGCGATCCACGTACTCCGGGATGTCGCGGATGACATCGCCGACGAATTCCGCTTCGTTGTATGCCGGAATGATAACGCCGACAGAGTGTGACTCGTACATGCTATCTCCTCGTTACAGTCGGTCGGCGGCGCAGCTGGCTGCGGGGACCGCTGGGTCGGGCCGGCGCTCGACGTTGGTCGATCGTAACTCGACGTTGCGTTCCGGCTCGCTTCCATTCGACCGACATTAGCGGACCGCAGTGAATCGATTCAGTATCATATGTTCTCAGAATGAAATAACTGGGCTGAGGTTTTTGTTATGAGTATATTATCTACTGTTAGACGCGCTATGTCGTGGTCGAGGCGATCACGGAGGGGCCACCCGATAGCCGCCTGATCTCTCCAGTGAAAGAGAATCGCGCAATGGCACCGTCCATCGTTGAGATCGCCTGCGTGCCGACCGTGCTCGGCGAGAGCGACCCGTTTGTGACGGTTCCGAGGGAGTACAGGTCGCCCGTAACCCACAGAGACAGCTCTCTGGGGGCGTCGTCGACCCTTTCGAACTCGATGGTGTACGGAGGATCCACAGTTTCGGGGTTTGGATTGCGATCCGAACGTTATTTCACTCGAAGCCAGAGCGGATAGGCCCTTATCGGCTGGAAACCCGAGATGTGAATGTTAACTGCTCACGTGAGATTGTTTCCGAGCGGGGCCAATCTCAGAGAGGGTACGTCAAGATCTGTTCTAACCGCTTTTTTACCCAGTAGTGGTTCCTGATCCGCCTTTTTCCGTCAATAAATACGTTGTTGCCTCCCGAAGATATCGTGTGACAGCCGTCACGATACCGCCCAGTATCTGAGGGGCTAATCTCGGCATACTTTTCCTCGACGAACTCCTCCCGCGTGAGCTGAGTGACCCTATTGATGACTATTTTCTCACCGTACTCGGTATCGCAGTACTGTGAGGGGCGGTACAGTTCGCCGCCACTGATGATGGGTTCTCCGGCGGAGCGTGCAGACTTCGGATCCACCTTGACCGGTGTCTCGCTGTGTTCTTCCCACCCTTCAAACAGGCTGTCCGAGTGTTGGATGAACAGTTCGGCGTTTGCGTTCCGATCCGTCGTGTAAAACATCCACCATTTCCCGGCGTATTTAAACACGGTCGGATCGATGACACCGATACCGGTCAGAACCTTGGCTTCGAGGACCCATTCCGAAGGGCTATCGACTCGATATATGTGTACCGCGTCCGCTGCACACGACTCAGGTATTGCATAGATCTCGCCGTCGTGTCTCATCATAAACGGATAAGACATGTGAAACGGCTCCTCGTGGGCAACTTCTATCTTCCCCGATTCAAACCAATCTGGGTACTTCGTAAACGATATTCTCCCTTTCCGCGTTGAATATGGGAACTCTTCAAAAAAGACGTGGATGTCTCCATCGATCCGTATTGCAAACGGATCTGCGAGGTACCTGTCTGACTGCTCCGGGAACCATGTGACATTCCTCCCGGACTCGGCCTGTAGTAGGTCCGCCGTCTCACCCTCAATAACGCCGATGTTCCAGCTGGGAAGCCCTTGTAGAGCCTTTGTAGCGAGGTTAGTCATTACGTTCGGAGACCACCGCACCATCTCATCCATTCGGTCGGCGCGATCCAGCAGATATCGGTGGGCATCTATTCGCATTGTCGGTCAGATCCACTAACGCTATACTCCAATAGGCTACTTGTTATGTACGACCAAACGGGCTTTTGCAGAGCGACGGGCCGAGACCGTAGGAGCCAGCGGTTAGATCCGGAGTACGGATGCCGAACTCTGTAAACTGGGATCGACTTGTTTCGCCACGCGACCGTCACAGACAGGCCAAATATTAACATTATGGCCCGCTGTATCGTCTCCCGGTGGCTTAGGAATGATTACGAACCGTCCGCGGATATCAACGGTCGGGCCGGGTGCTAGCGGAGGTGCTGAGAGAAGGGAAGTGGCCGACCAGGGCCGAAATAATGTCTCGTTTGTAGGTAATAACGCATGACAGAGTACGAGATCCGGCAGTACAAGCCCGTGGACAGAGACGGATTTCTATCGCTTTACTCGACTGTTATGGGGGGGAATAAGAGTGATGACTGGTTCGACTGGAAATACGGAAGCAATCCCTACGTGGACCACGTGCCGATGGTCGTTTCTCTCTGCGGAGACCAGCTCGTTGGGGCGAGACCGCTTTTCGCACTGCCGATCGTGATCAACGGTGAACAGTCGGTAGCGCTCGAGCCGGGAGACGCGATGGTCCATCCGGATCACAGGCGACAGGGGCTGTTCACTCGCATGATGGAGCAAATAATTGAAACGTATTCGGGGAGGTATCCGTTCTATTTCAGCTTTCCCAACGACCTAGCGAAGCCTGCGCACATAAAACACGGCAGTCGAGTCGTTTCCCAGAGACCGTCCTACTATCGGATCGAAGACCCTTCAAGCATAGCAGAAACGTACGACCAGCCCGCGATTCGATTCCTTGGCAGGGTCGGTACGACCGTTGCGCGGGGGTACTATCTCCTTCGGGACCTAACCACGCCGGAAAACCCGGGCGTTACTATCAGAATGGAGTCGGAATCACCTGCAGAGGAACTTGCGGCGCTGTATCGGCTATCAGTCCCCGAGAAGATCCATGTTCGTCGTGACGAACGGTTCTACCGATGGCAGTTCAAAAACCCGGATTGGGACTACAAGACCTACATCGCGGACGGGAGCGGCGGTCCTGAAGCGGCACTCATCACCAAAACGTCGGTCGAATCCGATCTAAAAACGACCGAAATCGTCGACGTCGTCCCGCTGCAAGTCGCACCGGAGCCAGCTCTTGTGAGTCTGATCGGTCAGGTCATTTCGGATCACCCGGAAACGGACCTCTTCATCGCGCCGTCTCAAGGAATTCCGGGGTCGGTACTGCGCACGTCCGGATTCCACGCTGACACTATTCCCCCACTCTCGTTCGTCTCGACTCAACAGACGCACGTCGTGCGGACGCTCACTGATGAGTGGACACAGAACGGAATGGACATCACGAACCCAGATAACTGGTTTTTGACGTCGATCGAACGCGACACGAGTTAGGTGAGGTGTCGTCAAAATTCACCGGGAAAATGAGTGCCTGATGGTCGAGAAACTCGTCGTCGATAGCAGTGGCCTGCCGGCGCATCTCGTGAGCCTTGGGTAACTGAATGGAGGAATTTGTCATATGTCTATTCTCTACTCTGCTGAACACGTTACGTCGTGATCGAGACGACCACGGAGGGATCAACCGATAGCCGCCTGATGTCCCCGGAGAACGAGAATCGCACAGTGGCGTCATCCATCGTTCCGATCGCCTGCGTGCCGATCGTGTTTGGTGAGGTCGATACGTTCGAGAGGGTTCTGGGAGGGATTAGATCGCCCGTAACCCACAGAGATAACTCTCCAGGCCCGTCATCGACTTTTTCGAACTCGATGGTGTACGGAAGGTCAGACGTTGAAACAACAGAATCATCAATAGCTATGCACTTGTTCGGGACGGTAACCTCCGTCGCGGCCATCGTGATGCCAGTTCCTGGCTCGACCTGGATTCCGTTACCCGACTTCGTCTCGATTCGACAGTTCCGGAAGGTGGTGCCGCCACGGCCGTCTTCGACGCGGATGGCGGCGCCGCGGCCGCCCGTTCCCGTGATCGACACGTTCTCGATCTCGAATCCGTCACCGCTCCCGTCCTTCAGCAGAATCGGATAGATATCGGCGTCGGTCACAGAGATACGGCAGTCACGAACCGTTGTGCCGCCTCTGTGAGTGCCTTCACCCGTAATGACACCGGCGCCCTGGCCGATGTCGTGAGTGAACTCACAGCCCTCGATGAGCACGTCGTGGCCGTACTTGAGCCGGATCGATCGAGTCTGAACGACATCGGTTTTGCCGTCCCAGTGGCGCCGTGGAATCGGATTTTTCCACGTGACGGTTTCGCCCTGACGGGTGTCCTGTTTGACCGAGACGATGTTTTTGACTGTGGAACCCGCGCTGCCGATGCGGACGTCACAGTCGTTGTTATTTTTATACAGTCCGCCGTCCACGTGGACGGTTCCACCCTTTCCGGCATCGGGGTGGGCCGGATTAGAGGCGTAGATGCCCTTGCTGGGGAAGTGCCAGATGTCGCAGTTGCGGATGTGGATCTCGCCGGCGTGCGGCGGCCCGACGAATATCCCGGTCGCCGACGGTCCTTCGACGGCGCCGTCGCGCATGTTGACGTTGTCCAGCGTTGCGACGCCGTCGGTCGCGCGCGCCTCCACGCGGTAGCCGTCGACGTTCCCGGGGAGCTGTCCCCTCGTGGTCACATCGAACACGGAGACGTCGCCGCTCTCAGCGATGAGTTGGACGCGTCCGCCGTACTCCGAACCGCGGGTAAAGTCCAGAGTAAACCCACCGAACGTGATGTCTGACCCTCGAATGTTAATGAGGAGTTCGTGGTCCGTGAGTTCGGAGATGGGCCGGTCAGGGACTAACGTCGGCGTCGCCCCGTCCGCTGCGACGAGCCCGACGTTCGACACGTCGAGTTTTGAGATCGATCCGAGCCGGTATCGACCCTCCGGCACGGTGATGAGCGTGTCGTCCGTGAGGTGCGACTCGATGGCAGCATCTATCGGTTCGTCACCGTCTATGTCCGTGGCCACGTCTTCGAGTCTGACGACCGTTTCGAATTCCGAACCCGAAATCCGGGACGGCGGCGTCGGCCGCGACGGAGGAGTCTCCGTTGGGTCGGACCCGGGGTCGGAGTCGGAGCCGAACAGCGAACAGCCGGCGAGGAGACTCATGACTCCGACCGACCCCGCCGCTTTCAACAGGTTTCTACGTTCCATTTCTCTGTTTTCGAGTCATCGGTGATCGTCGAGCGACGAGCGTGCCGCCCGGCTCCTGGTTTCCGACTGGCGTTTCACCACCGTCGTTCGATCGGACCGGGCGACGCGTGACCCGACCGGAAAAGCGCTAACGTCCGCCCGTTCATGCACAGTCACGTCTCAGGCGACGATTTCCTCGTCGAACTGTGACGGGACCACATCGATCGCTATAGGCGTCGCCGTTCCAAACCCAGGGTCTCAGACGCTCGTCGCGCCCCGTATCGTTGATTCGTCGAGATCGCAGTCGACGATTACGGTCGTATCCGTACACGATGGCCTGTCCATCAGCGGTTTCTCCGACCACCGCCTGATCGCACACTGCTCGCACGGTGGCCGTCCCACCCGTCCGAGGAGACGCGTACGGATCCATCAGGGACCAGACCGCGGTGAACGCTGACACGCGTCGTCTTTCCGCGGACGGTCTCCGGATAACCCCGTTCGAATAACCATACGTGTTTGAAACAGCCGTCACTGCTTAGTTACACAAGTACTACCACGGCTAACTGTATCGTAACCCGAGGGGTCGGTCACTCTCTGAGCTGGTTGACCGAGCGGTACACCGCCCGCGCCGGTTCGATCGTCAGTTTGCCGCCGAGCGCGACGAGGAAGTACAGATACGCCGAAATCTCCGTCGGGTGATACCGAATCGACCGGAGTAGATACTTGCGAGCGTCCCGCGCGTAGCCGTGTCTAACCGCCGACTTCCCGAGTTCCAGCGACTGGGCGGCGACGAGTCGCCGTTCGTACTTCTGGCCGTACGTCGCTGCTAACGGTCGAAACGTCTCCAAGAACAGCGGGTACGCGGTGTCGCGCTTGGTTTCGAAATCATCGCTGATCTGGTCGTGATCCGTCGACCGTCGGACGACCACGGGCTCGGAGACGACCGCGAAGTCGTACTCCGTGGAGAGGCGAAGGAGCCACTCACGGTCCTGCCAGCAGGGGAACCGCTCGTCGGGGCCGCCGACAGTCTCGTACGCCTCCGACCGCACCATTATCGCGGAGAAGGTCGCCATAGTCGCTCCACAGAGTATGGCCTTGGTAACGTCGCCTTCGAGCGTCGGACGAGAGACGCTCGTCATCTCGCCGTCGACGACAAACTGCTGTCCCGTGTAGACGACGCCGACGTCTGTGCCGGCGTGTTCCAACGCCTCGACCTGCTTTTCGACCTTGCTCGGCAGCCAGTAGTCGTCGTCGTCGAGGAACGCGATGAACTCGCCTTTCGACGCCTCGATACCGGTGTTTCGGGCCGCGCTGGCCCCTCGGTTTTCCTCGTGGCGGATGCAGCGCAGCGTCCGATCTTCGCCGACCGAGACGTCGTCGAGTCGGGGTTCGATCGGGTCCGGCGAGTGGTCATCGACGACGACAATCTCGATCGGACCGTAGCTCTGGCGGTCGACCGACTCGACCGCGCTAACCAGGAACTCCGGGCGGCCGTACGTCGGAAGGACGACACTGACGAGCCCGTCCGCGCGATCCCCGTTCATATGCAGTCTCGGTCGTGTGTCGAAGGCAGTCGTACGCGTTCTTTGCCGACCGTGAGCGTCGTCGTGGTCGATCCGACGTCTGGACTGGCGTGAGCGACAGAGTGAGGGTCAGTCATCAGGTGTGTACCGCCTGTTCGGCCGACGCGAGACGACCCACCTCCGAAGCCAAGGTGAGGAGCGTGAATGCCTGCTTCGAGCTGTAGGCGGCACGGTTGTTGGCGACGTCCTCGACGGCGGTCGGCGAAAGATATCGCTTGACGGCCCGATCCGACAGTCGGCGGGAGAGGAGGCGGCCGGCGAGGTCGTCTTCGGGACGCGAACTCCCGCCGTCGTGAATCGCATGGACGATCCGTTCGAGACGTGGATAGCCGTCTATCAGGTCAAGC
Source organism: Halorubrum shenae (assembly GCF_051194165.1). Classification (NCBI taxonomy): domain Archaea; kingdom Methanobacteriati; phylum Methanobacteriota; class Halobacteria; order Halobacteriales; family Haloferacaceae; genus Halorubrum; species Halorubrum shenae. The sequence goes on along the minus strand of NZ_JBLZNI010000001.1, from coordinate 91,255 downwards.
CCTCGCTGCACGGCGTAGTACATCGGTGAGTCGAGCGCGAATCCGAAATCCGCGTGTTCGATTCCGGTGGCTGCCGGCCACAGCTCGTCCAAGAATTGCTGGTAGAGCCGGTACCGAGACTTCTGGGACGCGGGGACGTTCATTGCGTACTCGAAGAACTGTAGTCCGTAGAACGGGCTTGTGCTCCAGAAGTAACCACGGTTGCGGTCCTCCCCTTCGAACAGCCAGTTTCGCCCCCGCTCGGCGACGAGAAAGTGAACGTACAAGTCGTTCCACTCCGACTCGGGATACGTCGAGATGACGGCGGCGATCTCCTCTCGGAGCGCTCGTTCTTCGACGCCGGTCAGTTCCTCGACCGTCGCCGGTTCGAAGACGGCGTTCTTCGAGCAGACGTACGAGACGAGCTCCTCGGGCGAACCGATGTTGACGCTCGGCGTCAGGTCGGGGAGTGCCTTGTCGCCGCCGTCACCCGTCACGTGCGTTATACGGTGACCGTGTTCCTCGAGCAGGCGCTCGAAGAACCGGAGAATGAATCCCATTTGGACGGGGTTCAATCCTTCCTTCATCTGGAGCAGTCGGTTCACCTCGTCCTCTCCGAACGGTTCCAGCGTATATATCTTCCAGTCGAACTCCGCCGCGTCCGCGACCTGACGGGCGATTTCGACGTCGTCGCTCGTGCGTCCGTCGTCGTGCATGAACGTCGCCGCGGCGAACGAGACGTCGCTCGCGCGAAAGCCGCCGACGACGGCGCGTGAATCCAGCCCTCCGCTGAGCGAAAGGAGAGTCTGTCCCCCCGGTCGGGTCCTGCGGTCGCAGGCATCGGCGAAGAGCTCCGCGAGGTTTCGGGCGTTCTCCGCGACGGATTTGTCGGCGTGTCGCTTCTCGCTGAAGTCGAACTCGTAGTGGCGGATGCGTTCGGACTCGCCGTCGCCGTCGACGACGATGTGTGTCCCACCGGCAAGTCTCTCGACGCCCTCCCACAGCGTCCGATCTCCCAGCGTGTAGCCGAATAGCAGACTCTGTGCGAGACCCATGCGGTCAAACTCGTCGCTCGCCCCGTTGTCGATGACGAACCGCGGTTCCCGCGAGAGGACGAATCCGTCGGCGTGGTCGTCACAGTAGACGGGGAGTCGGCCGAATGCATCGTTGACCACGGCTACGCGTCCGCTCTGGCGATCGATACCCACGATGAGGAACTCCCCGTCCGTTCCCCGAACGAACCGGGCGACGTCGTCCGCCGTCGGGTCGAACAGCGCGGGTACTAGCGAGCGCAACCGCTCGCGCACGTCGTCGTCGTCGTAGCAGTACCCCTCGAAGTAGAGGACGTACTCCTCTGTCTCGAGCGTGACGACGGGGTATCCGGGGTAATGTGTGTATCCCAAGAAGCGCTCGCGATCCGCGCTGACCGTCTCTTGCGCGTAGCTGCTGAGATGTAAAAGTGAATCGAGGGAGTGACTCGGCGCCCTCCCTCCGGGATGCACGTCTAAACAAACGCCAGGCATACGAGAGGAGTCGGATAGAATATAGATAGTTATTCAGCGATTACGACTCGATCCGTCGCGGCGCGGTACCCGATTCAGCGGGCGGGCGACGACCGACGGGATCGGGCGGGTGAAACCTTACTTGAAGTTCACCTGTGCGTTTCCGTCGACATTCAGTTGGGCAATATCGCCGGAGAACTGGTAGACGTCGATGCCGTCCCACACCGAGCCGACGACTTCGCTACCGTTGACGATATCCTCGCGTTCGTCCAACGTGTGGCCCTGTTCGGGAGCCGTACTGGCGTTGTCGTCGCGAACGAGTTCGCCTGTCACCTCGATAGTGTACTTCGCACCTCCATTGGCGACCTCCCCGTTGACGTTGAGAACGTTGGGGAGCGAACCGTCGAACAGGCCGGTGTCGACCTCCTCGCCGTTGATGAAGAAGGTCGCGTCCGTGCTGAGTTCGAGACTCTGGATCTCGCCGCCGAACCAGAACCACTGGTCGTCGCCATCGGTAATGGTCCCCGAAACGGTGTTCGCGACTGAGGAGTCGACGGTCTTTCCGTTCGATCCGTCGACGATGCCGTCACTCGCGGTGATCGAGTAGTCGACGGCACCACCAGTCGCGCGGAGCGTACACGTATTCGAGAGGGTCTTTTCCGTAGTCTCGGCTCCGGAGGAATCCCCGTCGTTGGTCGTGTCATCTCCCGAGGACGTCTCGTCAGTGGTCGTGTCTTCGAACTGGCCGGTGTCGACTTCCTCGCCGTTGATAAAGAAGGTTGCGTCCGTGCTGAGTTCGAGACTCTGGATCTCGCCGCCGAACCAGAACCAGTCATCGGCACCGTCGGCGAGGGTGCCAGAGATCGTGTTCGCGACCGAGGAGTCGACGGTCTTCCCGTTCGATCCCTCGACGATGCCGTCAGTCACGGTGATCGAGTAGTCCACGGTGCCACCGGTTGCGCGGATCGTACACGTGTTCGACAGCGTCTTTTCCGTCATGTCGTTTCCCGAGGACGTCTCGTCGTCGGTCGTGTCTTCGAACTGAGCCGTGTCGACCTCCTCGCCGTTGATAAAGAAGGTTGCGTCCGTGCTGAGTTCGAGACTCTGGATCTCGCCGCCGAACCAGAACCAGTCATCGGCACCGTCGTCGAGGGTTCCGGAGATCGTGTTCGCGACCGAGGAGTCGACGGTCTGTCCGTTCGATCCGTCGACGATGCCGTCAGTCACGGTGATCGAGTAGTCCACGGCGCCACCGGTTGCGCGGATCGTACACGTGTTCGACAGCGTCTTCTCCGTGGTGTCGTCCCCGCTGTCCGTCGCATTGTAGTCCGTTGCGTCCGGAAGTGGACAGCTATCCGTGTAGGTGAGGCCACTCGTCTCGACGCTCGCGTTCTCGTACTTGACGGCCTCGCCGTCGACTTTGATATTCGAGTCGGCCACGACACAGTCGTCCGAGCCGATAATCTCGACGCCGGATTCACCGGAGCCCGTGAGATTGATACAGCTGTTCCGGACGGTGGTGCCGTCGCGGCCGTCTTCGACTCGGATGGCGGCGCCGCGGCCGCCCGTTCCCGTGATCGACACGTTCTCGATCTCGAATCCGTTACCGCTTCCGTCATTCAGCAGAATCGGATAGATATCGGCGTCAGTCACCGAGATGCGGCAGTCGCGGATCGTCGTTCCGCCTCTGTGAGTGCTTTCACCCGTAATGGCTCCGGCGCCTTGGCCGATGTCGTGAATGAACTCACAGCCCTCGATGAGCACGTCGTGGCCGTACTTGAGGCGGATCGATCGGGTCTGGACGATATCGGTTCGCCCGTCCCAGTGCCGCCGTGGAATCGGATTTTTCCATGTGACGGTTTCGCCCTGGCGAGTGTCCTGCTTGACCGAGACGATGTTTTTGACCGTGGAGCCGGCGGTTCCGACGCGGACGTCACAATCGTTGTTGTTCTTATATAGTCCACCGTCCACGTGGACGGTCCCGCCTTCTCCGACGTCGGGATGGGCCGGATTAGACGCGTAGATGCCCTTGCTCGGGAAATGCCAGATGTCGCAGTTGCGGATGTGGATCTCGCCGGCGTGCGGCGGCCCGACGAATATCCCGGTTGCCGACGGTCCTTCGACGGCGCCGTCGCGCATGTTGACGTTGTCCAGTGTCGCGACGCCGTCGGTCGCGCGCGCCTCCACGCGATAGCCGTCGACGTTCCCGGGGAGCTGTCCCTTCGTGGTCATCTCGAACACGGAGACGTCGCCGCTCTCGGCGAGGAGTTGGACGCGCCCGCCGTACTCCGAACCGCGGGTAAAGTCCAGAGTAAACCCACCGAACAGGATGTCCGACCCTCGGAAGGCGATCAGATACTCGCCATCCAAGAGGTCGTTTGTGGGAGTGACTGAAACGAGCGTGGGGTTGGCACCCTCAGCGGCCACGAGGCCGACGTTCGATACGCTCTTGTCGAGGAGCGTATCCTCGATCGTGTATCGACCGTCGGGGAACTCGATGAGCGTTCCGTCCTCCAAACTGTCGAGAAGCGTCGAACCGATTGCCTTCCCACCCGAGTTGTCGAGCCCGAGATCGTCAACCGCGTTGAGGACGCGGTCGAACTGCATCCCGTGCCGTTCTATCGCAGCCGACCCTAGCCCCGGAGATACGAGAACCGCACCCGCTGCCGCCGCGCCGAGTTTCACGTACTCTCGCCTGTTCAGCGATCCACCGGCGGCGTCGGCGTCCCCCTTCTCTCCGTCCGATTCTTCGGTATCGCTATACCTGTCGCTACTGTCGTCCTCGCTTACCAGCTTGCGTGCCATGCAAGTCTTAATGGGACAATAACGGTGATAAACGTGTCGTTAATTAATGTTCTATACAATGTGAATGTAACAGGAAAACAGATAAGACGAGGATACTGTAAATCGAATCAACAGTTCTAGATCGGTTCACAGAGGTCCAATCGGAGAGCGATAAACCAGTAAAAAACTGTGTTAACATTATCTTAACGGCACAGATACCGTTCGTATCGGCCGATCGGTCCGCCATCGAATCGATCCGCACCGATCAGTCTCGGGGGAGCGATCGATCCCCTCTGAGAACGCGACGGGTTCCGGCTCGTCGACGGCGACGTTCAGGACACTCGCTGATGCCCGACTGCTCGACCGAGCAGATCGTTCGCCGATCGGTCATCGCGGTGGCGAACAGCCCGGGACCCCGTCCGCGAACGGGACGTGGTTCGTGCGACCGTCGCCGAGCCTTCTGGCTCGCTACTGTCGGGTATCTCTTGGTCGCGTCACCAGCGACAACGCTCGTGGATGGCGATACTCACTCTCGACGGTACCAGACATCGACGTGACAGTCGGGCCCGTACGATTTTCCGACAACGTCGAGCGAACCGTCACCAGTGAGGTCGACTGCCTTCGCCTCGTGAGTCGCGACCCCCCTACTGATCTCGACGCGCTCGAACCCCATGCCGGTGTTCCGGTAGACGAACATCCGCGGGTCCTCTTTCCCGTCTAGACCCATCTCGGCGACGAGCAGGTCGGGTCGACCGTCGTCGTCGAAGTCCTCGATCTGGATCGTGTGCGGATTATACAGGTCGTCGTCTATCGTCGTCAGGGACCAGTCCGGCGGATCGAACACCCCGACACGCCCCCGTCGGTCGCCTTGGTACGGGAGGTCACCCTCGGTCAAGACGATCTCTCTGTCACCGTCGCCGTCGAGGTCTGCGACGCCGACCCGCGTCCACTGCCAGTCACCGCCGAGGCGTTCGCGGTCCCAGTCGTCGACGGATCCGCTCCGCCGAAATATGTTCGGTCCAGCGATGAGTTCGGTAGTCCCGTCGTCGTCGAGGTCGGTTACGGCGACACCTTCGACGTTCAACTCCTCGGCGATCACGTGTCGGTGATCGTCGGGCCATGGAGAGACGGAGGGGTCGTCGGGAACGTCGTAGTAGCAGACTGTCTCGCTCTGCTGTGAGAGGATGACGACTTCCGGCTCGCCGTCGTCGTCGATGTCGGCGATCGCCGTGTCGTGGTACTTCCGAAAGTCGTCGGTTATCAAGTGACGGGTCCAAGTCCGTCGCGGGTTCGACGGAATCTCGAACCAGTAGAGGTCGGTCTCGCCGTTCTGCCCAACCACGAGTTCGGGCGTTCCGTCGCCGTCGATGTCACCGATCGATCCGCCGACTGAGAGTTCGGGGATCCGCGCGACCTCGTGGCGCTCCCAACCGGGATTCTCGTACCAGAACACGTTGGATTCCAGACGCTTGATCGCACTTCCGACGACCGGCAGGTACCGGAGTATGATCCGCTTTCCGAGTACATTCACTTCCTTCTTCGCGCCCATTCCACCGACGATCACGTCGGGTCGCCCGTTACCGGTGAGATCGGACGTGAGGCAGAACGTGAGCCGACCGCAGGGAGGGTCATCATCGATGCGTTCGTGTTGGAACTCCATACCGGCGTTTCGAATAGTCCGGGCAAGAGTAAACACACGTTAAACAACGTCCAGCTCGCTCGGTCCGTTCCGTCCATCGTCACCCCGCCGTCGAGTCCGGAGTCGTCACGCCGGACCACGGCGAAACGGCGACCGCTGGTCGTTTAAAAGCCCATAACAATGTCCGTTGTCCGTCTCGTCGCTCGTATGACTCCCGAGAACACGATCGAGCGGTGGCGATGACCGATTCCGACGACGGAATCACGGTGCTAATGTGCCCGGATTACAGGGACTCGAATCCGTATCAGTCCGAGCTGATCGCGGCGTTAGAGAACCGCGGCGTCGAAGTCACGGCGACGCCCGGCGGGTGGGCGTTTCCGCTCCTCGCGGGCGTTCGTCGTCACGGGGTGCCGGATGTCTTCCACATTCACTGGCTCGACCGCTTCGTCACCACCAACCGCCGGTTTCCGGCAGCGATCGCTGTGCTGCTCGGTGTGAGGCTTATTTTCGAACTCGTCCTGTTGCGGGCGCTCGGGGTCCGGATCGTCTGGACCGTCCACAACCTCCTCGACCACGAACGAGCCACCCCGCGCAGCGAACTCGCGATTAGACACGCAGTCGCGCGTCTCGTCAATCGGATCGTCGTTCACTGCGAGGAGGCGATCGAGTCTGTCGAAGAGACGTACCGACTCCCCGAACGAGTCGCAAACCGCATTCGCGTCGTTCCCCACGGAAACTTCTTGGGCGTCTACGAGAACGATATCTCGCAGTCGACAGCCCGTGAGCGACTCGATCTCCCACCCGACGTGCCCGTTATCGCCTTCTTCGGGCTGATCCGACCCTACAAGAACGTTCCAACGCTGATCGAGACGTTCAAGCGCGTTCCCGGGGATGCGCGGCTCCTCGTCGTCGGGAACCCGTGGAACGAAGACGTGGCGAACCGCGTGCGTGTCGCCAGCACCGATGACGATCGGGTAGACACGGTCCTCGACTACGTCCCCGATGACGAAATTCAGGTGTATATGCACGCCGCGGACGCGGTGGCGCTCCCCTTCGACTCGGTACTCACCTCTGGCAGCGCGATGCTGGCAATGACGTTCGAACGCGCCGTCGTGGCGCCGATGATGGGGTGTCTCCCCGGACTGATCGGGTCCGAGGGCGGACATCTGTACGACCCCAACGACTCCGCGGGACTCCGGGTGGCGCTTCGAAAGGCGATAGACAACCGCGAGGAGCTCCGAGAGATGGGACACCGGAACCGGGAACTGGTTCGATCGTTCGACTGGGACCGGGTCGCCGAACGGACGCGGAACGTGTATACGCTCGATGCAGGACGGGGCTGTCGATGCCCAGAGGACACCGGATGACGGAACAAGCAGGCGGTGGAGAGCGGTGGCACGCCCTGTGAACCGCCGGGGCGTCGCCGATCGAAGCCGGTCCTCTGCACTCCGGTCGCCAGCGGTTTTTTTACCGCGCGGAACCGTAAACTACCTATGAGCGATTCCGAACCGGACGCCCCCGACGCGGACGACGGTCCCGTGGTCGTCCTGTTGGACGTGTTGCCCAACGGGCGGCCGGACGACGACCGCCCGCCGTACCGGAAATCGCCGGTCGCGTACGGGCTCGGGACGAAGGCGTTCCGGCTGTACGAACTCGCGCTCGACGAGGAAGCGGACGTCTCCGTGAGCGACCGGATCGCCCTCGACGGACCCACAGTCGGCCGATACCACGAGGTCTCGTTCGACGACGTGACCCGGAACGCGGCCGCCGAGATGGAGTACGCAGTCGAGGCCATCGTCGAGGGCGACGAGGAGCGGTTCGTCGACTTCTACAACGAGGCCGGGCCGATCACCCTCCGGCTACACCAGCTCAACCTCCTACCGGGGATCGGCAAGCAGCTCCGGAACAAGGTGCTCGACGAACGGAAGCGGGGTCCCTTCGAGAGCTTCGAGGAGGTCTCGGAGCGCGTCGGCGGCCTTCACCGACCGCGAGAGGTACTCATCGAGCGGATCGTCGAAGAGGTCCGCAAGGAGGATCTCAAATACCGGCGGTTCGCCGGGTACGAGGAGTGAGCCGGAGGCGAGCGAGGACTCGAGAACGGAACCACCCGACGCCCCGAAACGGGACTTTTACCCGGAGCGGCGGAGTAACGCGGCCATGACCGATTTATCGACGGGCGCTGGCGCGGCGTACGGGGACCGGGATCCCGACGCGCTCGCCCGGCGGGCTGGGGAACGGGCGAACCCCGACCGCGATCAACACTTCCTCGTCGACGACCGCGTGCTCGACCGGATCCCCGCGTACCTCCCCGACGACGCCGATACGAGTCACCTCCTGGAGATCGGCGGGGGCGCAGGCGCGCTCACCGACCGGCTGCTGGCGGTCGCGGCTCGCGGCCGAGCCGGCGCCGACGGCGCGGCTGCCCCCGCGGACGCCGACCACGATCCCGGCCGCCTCTCCGTTATCGAGCGCGACGACGTCTTCGCCGACTTCCTCCGTGAGGAGTTCGCGACGGCCGTCGACGACGGCCTCCTCGACGTGATCGAGGGCGACGCGCTCGACGTCGATCTCCCGTCGTTCACCGCCTGCGTCGCGAACCTCCCGTACGGCGTCTCCTCTGAGATCGCCTTCCGGCTGCTCCCCGAGGGGAAGCCGCTCGTGTTGATGTTCCAGGCCGAGTTCGCAGAGCGCATGGTGGCGTCGGCCGGCGAGTCGGAGTACGGTCGGCTCTCGGTGTCCGCCCAGCACTACGCCGCCGTGGAGATCGTCGAGCGCGTCCCGAAGGAGGCGTTCGACCCGCAGCCCGCCGTCGAGAGCGCCGTCGTGCTGTGTACGCCTCGCGATCCCGACTACGAGGTGGGCGACGAGGCCTTCTTCCTCCGGTTCGTGAAAGCGCTGTTCACCCAGCGGCGCAAGACGGTCCGGAACGCGATCCGGAACACCGGTCACATCTCCGGGCTAGACGAGCCGGAGGCCGTCGTCGACGCCGCCGAGGAGGACCTGCTCAGTCGCCGCCCCGGCGACCTCGATCCGTCGGCGTTCGCGGCGCTGGCCGAGCTGGCGCGCGAGCACGGGTCGCCGACGGAGGTGTGAGGGCGGATGACGGGCGCGCGCATCGGTCTCGCGATCGACGTGCAGGGGCTGGTCTCGGGCAACGTCGAACGGATAGCGGTGTCGGCGTTGATCGTCGCGGTCGTGCTCGCCGCGCGGTACCTCACCCGTCGTCTGAAACAACGGGACACCGAGCTCTCCTCCACCCGGCGGCTGCTGCTGTCGGCGACTGTCGCGGGCGTGACGGCGGCCGGCGCGATCGCGCTGATCGGGGTGTGGGACCGGAGCGGAGCGCTCCTGGAGGCCGTTCGGTCGGCGGCGATCGCCGACCAGCTTTCGAACGTCGTGCTCGCGGTCGTGCTCTTGGCGATCGCGTACGCGGTCACGGACTTCCTCGGCGGCGTGATCCGCGAGGTCGCGAAGGAGAGCTCGTCGATCTCCGACCACCAACAGGAGGTGATCCTCCGCCTCACCCAACTGTCGATGTACACGGCCTCGCTGCTCGTGATCGTCGGGCTGTTCACCGACAACGTCGGCGGCCTCCTCGTCGGGGCCGGCTTTTTAGGGATCGTGGTCGGCATGGCGGCCCGCCAAACGCTCGGGGCGGTCCTCGCCGGCTTCGTGCTGATGTTCTCCCGCCCGTTCGAGGTGGGCGACTGGGTGGAAGTTGACGACCACGAGGGGACCGTCACGGAGATCTCGATCATGAGCACGCGCCTCCGGTCGTTCGACGGCGAGGTCATCACGCTGCCGAACGACGACGTGCGGTCGGGGTCGATCATCGATCGGTCCCGGCGGAACCGGTTGCGGATCGAGGTCGAGGTCGGCGTCGACTACGACACCGACATCGACCGCGCAGCGGCGGTGATCGAGGAGACCGCCGCCGAGGTCGAGGACGTGGCCGCGATGCCCGAGCCGAACGCCGTGACGAAGCGATTCGCCGACTCGGCGGTCGTGCTCGGGCTCCGCTACTGGATCCGGAACCCCAGCATGCGCAAGCGCTGGCGCACGCAGACCGCCGCGATGAACGCGATCAAGACGACGCTCGAAGACGAGGGGATCGTGATCCCCTTCCCGCAGCAGACGCTCTCCGCACGCGGTGGAGACGCCTCCGGTCCGCAGCTGGACGCGTCGGTCGAGGACCGTGCGGCGACGCGCGGTGAGTCGAGGTCCGGGGGTGACGACGGTGATTCGGACGCCGAGAGCGGTGACAACGGTGTTGACGCCGAGAGCGGTGACGGCTCCGACGCCGAGAGCGACGCCGATGGACCGGGGGAGTCGGACCGATGAGCGACGGCGATGGCGACCACGACGGCAACCACGACCACGACGGCGGTCTCGCGGAGCGTCGCGGCCTCGACGAGTCCGTCGTCTACCAGCCGGCCGAGGACTCCGGACTGCTCGCGGAGGCGGCCGTCGCGGAGGCGCACGGGCGGGCGCTTGAAGTCGGTACGGGCTCGGGCTGGGTCGCTCAGCGGATCGCCGAGGAGCGCGGGCTCGACGTGGTCGGCAGCGACCTCAATCCGCACGCGGCGCGACAGGCCCGCGAGCGCGGCGTCGAGGGGGTCGTCGCCGACCTCCTCAGCCCCTTCCGGGCGGACGCGTTCGACACGGTGTGTTTCAACCCACCGTACCTCCCGACCGACCCGGACAACGAGTGGGACGACTGGATGGAACACGCGCTCTCGGGCGGTCAGTCGGGACGCGAGCTCATCGAGCCGTTCCTCGCCGACGTGGGGCGCGTCCTCGCGCCCGGCGGCGTCGTCCTGCTGTTAGTCTCGTCGCTGACGGGATACGAGGAGGTGCTGAGCCTCGTCGACGACGCCGGATTCGCGTCCGAGCCGGTCGTCGAGGAGTCGTTCCCGTTCGAGACGCTCACGGTGTTGGCGCTGCGGCGGGAGTGAGGTGGGCACCCCCTCCCTCCCTCAGCGACGGCGACCACTAATAATTACTATAGAGCATAAAACACATTAGCAAATATTATACGACGGCATATCGAACCATCGGTGATGACTGAATACGTCGCGGCCACGCCGGGGTTGTACCCGCTCCCGGACTGGGCGAAAGAGACGCTCTCCGACCTGAAAGGACACCAGAAGGGTGACCTCCTGAGCGGCGACGAGAGCGAGGCGGTGACCAAGGAGTACGACGAGGTACGCGCGGAGTACGTCGCCGACCAGCTCGATGCCGGCCTCGACCGCGTCGTCGAGGGGCAGGGCCGCTGGGACGACATGATCGCGCATCCGCTGACGGTCCACGACAGCGTCGAGACCGGTGGGATCGTGCGGTACTACGACAACAACAACTTCTACCGCGACCCGCGGGTCGTCGACGACCTCGACTTCTCCGGCGACGTGGCGCGAGAGCTGGAGTCGGCGACCGACCTGATCGACGGCGAGGCGCCCCTCGCCGCGACGCTCCCCGGCCCCTACTCGCTGGCGGAACTTGCGACCGACGAGCACTACGGCGACGAGGCCGCGTTCCAGGCGGCGATCGCGGAGTTCCTCGCGGGCGAGGTCGAGGCGTTCCCCGCCCACGAGACGGTGTTCCTCCTCGAACCGTCGCTCGTCACGAACCCGCCGGCCGACGGCGAGGAGTCGGCCGCGACCGACGCGATCGCGACGGTCGCCGACGCGACCGACGCCGACGTGGTCGTCCAGACCGCCTACGGCGCGCTCGGCGAGAAGCTGTACGCCCATCTCGTCGACGAGGCGGGCGCGGACGCGCTCGGGCTCGACCTGGTCGCCGGCGACCGCGACGACACCGTGTATAACGTCCAGGAGTTCGGCGCCACCGACTCGCTCGCGCTCGGGCTCGTCGACGGGCAGAACACGCTCGTCGAGGAGCCGGAGACGATCGCGGAGCGCGTGGAGTGGTTCGGGTCACAGATCCCCGCCGAGGGATTCGACCGGACCTACCTGACGCCCAACACCGAGCTGTTCTACCTGCCCGCGAACAAGTACCGCGCGAAGCTGAACACGCTTTCCGCCGCCACGGAGGTGCTCGAGTAATGGTCCGAAACCCGTCCGCCAACCGCGAACAGTTCCGCCCGCACGACCACCCGAACGACGCGTTCCTGCTGACGACCGTCGTCGGCTCGTACCCGAAGCCGAAGTGGCTCAACCGGGTCGACGAGCTCGTCGACGACCCCGACTCGAAGTTCGACGCGTCGGACCTCGACGAGGCGCACGACGACGCCTGTCGGCTGATCACCCACGAGCACGAGCGCGCCGGGCTCGACACGGTCGTCGACGGCGAGATGCGCCGCAACGAGATGGTGGAGTTCTTCGCCGACCGCATCGACGGCTACGAGTTCAACGGCCCCGTGAAGGTGTGGGGCCACAACTACTTCGACAAGCCCTCGGTCGCCGAAGAGGTCGAGTACGACGAGCCGTGGCTCGTCGACGAGTTCGAGTTCACGTCCGAGGTGTCCGAGCGTCCCGTCAAGGTCCCGATTACGGGGCCGTACACCCTCGGATTCTGGGCGTTCAACGAGGCGTACCCCTCCACCGAGGAGCTGGTCTACGACCTCGCGGACCTCGTCAACGAGGAGGTCGAGAAGCTGGTCGAGGCCGGCGCCCGATACATCCAGATCGACGAGCCCGCGCTGGCGACGACGCCGGAGGACCACGCCGTCGTCGGCGAGGCCCTCGAACGCATCGTCTCGGGCATCGACGAGGAGGTCCGGATCGGCCTCCACGTCTGTTACGGCGACTACTCGCGGATCTACCCCGAGATCAACGACTACCCGATCGACGAGTTCGACGTGGAGCTGTGTAACGGCGACTTCGAGCAGATCCCCACCTTCACCGACCCCGAGTTCGAGCCCGACCTCGCGCTCGGCGTCGTCGACGCCCACACCGCCGAAGTGGAGCCCGTCGAGGAGATCAAAGAGAACATTCGACAGGGCCTCCGCGTCGTTCCGCCGGAGAAGCTCACCATCTCGCCCGACTGCGGGCTGAAGCTCCTCCCGCGCGACATCGCGTACGGGAAGACCGAGAACATGGTCACCGCGGTTCGCGAAGTCGAGGCCGAGATCGACGCCGGCGAGATCGACGTCGACAATCCGCTCGACGACTGACGCCGGCAGTACGCGTATGCCGCGGCGCCCGGACACGTCGTGGTCCGTGACACTGTGGTGCGGGTTTACTTACGATATGAAGAATTTTGCGGCGTTCTGTTTTGGTGTCGTTGTTTTTAATTCTTTTTCAGGGCGGATACGCTAAGGAAAACTGCAATAGATACTCCCTGCGATCATCTACCCATGCAGACGACGATACTCAACGGAGTCCTCGAAGCCCTCCGGATCGGTGTCGGGTTCCTCTGGACGGCGGCGTGGGCGATCATCATGGGACTCACGATCACGAGTCTCGTTCAAGTCTACGTCTCCAAAGAGCGAATGGCGCGGGTGCTGGGGGACGGCGATCTGAGTGGTCTCACCAAGGCGACCGTTTTCGGCGCGGCGAGCAGCGGCTGCAGCTTCGGCGCCGTCGCCATCGGAAAGGGACTGTTCAAGAAGGGGGCTCACGCCGTGAACTTCCTCGCGTTCATGTTCGCGTCGACGAACCTCATCGTCGAACTCGGGCTGATGATCCTGATTCTGCTGGGCTGGGAGTTCCTCCTCGCGGAGCTGCTCGGCGGCCTCGTTCTCATCGCCGTCATGGCCGTCATCGTCCATCTCACGCTTCCCGAGGCTCTCTTCGACGAGGTCCGGGAGACGCTCAACGAGCGCGACCGCGAGTCGGGAGTCAGCGAGGATCCGACCTGCGGGATGGAGGGCAGCGCGGAGCACGCGCTCACGACTGACGGCGGCGAGACGCTACGGTTCTGCTCGGAGGGATGTATGGAGACCTATCTTCAGGAGACGTCGAGTGCCGGCGGGCTTCGCGACGAGTTGCTGTCGTGGGGTGGGTGGTATAAAGTCGCCAATCAGTACCGCAAGGAGTGGTCGATGATCTGGAAGGACGTCATCGCGGGCTTTCTCATCTCGGGGTTCGTTATCGTCTTTGTGCCCCGATGGGTGTGGAACACCTTGTTCATCCAGGGTGACGGGCTGCTCGCGACCGCCGAAAACGCGGTCGTGGGCGTCGCCATCGCCGTCCTCAGCTTCGTCGGCAGCATGGGTAACGTCCCGTTCGCAGTCGCGCTGTGGGGCGGCGGGATCAGCTTCGCCGGCGTCATCGCGTTCGTCTACGCCGACCTCATCACGATTCCCGTGTTGAACGTTTACCGGAAGTACTACGGCTGGAAGATTATGCTGTACATCCTCGGCGTGTTCTTCGTCACGATGGCGTTCACCGGCTTCCTCATGGAGCTGCTGTTCGACGCCCTCGGTATCGTCCCGGATCTGGCCGGCGGCGAGACGGCGACCGAACAGACGTACTTCGAACGCAACTACACGTTCTACCTCAATCTTGTCGCCTTCGCGTTCTCCGGATTCCTCCTGTACGTCTATCGCCGGGGACTCGGCGCACCCGGGCGGTATCGCGACCCGGTCTGCGGTATGCGAACTGACGACAACGGCCCGAGCGCGTCCCACGAGGAGACGACATACTACTTCTGCTCGCGGACCTGCAAGCGAACGTTCGAAGAGGACCCGACGGAGTTCGCCGATCAGCGCTCGCAGATGACGGGCCACGATCACGACCACGATCACTGACGGCTTCAACGGGGATCCGCCGCGACGGTGGGGAACATCCTCATCGCGGACCGTGTCTCACGTGTGACGCCGGCGGGCAGTCTCCTGGATATTTATAACACGCCGCCGCCCACACCGCAGACATGGATATCGGCCTCACCGTCGGCGACGACATCGACCGCCTCGCGGCGTCGTCGACGCGGTTCGACTTCTACGAACTCGGGATCGGCGAGCCGACGCTCGCGCCGGGCGAGATCGACCCCGGACGACTCACCGACGCGCTCGCCGGCCGCGACCTCCTCGTCCACCTGCCGTACAGCCAGCGGCTGGCCACCTACGTCCCCGAGGTCAACGACGCCATCGTCGACTACCAGCGCCGGCTCCTCGAGGCCGCCGGCGACCTCGGCGCGGAGAAGGCCGTCCTCCACGCCACCTCCGCCGACCGCGACGACATCGACTTCAGGGAGACGGCCGGCGAGCAGCTTCGCCGGGTCGCCGACGCCGGCCGCGAGGCGGGCGTCGAGGTCGTCGTCGAGAACGTGGGCCACCAGCACGCGGGACTCCAGCTGTCGGTCCTCGGCGACCTCGCCCGAAAGACGGACACGCCGATCTGCTTCGACCTCGGTCACGCCTACATGGAGGGCGACAACAAAGCGATAAAGCGGTTCTTGCGGAGCCACGGCGACCGGATCTCCCACCTCCACTGTCACGACGCCCGCCGTCGCGGCGACACTCACCTTCCCGTGGGGGCCGGCGAAGTCGACTACGGGCTCGTGGAATCCGAGCTCGACGGGTTCGACGGAACGGTGGCGTTGGAGGTGTTCACCGACGACGAGACGCTTCTCCTCGACTCGGCCGAGCGGATCGCGGAGCGACTCGGCGTCGACTTCTAAACGACCGAATCGGTCCCGTCTCGCATTTAAAAAGCAGAGTCGCGGTCGTCAGGCCGAGTCGCGGTCGTCGTCGTTGTCAGCAGTCGGTTCGTCGTCTCCGTCCGCTCCGTCATCTCTCGCCGTTTTGTCGGCGGCCGTCGCCTCGTCCGCGGCAGCCGCCGCCTCGTCGTCGTCGAGCCGGCGCTTGATCGACTCGAGCTCCGACTCCACGTCGACCTCGGGCGCGGGGTCGTCGGCCTCCCCATTTTCGTCTTCCCCGTCCTCGTAGTCCGCGTCCGGGTCAGTCACGTCGATCCGGACGCCGCGGTCACGGTCGTTCCCTCCGGCGGAGTCGTCGGTGTCGGCGTCAGCGCGCCCGCCCGTCTGACCCTCGCCGCTCCGCCCGTCGAGTCGGTCGCGCCGCCCGCGCCGGGCCGCGTCGGCCTCGCGGCGCCCCTCATCGATCCGCGCTTCGATCTCCGCCGTGAGGTCGCGCGCGTCAGCGATGATCGACCGGGAGGCGGCCTCCTCCGGGAGATCGGCCTCCGAGAGCGCCGTGCGGAGCTCCGAGAGCGACCGCGACAGGCCGGCGCTGGCGCCGTCCCGCACGTCGCCGAGGCGGTCGGTCGCCGAGCCAGCCTCGTCGAGGGTCCGCCCGGGGTCGGCGAGCCGGAGCGTCCCCTGTACCAGCTCGAGCGACTTGATCGTCGTCTCGAGAAGGGCGATCACCGTCGGGATCGTGTACTGCTCGGTGAACCGAACGAGCTCGGAGAGGCGGGGCGGTCGAGGGGGGCCGCGACGGTCCCGCTCGGTCTCGCGGAGGTCGCGGCGGAGCTCGCCCAGCACGTCCTCGAGCTCGTCGAGCCGCTCTTCGAGGTCGTCGTCGCGTCGGTCGTCGCGGGAACTCATACCGTGACGTAGGTGGTCTGGAGATAAAAAGCCCAGTCGGCGTACGCGTCGTTTTTCAGACAGAGCGTTTCAGAACCCCTCGCGTAGGTGCGTCGTCCGCGGCGGGAACAGCGCGCGGAGGTCGGCGACGAGCGCGGAATCGACGGTGAGCCGACCGCCCCTGACCACCTCGTCGACCGATCTGTACCCGACGTACAGCTGTGAGAGGGTGCCAATATCGATCGCGGCGTCCGCGGTCGCGTCGGGCTCGGTTCCCTCGCTCTCGTCGATCCCGCCGTTCCCCGTCGGCTCGACCGCCACCGCACCGTCCGCGACGGCGACGCGGAACGTCTCGTCGTTCCAGTCGACGAGGGGGTCGGCGACCGAAAGCGAGAACGCGGTCTCGATCCTCGGATCCGGGGTGAGCGCTTCGAGGCCGGCGACGACGTCGACGAGCCGGACCATCGGTCCGGTCCGGACCTCGCAGTCGACGGCGCGCGGGTCCTCGACGAGGTCGAGCAGGGGCGCGTCCGGCGGGGCGCTGATCCGGACCTCGGCGACCTGCGAGTCGTGATTGCGGAAGAACCGGAGCAGTTGGAACCACGCCTCGTCGTCCGCGACGGCGACGTCGGTGACGCGCATCACGGTTCCGTCCGCGTCCTCCGCGTCGTCGTCGAAGGAGTACGCACAGAGTCCGCGGATCTCTCCGTCGCGCTCCCAGCCGTAGACGAACGGGTCGGTCTTCCAGCCCTGAAGGGCGCGCTCGCGCCACCACGCTTCGGTCCAGTCCATCGTCAGGTCGTAGCGCTCCGCCATCGCCGCGAGCACCGGCTTCACGGCCGTGTAGTCGTCCTCGTCGAGCCGACGGAAGCTCCCGGCGTCGCCGCCCGCGGTCGCGATCAGGTCGTCGACGAACCCGAGCTGGTCCGGCGGCGCGGTGAGGCGGCGGTAGCGGCTCGCGGTCGCCCAGCCGTAGTTGGCGTAAAAGGGGTACTCGAAGGGCCACAGCGTCGAGAGGAAGACGCCGCGCCCGCGGTACTCCGCCAGCGACTCCCGGAGCATGCGGCCGACGTTCCCCTGTCGACGGTGTTCCGGCGGGGACGCGACCGCGGAGAGCCCGGCGACCTCGCGGTCGGCGCCGCGGATCCGCAGGGGGAAGTAGTGGTGCCCGCACACCGCGATCGGGTCGTCGGCGGCGTCGAACAGCCCCCGCGTCTCGGCGATGGTGTCGTGGTCGTCCGCCTCCTCGGGGTCGTACGGTCCCGCTGCGGGAGCAAACGCGTACCGCATGAACGCGTCGAACTCGTCGGCGCGCTCGTCGGGAAACGATCGGTACTCCATATCTCGTCGGCTCACGGGAGCGGAATAAGTCTTCCCGGAGTGTGGGACGGTATCTCAGTCGAACTGATCGAGCTACCCTCAGTCGAACTGACCGCGCTGATACTGCACCGGCCACTCCGCGTCCGCGCCGAGCTCGTGGGCGGCCTCCAGCGGCCAGTACGGGTGCCGGAGCATCTCGCGACCGAGCGCGACGAGGTCGGCCCGCCCGTTTCGGACGAGGGCGTCGGCGTGGGTCGGCTCGGTGATTCCGCCGACCGCCGCGACCGGTACGTCGGTCCCCTCGCGGATCGCCTCGGCGTACGGCACCTGGTACCCCGGCCCCGTACCGGGGAGCTGCTGGTCCGGGTGG
This sequence comes from Halorubrum shenae, assembly GCF_051194165.1. NCBI lineage: Archaea > Methanobacteriati > Methanobacteriota > Halobacteria > Halobacteriales > Haloferacaceae > Halorubrum > Halorubrum shenae. Next base: position 73,212 of record NZ_JBLZNI010000001.1, on the reverse strand, counting down.
ATTCCGCCGCCGGAGACGTCGATCAGGTCGGCCCCAGCCTCGGCGAGGAGGGGGGCCAGCCGCACGGAGTCATCCACGTCCCACGAGTCGCGGTCGGAGAGCCAGTCTGTCGCGGAGATCCGGACGAAGACGGGCTGATCGTCAGGCCAGACCTCGCGGACGGCGGCGACCACCTCGCGGACCAGCCGGGTGCGGTTCTCGAAGCTCCCGCCGTACTCGTCGTCGCGGTCGTTGGTGACCGGCGAGCAGAACTGGTGGAGCAGGTAGCCGTGGGCCGCGTGGACCTCCGCGACCTCGAAGCCGACGTCTCGCGAGCGCTCCGCGGCGGCCGCGAACGCGTCGATCACCTCGTCGATCCCCGGTTTGTCCAATCGGTGGGTCGCCGCCAGATCGTCGGCGGCGTCCGGGTCCGGATACGGCGCGTCGGTCGCGGAGACCGTCTCCCAGCCTGCCGGGTCGGCCTCGGGGATCGGGTCGCCGCCCTCCGCCGGTGGTCGGTGGGAGGCCTTCCGGCCGGCGTGTGCCAGCTGGATCCCGGGCGTCGCGCCCTGCGACCTGATAAATTCGACGGTAGATTCGATCGCCTCGGCGTGCTCGTCGGACCAGATTCCCAGACAGTCCGGCGTGATGCGACCGCGCGCCTCGACGGCGGTGGCCTCGGTCATCACCACGCCGGCGCCACCGGCGGCGCGAGAGCCGAGGTGAACCTGATGCCAGTCGTTCGCGAACCCGCCGTCCGCGGAGTACTGGCACATCGGCGACAGCATCACGCGGTTGCGGAACTCGGTATCGCGCAGCGTGAACGGGGTGAACAGCGAATCCGTCATCGTCTCCGCCGACGGCGGCCTCGGGCTAATGCGATCCGATCACCCGCCCGTCTCGCCGGCGCCGAAACGTCGCTTCTCGATCGCACAGCGGTTTAGGCTGACCGAAACCTATAACACCAAGCATCCCTGACGGACCGGTAATGACCGCTGGGGACCGAATCGAACGCGAGGTCGGAGAATCGTCGGACGCACGGCCAACGGTCGAAGCGAGCCGCTGCTCGCCCGATCGCACCGTCTTCACAGAAGAGGGGAACACGGACGCGTGGATCGCGACCGATCTGACCGTCGAGCTCGAGCGATAGCGGCTCGACGCTCAGCTTAGCCGCTTCGTCACCGCTCGCCACAGGCGACCGGCGATCCCGGACTCGCTCTCCTTTACGGGCTCCGAAAGCGTCCATCCCGCCTTCTCTGCCGCCTCCTCGATTGGCAGGTACTCGAAGCCGACATGGGTCGCGACGCGTCGGTTCCCGGCCCCCGAACCGACGAACACCGCCCGCGACGCGTCGGTCTCCTCGTAGATGTCGCCGAGCGTTCCCCACTTGTCCCAGTTCCGGAGCGCGTAGTCGTTCTGAATTCCCGTCTCGCGGACGAACCGCTTGACTGCGTCGGCGTCGTTGGCGACGATTCCGACGTGTCGGCTCCACTCTCTCGCGTCCGCGACCGCTGCCGCCGGGTCTGCGAGCCGCCGAGCGGCGCCGAGCGAGAGCACGAGCGTCACCTCGCCGGTGCGGTCGTCGGGGTCGTCGATGTCGATACCCATCTCTCGGGCACCGGTTCGTACCGGAGCGGCTAAACGGTGTGGTGAGACTTATCCGCCGACGGAGTCTTCGGTCGGTATCATGCAATTCGAGGACACCTTCGGCACGGGCGCGCCGGTGATCGGCATGGTACACCTCCCGCCCCTCCCGGGGGCGCCGAAGGCGCCGGGCGACGGTGCAGCTGCAATGCGGGACGCGCTCGACCGCGCTATCGCCGACGCCCGAGCGCTCGACCGCGGCGGCGTCGACGGGATCATGGTCGAGAACTTCGGGGACGCCCCGTTCTACCCCGACGACGCGCCGAAACACGTCGTCGCGAGTATCACCCGGGCGGCGACCGCGATCGCGGCCGAGACCGACCTTCCGCTCGGGATCAACGTCCTCCGGAACGACGCGGAGGCCGCCCTGTCGGTCGCCGCCGCGGTCGGCGCCGACTACGTCCGGGTGAACGTCCACACCGGCGCCCGGGTCACGGATCAGGGCGTCGTCCAAGGGAAGGCCCACGAGACGATCCGGCTCCGGGATCGACTCGGCGTCGATGTGGGCGTCTTCGCCGACACGGACGTGAAACACTCCGCGCCGCTCTCGGCGGAGGGGTACACCGCGGAGTCGTTCGCCGACACCGCCGAACGCGGGCTCGCGGACGCCGTAATCGCCTCGGGACGCGGGACAGGCGAGGCGATGGAGTTGGAGGCGCTCGAAGCGGTGGTCGCCGACCGCGAGGCGCACGGGCTCGACACGCCGGTCCTCGTCGGAAGCGGCGTCCGCGCCGACACGATCCGCGACGTGCTCTCCGTCGCCGACGGCGCGATCGTCGGCACCGCGCTCAAGGAGGGCGGGGAGACGACCGCCCCCGTCGACGCCGACCGGGTGGCGGCGCTCGTCGAGCGGGCGGACGAGGTCCGGTGAGTCGCTGGTGGGAGAAGAGAGCGACTCGCGACCCGCTTAGCGCCCTCGTTCCGCGAGAAACGCCTCTACGTCGTCGCGAGTGGGAAGCCCCGTCTGCGCGAACCGGGACGTGCAGTTGATCGCTGCGGCCGCGGCCGCGAACCGCGCGCCGTCGGCGACGCCGGCGCCCTCTCTTCCGGCAATCCACCGATCGATCAGCCCCGCGACGAACGCGTCCCCGGCGCCCGTCGCGTCGGCCACATCGACGTCGAACGCGTCAAACGCGGTGACCGCCCCGTCTGCGACGACCGTCATCCCGTCGGCGCCGTGGGTGAGAACTGTGCGGGGCCAGTCGTCGACCGGCAGTCGGGACCGGTCGCGACCGTCTCCCTCCCGCCCCCGCTGTGCGGCCGCGACGCGCTCCACCGCCGCGTCCGGCCCGCCGAAGTAGGCCGCGGCCGCCACGTCGCCGGCGACGAACAGGTCCGCGGCGTGGAGGAAGCGGTGGACCGTCTCCGGCTCGGTCCCGCGCCCGACGAGCTCCTCGACCCGGCCCGAGAGATCGAAGACGAGCGCGGGCGGGTCGGCGGCTGACTCGACGGTGTCGAGCACCGCCCGCGAGACCGCGTCGGGGGTGTAGCCCGTGACGAAGACGGTCTCGGTCGCGGCGAGCGCCGCGCGGTCCGCCTCACTCAGTCGAAGACGGCGGAAGCTCTCGCCAGTGGTGACGATGGCCCGCTCTCCCTCGGGGTCGCTGAGGATCACCGACCGCGTCGAGGAGTCGTCGCCGACCGAGACGCGAGAGGCGTCGACGCCGGTGTCCGCGAGGTACTCGCGAGCGCGCCGGCCGTACTCGTCGTCGCCGACGCGGCTCACGAGCCCCACGTCGCGTCCGAGCCGGTCGAGCGCGACGCAGACGTTGGCGCCGACGCCACCGAACGCGGTCGTCACCTCGCTCGCGAACGCACCCCCGTCCGGCTCGGGGAGGTTGCTGACGGCGTACCACTCGTCGATCGCCGCGGCGCCGACCGCGAGGATCGGAGGCGGTCCGGTCATGGACGCCGCGACTCGCTTCGTTCGCGCACGCTACGACTCACCGTACACCGACTCGTGGAGTTCCATCGCGGCCGCCTCGGCGATCGGTCCCTCGACCTCCGTGTCGCCATCGGCCCGGCGGATCACCTCCGCGCAGGGTATCGGGACCACGCCGCCGGAAAGCGCGTCGAGCGTCTCGCCCGCGACGCCGAAGACGACCCGCCCGATCCCGGCGTAGTAGATTCCAGTCGCGCACATCGGGCACGGCTCGGTGCTGGCGTACATCGTGCAGCGGGCGCGCTCGTCGGCGTCGAGTTCGCGACCCGCCCACCGCGCGAGCGCCAGCTCCGGGTGGGCCGCGAGGTCGTCCTCGGTCACCGTCTCGTTGCGCCGCTCGGCGACGATCTCGTCGTCGAGGACGAGCAGCGCGCCGAAGGGCGTGTTCCCCCTGTCGACGGCCTCCTCGGCGAGGTCGATCGCGCGGTCGACGTACTCGCGGTCGGTCGGAGTGGGGTCGGCCGTCGCGGGGTCGCTCGTCGCGTCGCCGTCGCTCCGGTCGTTCTCCAGGTCGTTGTTCGAGCCGTTCTCCGGGTCGTCACCCGGACTGTCGGCGGTCGAGTCGGTCATACCTCCGTGTTCGCCCGCGGCCACCTAACCTTTCGTCTGGGGCGGCGGAGTCACTTGTTGGGATCGGTGTTCTCGGCGTCTGTCCCGACGCTTTCGGTGTTCTCAGCGTCCGCGTCACCGCTCTCGGCCGCGCCCACGCCCGGCGCCGATCCGTTCTGACGAACGTCGCGAAGCGCGTCGACGGCGTCGTCGGTCGCTCTCGTCCGCGTCTCGGTCGCTGCACTCGGGTCTAGCCGGTCGTTCGCGTCGCTGTCGGGGTCGTCTTCACCCGCTGATTCCGCGGTCGCCGACTGCGCCTCGCCTGCCAGGTCGTCTCCGTCCGCCCCGCCGAACAGTTCGCCGAGCCACGCACGGAGTCGTGAGAGCAGTCCCATGGTCAGTAGTTTTTAAACAGCAGTGCCCGCACGTCGTCTTTCGTCCGTGCCGTCTCGACGTTGCCGTCCGGCAGATCGACCTCGTACCGGGCGTCGCCGTCGGCCTCGCGCCACTTGTCGTCGTGGGTGTCGAGCAGGCTCATCATTGCGTTCAGCTGGCTGGCCCCCTCGTCCTCGCTCTCGGTGGCGTCGTCCTCGCTCACGTCGTCGTCGTCCGCCTCGTCGTTTGCATCGTCCTCGTCCGCCTCGTCCTCAGTCACCTCGTCGTCCGGCTCGCCGTCTCCCAAGTCGACGTCGACCCGCGAGAAGGGGTCGGCCGCGAGCGTCGCGGCCGCGTCGAGGACCGCCTCGATCAACTCCGACTTCGTCATGTCGCTGCGGCCGCTCACGTCGAACGCGGCGGCGATCGAGTACAGGTCCATCTCGTCGGCCGCGTCGGGATCGCCGTGCTTCCGGTTGCGCGCTGCGAGCCGCTCGCGGGCACGATCGCGGTCGAACGGAGCGCCGTCGTCGCGGGTCGGCGGGTCCGCAGCGGCGTCGGCGGCTGGCTCGCCCGCGAGGGCGTCGGCGGACGCGGCGCGCTCGGGGTCGTCGACGGCGTCGGCCAGATCGAGCAGGTACGCCAGCGTGTCCTCGGTGTCCACGGAGGCGTACGCGCCCGCGTGCGTCGCGGCCAGTTCCTTACGGAGCGACTCGATCCGCTCTCGGTGGTCGTCGGTGATCTCGATGGTCGGCATGGTCAGTCGTGTTCCTCCTGAAACCGTGCGAACGCGTCCTCCCAGCTCTCGGCGAGCCGCGGCTCGCCCGAGTGGTCCGCCTCGACGCCGGCGTACCCGCACTCGTCGCAGGTGACCGCCGTTGCCCCGCCGAGCGCGAACGTCGACAGGGCGGAGCCGCAGCGGGGGCAATCGGGTGACACGGTTGCTCGTGTGGAGCCAAGATGCCGGCCCTCAAAAGGACATGGGGTAACAATCATTAGAGTCGGCGCAGACGTTCCCGTATGAGCGAGTCGAACGCCGAGAACGCCCTCTTGGGGTACTACCGCCGCTACGTCGGGGATCCCGACCGGACGATCGATGTATACGCCGGCTTCGGGCTCTTCTTCGCCGGGATCGCGCTCGGGTTGATCGGCGTCGCCGTCTTCCTCTACAGCGCGACGCTCCCGCAGAACACGCTGTCGACGTACTCCGTCCGTCAAGTCGCCGCCGTCGCCGGCGCGGTCGGGCTCCCGACGTTGTTGTTGAGCGTCGTCGTCCTGCTTCCGGTCGACCGTCGGATGCTCTTCCTCGGGGGCGCCGGCACCGCCGTCACGCTCGTCGCGACCGGGCTGTTCGTCTGGGCGTACCCGTTCCACTGGAACGTGCCGAACTCCACCGACTACAGCGCTCAGGTCGTCGCCGTCTACACGCTGGGGCTCGTGGCCGTCATCGCGGCGACCGGCGGCGCGCTGGTCGCCCATCGCGTCGAGCGCGCGGCGGGAGGTGCCGCTGGCGCCGCGGGCGCCGGAGCAGCGGGCGACCAGCGCGCCGCCGGTGCCTCCGCGTCGGGGGATTCTGCGACCGGTGAGGACGAGGCGGTCACCGATGCCCAGGTGCGCGCGGACATCGAACGCGAACTGGAGGACGCGGAGCTGACGTGGGGCGGCGTCGAGCGCTCCGAGACGCGTCGGCTGCAGCTGGACACCGGCGCCGCCGCCGACGTCGACGTCGACACGGAGCAGCTCGTCGGCTCCGCGACCGAGACGCGGACGACCTCCGGCACGGTCAACGACGCCGTCTCCAACTTAAAAGGGCTGCAGGGCGGCGAGACGCAGACCGCGAGCGGCGAGGGGACCGACAATCAGGCCGCCGCGCTTCGGGAGCTCCGCGAGCAGAAGCGACGGGAAGAAGCGGCTGAGGCCGAGGAGGGGGGCTCGGTCGTCGACCGGATCAAGGGGCTGTTCGACTGAGCGAGTCAAAACTCGTTGCCGTCGGCGGAGCGACGGTGCGCCACTCGAACCCGTGGTCTCGGAGCGTCTCCGTGAACTCGTCTAACGGCCGTTGGACCGTACCGACGTATTCGATGTCGCGAAGCCGGTACTCGGGCTGTCCGAACCGCTGTGCGAATCGGGTGACGAAGGGACCGAGTCGCTGTCGCACGCGGTAGGAAACGTCCGGTTGGAGGGTCTCTTTGATGGTTCGCATCCGTGATCGTCAGGTTCCGAAGGGCTCAAATGTGTTGTCGCGTCGCCGAAGGTACCGGAGCCGAATGCCCCTCGGCCGTCCATCGCGCATTTATATACTTCCCGCCGTCTACTCCGGGTGTGTCCAGCGTCACCGTTAGCATCGATCCCCACGTCCACTCGGACGACAGTTACGACGGCCACGAGCCGGTGGATCTCATCTTGGAACACGCCGCCGAGATCGGGCTCGACGCAGTGGTCATCACCGACCACGACGTGATCGGCGAGTCGAAGCGGGCGGCCGATATCGCCGACGAGTACGGCCTGATCGGGATCCCCGGCGTCGAGGTGTCGACCGCGCACGGTCACCTGCTCGCGATCGGCGTCGAGCGCATGCCGCCGCGCCGACGCCCCTACGACGAGACGGTCGCGTGGATCCGCGACCACGGCGGCGTCGCGATCGTCCCCCATCCCTTCCAGCGCTCGCGTCACGGCGTCCGCGAGCGGAACATCCCTCTCCCGGATTCGGACGAGGGGGAAGTCGAGTCGAGCGCCGATGACGGCGGGACCGACGCGAACCGCGATGTCGCCGAGGTCGACGCGATCGAGGTGTTCAACGCGTGGCTGTTCACCGGCTACCGAAACCGCCGTGCGCGACGGTTCGCGGCCGAACACGGCTATCCGGGGATCGCCGCAAGCGACGCTCACCATTTAAAGTACGTCGGGCGCGCGTTCACCGAAGTCGAGATCGGTGGGCGCGAGTCGGTCGACGCGGTCACGGCCGACGACGTGCTCGACGCGATCCGGAACGGGACGACGCGGGTGGACGGCCGCCGCGCGCCGGTCCCGATGGCGGCGAAACACTACGTCGGCGCGGCCGGCCGCAAGTCAGGATACTACGCGCGGACCAGCGCGACACGCAGCGCGACCGCCGCGAGCCGCGGGGTCACAGAGGTCGTCTCGACAGTCCGAGTCGCCGTCTCGCAGGGCGCGCACCGCGCCGCGCGCGTCCTCTCTTGGGTGACCTGATCGCCTCGTCGGAGACGGGTTTTTGCTTGCGGGCGCGAAACAACCGTTCATGAGTCACGATAGACGCGAGGCCGGATTCAAGCGGCGGACCCGCGTCGCGGACGCGCTGGCGACGCTGCTCGACGCGGCCGACTCTCACGGTCGGACCGAGTCGGCACCGCTCGTCGACGCGGACGGACGGGTCCTCGCCGAACCGATCGACGCCCCGGCCCCGGTCCCGAGCTACGACCGCGCGGCGATGGACGGGTACGCGGTCCGCGCCGAGGACACCTTCGGCGCGTCCGACCGGTCGCCGACGGTGTTGCGGGCGGTCGACACTGAGGCCGACTCGATCGCGCCGAGCGAGGCCGCGCGGGTACACACGGGGAGCGCGGTCCCCGAAGGAGCCGACGCGGTCGTGATGATCGAGCAGGTCGAGACGGTCGGCGACGAGATTGAAGCGTTCGACGCAGTCGCCGAGGGCGAAAACGTCGGCGAGGCCGGCGAGGACGTTGCGGACGGCCAGCGCCTCTTCGACGCCGGGCACGTCCTCCGCCCCTCCGACCTCGGCCTCCTGAAGTCGGTCGGACTCGACGCCGCCCCCGTCTACGAGCGGCCGACCGTCGCCGTGATCCCGACCGGTGAGGAGCTGGTCCAGTCCGATCCCGGCCCCGGCGAGGTGATCGAGACGAACGGGCTGACCGTCTCGCGGCTGGTCGAGCGGTGGGGCGGAGAGGCCCGCTACCGCGACGTGGTCACCGACGACGAGGCCGCGCTCGCGGCCGCGATCGAGGCCGACCTCGACGCCGACGTGGTCGTCACCACTGGGGGGTCCTCGGTCGGCGAGCGCGACCTGCTTCCGGAGGTCGTCGACTCCATCGGCGAGGTGCTCGTTCACGGCGTCGCTCTGAAGCCGGGCCACCCGGTCTGTCTCGGTGCGGCTGACGGGACCCCGATCGTCTCGCTACCGGGGTATCCCGTCGCCTGTATCGTCAACGCGGCGCAGTTCCTCCGACCGCTCCAGAAGCACGTCGGCGGGACGACTGCGAACTCGTTCCCGACGCGGCGCGCGACGCTCACCCAGAAGGTGCCGAGCGAGCCCGGCACGCGGACGTTCGCGCGGGTGTCGCTCTCTCAGAGCGAGACCGACGGCGGCGATGAGTCGGCTCATCCCGCCGCCACGCCGACGCGCGCTAGCGGCTCCGGTATCTTATCGAGCGTCGCGCTCGCGGACGGTTGGGTCGTCGTTCCCGAGCCGCGGGAGGGGATCGACGCCGGCGAGGTCGTCAACGTGGAGTTGTGGGAGGAGAACCGATGAGCGACCGCAAGGAGTTCCGCGACCTCGCGACCCCCGAGGCTGCCCGCGAGGCGATCGACGACCTCGACCTCTCGCCGGCGCCGGAGACGGTCCCGGTAGAAGAGGCCCGCGGCCGGGTCCTCGCAGAGCGGATCGACGCCGCTATCGACGTGCCGGGGTTCGACCGCGCCTCGATGGACGGGTACGCGGTCCGCGCCCGCGACACGTTCGGCGCCGACGAGGCCGACCCGACCGAACTCGACCTCGTCGGGGCGGTCCACGCGGGCGCCAAACCGGACGTGACCGTCGACCCCGGGACCTGCGCCGAGATATCTACCGGGGCCGTGATGCCCGATGGCGCCGATGGGGTGGTGATGGTCGAGCGGACCGAGGAAGTCGGCGAAGACTCGGACGCCGAGTCCGGACCCGATCGGATCGCGGTCCGGACCGCCGTCGCCCCGGGCGACCACGTGATGAGCGCCGGCGCCGACATCGCCGCAGGCGCCCGCGCTCTCGGTCCCGAAACGCGGCTGACGCCCCGCGAGATCGGGCTGCTCTCGGCGCTCGGCGTCGACGAAGTCCCCGTCAGGGGAAAACCGCGAGTCGGGATCGTGTCGACCGGCGACGAGCTGGTGCGTCCCGGTGAGGACCTCGATTCCTCTCGCGGCGAGATCTACGACGTGAACTCGACGACGATCGCGGCCGGCGTGGAGGAGGCCGGCGGTGAGCCCGTCCTCTACCCCCACGCCGGCGACGACTACGACGAGATGGAGCGGCTGCTCCGGCGCGCGGCCGACGAGTGTGACCTCGTGCTCTCGTCGGGGTCGACCTCGGCGAGCGCGGTCGACGTGATCTACCGCGTGATCGAGGAGCGCGGCGACCTCCTGCTCCACGGCGTCGCGGTCAAACCCGGCAAGCCGATGCTGGTCGGGCGGCTCGACCGCGGCGGGAGCGACGCGGCGCCCGGGAGCGACCGCACCGGCGAGTCCGCGTACATCGGTCTCCCCGGCTACCCCGTCTCCGCGCTCACGATCTTCCGGACGTTCGTCGCGCCCGCGATCCGTGAGGCGGCCGGCCAGCCCGAACCCGCGACGGCGACCGTCGAGGGACGGATGGCCGTCGGCGAGCGCTACGGCGAGGGCCGCATGCGGCTGATGCCGGTCGGACTGCTCGACCTGAACGACGGCGAATCCCCGCTCGTCTACCCGGTCGACAAGGGCTCCGGCGCGACGACGAGCCTCGTTGAGGCCGACGGCGTCGTCGCGGTCGACCCGGACACCGAATACCTCGACCGTGGCGAGCGCGTCACCGTGCAGCTGTTCTCCCCAGACGTGCGCCCGCCGACACTACTCGGCGTCGGCGAGGACGACCCGGCGCTCAATCGGCTGCTGGACCGGCTAGAGAACCCTCGCTACCTCCCGGTCGGCTCCCGAGAGGGGCTCCGTCGGCTCCGAGACGGCGTGCCAGACGCGGCGGTCGTCGCGGGGCCAACCGACCGCGACGTCGACGCCGTTGACCTCGGCGAGTGGACCCGCGAGTGGGGGATAGTCGTCCCAAAGGGTAACCCGGACGACGTGACTGGACTCGCCGACCTCGTCGACGGCGATCTGCGCTTCGTCAACCGCCCGACCGACTCGGGGCTTCGCCGGAGTTTCGACGACGCGCTTGGCGACCTCGCGGCCGACCGCGACGCGTCGCGCGGCGACCTCACCGAGCGAATCGACGGCTACGAGCTGACGGTCCGCGCGTTCGAGAGCCCGGTCAGAAAGGTGATCGCGGGCGACACCGACGCCGGGCTCGGGCTCCGAGAGACGGCCGCGCGGCTCGGCTGCGGGTTCGTCTCGCTCGGCGAGCAGGCGGTCGCGGTCCGCGCCGCACCCGACCGGGTGAAACGTGAGGCGGTCGCGGAACTTGCGGACGCGCTGGACGACCTCGATAACCTCCTCGTTGACCTCCCGGGCTACTCGCGAAAGAGTCGGAACGACCCCTGACCGACGACGACCTCTGCAGTATCGCCGTTCGTCGCGCTGGTGACGCTCATGTCACTGACGCCGATCGAGCCGCCGGACCTGACGATCGTCGCCTCCGCTCTGAGGTCGCCGGTCGCAGGCCGGAGATAATTGGCGTTGAGATTCACTGTCGCGACATCGCTCGAGAGTGGCTCCTCGAAGGCGGTGCGCTGGACGATCCCGCCCGCGGTGTCGATGAGCGTCGCGGCCACGCCTCCGTGGATGGTGCCGCCGTCGCTGTTTGTCAGCTTGTCGTCGTATGGGATCGAGAGAACGACACGGCCGCGTTCGAAGACATCGACGGACGTGTTCAGCCACGAGAGGTAGCCGTGCTCTTCTTCGATCCGGTGTTCGATACGCTCGACCGCTGCCGTCGGCAGCGGCTCCATCGCCTCGACTTCGCTCCGATCCATACCCCACTCTCGGCGTCCCCCGGTTTGTAGCCCTCGAAACTCGCAAGAACGGCGTTGAGGTTGGAAAGATGGGAACGAGACGAGGGCCCCTCGGCCGATGCCTTATCTGTGATTCCGCAGTATCCGTCCCGTGACCTGACACCTCATCCCGCGGCGGCCGAGGCGGGAGCCCGGCGCACCGCCGCGGCGGATCGTTCGCGCCGGCTGTTCGCCATCACTCTCGCTAGCTGTCGATGTCCCCAAACTCACCCGACGCCGAGCCGGATCGGGTCGTCGCTCGGGGCGAGCGAGAGGGAGACGGTCTCACCGAGATCAAACCGTCTGTCCGGACAGATGACTTTCGCGCCGAACCCGCCGTCTCTGGCCGCGAACAGCGACAGCCCCACCACCCGCTCGCTGTTCGCAAGCACGTCGACCGGCTCCCACTCGAGGCCGCGTCCCCGCGCGACGCCGACGCGGGTTCCCCACAGCGACACCGCCGCCCCGTCTGCGAGCGCGTCGAACGCGCCGCCGCCCGCGTAGTGCGCCAGTCCGCCGTCGAGGGGGATCCCCTCGTCGCTCGCGAGCGCCGCAAACCGCCGCCCTGGCGCCGGATGGGTCGGCATGTCGAGAACGACGTGCGTCGGGCCGCGCTCGACGACCGCGCCGGTCCCGTCCCACTGTATCGGCTCAACCGGCACGTCGACATCCACCGGAAGCGATCCGCTCGCCCGGAGCGCGTTCGCACTCGGCGGTCTGAAGCCGAGGTGGACGTGGTCGTCGACCCACCGACCGAAGAAGCCGGACCGCGTCAGCGGACCGAGCGCATCGCCGACGGCGACGCGGTCGCCTGGAGAAACCTCCGGGACCACGTGGAGGACTCGTGCGACGGTCCCGGGTGTCGCGCCGGCTCGTCGGCACCAGTCGTCGTTGAGTTCGACGGCGATCAGGTGGTCCTCGTCGGCGGCGTACGGACGGTCCGGACAGCCAACGGTCCGCGTCTCTCGGACCACGCCGGCGATCGGAGAGCGTCCCGTCTCCCCGTCCGGGTAGAGGTCGACCGCGCAGCCGTCGTCGTGCGCGGGATACGGCGAATTAAACCGCGAGAACCGTCGATAGCGATCGAGTACCGACGACGGTAGCGTAACAGCCATCGCGTACTCGGTATGAGCCCGACGGGCAAGTGGCCGTCGGAGCCGATCATCGCTGCGGCAGCTGCCCCGGCCACCGTCCGAATGGGAGTCACGCGCCCGATCAGTCGTCTGCCGGATCGATCCCCGAGATGACGAACCGCGCGCCGCCGGATTCCGACTCCTCGACGGAGAGTGTCCACCCGTGCGCCTCGGCGATGTCGCCGACGATAGAGAGCCCGAGCCCGGTTCCGCCGCCGAGGGAGACGCCGCGCTCGGTCACCTCAGATCGCTGATCCGGCGGCACGCCGGGGCCGTTGTCGGCGACGGCAAGCGCGATTCCGTCGTCCCGGCGCTCGATCTCGACACGGACCGCCACGTCTTCGCCGGCGTGTTCGATCGCGTTGCGGAACAAGTTCGAGAGGAGCTGTTCGAGCCGGTCACCGTCGGCCAAGGCGGGCACGTCGCGCCCGTCGACCAACAGCGTCGCGTCCCCGGTTTCGAGCCGTGACCAGACACGTCTGGCGGTCCCGTCGAGCGAGACGTGGTCAACCTCGTCGACTGACTTTCCGGCGGTCGCCAGCGACAGCAGCCCCTCGATCAGGTTGTCCATCCGCTCGTGGGCGTTCGCGGCGCGGTCGAGCGCGTCCTCGTTGTCCCCGTCGCCGTAGCGAGCGAGCTCCACCGCTGCGGTCGCGGCCGCGAGGGGGTTCCGCAAGTCGTGAGAGACGACGCCGGCGAAGTCCTCTAACCGCTCGTTTTGCCGCTCTAACTCGGCCTCGCGGCGCTCTAGCTCTGTCTGTCGACGCTCGCGTTCGGTCACGTCACGCAACAGGAACACGTGTCCGCGGTCGGTCCCGCGGGGGTCCGTGATCGGGTCCTCCTGGATGTCGAACTGCCGCTCGCCGATCGATATCGGGTGTTTTACGCCCACCTCTAGACGCGGGAACACGTCCGCCAGCGAGGAGCCGACTGCGTCGGGCGACAGCAGATCGTCTGCCGCCGGGTTGAGGTCGCGTATCCGGCCGTCGGAGCCGGCGACGATTACGGGGTCCTGCATCACCTCGACGGCGGTGTCGCGGGCGACGACGACGGCGTCGAGCGTCCCAAGCCAGAAGAACGTCCCGTACAGGAAGACGCCGTGGACCACGAGTCCCGTCGGGAACCACGCGAGATGCGTGTAGCTTCCCACGTCCACGACCGTGATGATCCCGCCGAGAAACGGGAACAACGTTCCGAGCAGGATCACGAACGTCTGCAGCCGGTATCGGTTCCCGGTCCGGCGGTACAGATCGACGACGACGAGGACGCCGGCGATACACAGCCCGTAGGCGTACAGCACGAACACCGCGTCCGCGATCCCGAGATCGAACGAGAGCAGCGCGAACGGGCCCTCGACGACGGCCGTCAGACCGCGGCGCGAGAGCTCGTGGGTCCCGCTCGACCACGCGGTCAACACCCAGACGAACGGCGGGGCGGCGAGCGCGACGGTCCGGTTCTCTGTGCGCCACCTATCGTGCCCGGAGAACGCCAACACGAACGCCATCCAGATCCCGGGAACCGCGGCGAGAAGCGGGGTCGAGAGGTTGAGCGCGACGACCATCGCGAGCTCGCTCGCGCTGGCGACCCGAACGGCGTACAGCAGCGAGATGCCGCCGCCACAGAGCAGGTAGAGGGCGACCTCGGTCCCGCCGGGCTCCTGTCGATCGGTCCACGCGACGTACCCGAGCCCGAGCCCGATAATCCCGGCGAGCAGGCAGGCTGCGAGGTACGCCTGCACCGGCAGCGAGCCGAGATCGCTCATCGTTATCAGACACAGTAAGAGGGTCGGCAAAACGTTTGTGTCACGCGGTCGCCGCCTGCTCCGATGCGGACGACGTGTGTCAGACGCGTGTCGCAAGCGGCTTCTTCGGTCCCCCCGTCACGCAGGTATGCGCGTGCTCAGAGGCTATGACCCGCGACCTGGGGCGGACCGCAAGCACACGGCGGGCCTACTCGCGGGCGCGAGCGGCGGGCGGTCGGGACTTCGAGTGTGGACCCCGCCCCGACAGATCGCCTTCGGTCGCCGCGACGCCCATGAGTCGGGCTTCGAGCGAGCAAAGCGGATCACCGCCGAGCGAGGGTTCGAGCCGGTCGAACGCGACGTGGGGGGCAGGGCCGTCGTCTATCCGGGTGACACGCTCGCGTTCGCGCACGCGGTCCCGCTCGGTGACGACTCGGGTCCCGGATCGATAGCCGACCGATACGAGCGCGCGACGGAGACCGTCCTCGAAGCGTTGCGCGACCTCGGCGCGGACGTGTCGTCCGGAGAGCCTCCCGAGTCGTTCTGTCCGGGGGATCACTCGATCCGTGTCGCGGGCGGGGGAAAGATTGCCGGGATCGCACAGCGCGTCCGCGACGACGCCGCGCTCGTGGCGGGTTGTTTGGTTGTCACGCGGGCGGACGCACGCGATATCACCGACGCGACTGCCGCGGTATACGACGCGCTCGGCGTTCCGTTCGACGCGACGACTGTCGGGAGCGTCGCGGAGGCGGGCGGCCCCGGAGATCCAAAACCCGTCGTTCGGGCACTAGAGGGCGCGTTTATCGACGATCCGTGGGGCGACGGCGACCCGCAGATCGAGCGTATCGACAACGACGGCTGAACGGCGAGGGCCGTCTGCGACGCGGTCCACTGGCGGATTGCGGCCGGATTGCAGCCGGATCGCGCTTTCGACGTGCTTTTTATTCGCGGGAGTCTCAGTTCGCTCATGGCCGAATTCAAAGTCGTCATCGCCGATCCCGACACCGGCGAGACGTTCCAGCGAGAGGTCGACGGACAGGACGCCAATCGGTTCCTCGGTCGCGAGATCGGCGACGAGATCGGCGGCGACGCCGTCGGGCTCTCCGAGCACACGGTCGAGATCACCGGCGGCTCCGACGAGACCGGGCGCCCGATGCGCGAGGACGTCTCGGGCACCCGCCTGAAGGAACTCCTGCTCGAGGGTGGCGTCGGTTTCGAGCCGTCTCGCGAGGGCGAGCGCAAGCGGATCACCGTCCGCGGTCGCGAGATCGACAACGACGTGGCCCAGATCAACGCCTCAGTGGTCGAGGGTGACGACGTCGCCGCCGCGCTCGGAGAAGACGACGGCGACGCCGACGAGGAGTAAGCGCCCGTTTTCGATGCCCCGCGTTCCCTCCGACGACGAGGGCGTCGCTTCGATCCGCGTTTCTCTCGCTCGGAGCGGCGGCACTCGCCGTCCCTGCGTCCGGATCCCGGACGACGACGCGCTCGAGGGCCGCGTCGAGTCCGGGACCTGCGAGTCGCTCCCGCTGGCCGCGGGCGATATCGTTCGCGTCTCCATCGACCGCGAGGAGTATCACGCGCCCGTGCGAAGCGACAGCAAGGGACGAGTGATCCGCGGCGCCTTCGACAACCGGCGGCTCGCGCGCGAACCCGGCGAGGGAGCAAACCGCCTCGCCGAGTGGCTCGACGCCAACGAACGAGAGCCGGGCGATGTCGTCGTTCTCGACGTCGTCGTTCCCGGTGAGCTGTACGGCTTCCGTATTCCCGGCGAGCGGACGGTGTACGAGGCGACCCGCGGCCCGCGTTCGTCGCTGTCGGACATCGCACGCGATCTCGACGGCTGAGTCGACGGGTCGACCTGCGGTTGGCTCCTTCCACGCCGGTCCCGGGCCGGATCGCTCCGCGTACAGGCCGGATCGCTTATTCTCGCGCGGACCCGATCAATACGTATGCAAGAGGTCGACGCGGATCTGACGGCGCTCGACCGTGGAATCATCAACGCCTTCCAGGGCGGATTCCCGGTGATCGAGCGCCCCTTCGAGCCGGCTGCGGCCGCGCTCCGCGAGCACGGCATCGACGTGACCGGTCGGGAGCTGTGCGAACGCGTGCGCGAGCTCGACGAGGCGGGGACACTCTCCCGGTTTGGGGCGCTCGTCAACGCCGAAGAGATCGGCGGAGCGGCGTCGCTGGTCGCGATGCACGCGCCAGAGGACCGATACGACGAGATCGCGGAGACGGTCAACGAGTTCACCGCGGTCGCGCACAACTACGAGCGCGAGCACCCGCACCTCAACATGTGGTTCGTTGTGAGCGTCGCCGATCATCCGGACCCCGACAAAGACGGGGGCGACCGGGTCGATGAGGTGCTCGCCGAGATCGAGGCCGCGACCGGCCAGGAGACGTACAACCTCCCGAAGGTCCGCGAGTTCCACGTCGGCGCGAAGTTCCTCGTCGACGGCCCGGTCCCCGACGGCGAGGTCGACCTTTCAGATCTGGGGCCCGCGGTCTCGCCCAGCGACCGGTCGACGCTGACGCCCGACGAGCGCGACCTCGTCGTCGAGATCCAGGGCGGGCTCCCGATCACCGAGACGCCCTACGCGGACGTGGCGGCCGCGATCGGGGCTGAGGTCGAGTGGGTGATCGGGACGATCAAACGGTTCAACGCGGAAGGGAAGGTGCGCCGCGTCGGCGTCATCCCGAACCACTACGCGCTCGGGTACACCGAGAACGGGATGACCGTCTGGGACGTGCCAGAAGCAGCCCTCGACGAGGTCGGCCCGGCGGTCGCGGGGCTCGACTTCGTCACCCACTGTTACGAGCGTCCCCGCCACGAGGGCGTCTGGGAGTACAACTTCTTCGCGATGACCCACGGGCGGACGGAGGCCGAGAGCGAACGCCGGATCGCGGAGGTAAAAGAGTTAATGGAGGAGTACTGGGAGGTCGGCGAGAACGACTGGGACACGCTGTTCTCGACCCGTATCCTCAAGAAGACGGGGATCCGCATCGCCGACCGCGCCGACAGTAACACCGCGTGATCCCGCTGTACCACGACTTCGCCGGCGAGACGGTGCTGGTGTTCGGCGGCGGCGCCGTCGGATCCCGGAAGGCGTCCCGGTTCGCCGACGAGGCGCGGGTCGTCGTCGTGAGCCCCGCGTTCGACGATCGGCTGGTCGGTCTCGCGGCGGGGAGTTCCGAGCCGGTCGAACTCGTCCGGGCCGCGCCGAACGCCGAGGCCGTCGGCGACTGGATCGAACGCGTCGAGCCGGCGCTCGTCGTCGCCGCCACGGACGAGGCCGCAGTCAACGCGGCGGCCGAGGCGGCCGCACGCGACGCGGACGTCCTCGTCAATCGGACGGACGTGTCGTCTGCCGACCGGTCTGGTGGTCGGGGAGCGGGGAGCGTCGTCGTCCCGGCGACGGTCGAGGACGACCCGGTGAGCGTGGCTCTCTCGACCGGCGGCGCCAGTCCGGCGCTCGCGAAGGCGCTTCGTGAGCGGATCGAAGAGGAGATCGGCGGCGCCGGCGCGATGGCGAAACTGTCCGGAACGCTCCGTGCAGAACTCAAAGACCGGGATGTTCCGCCCGAGAAACGTCGAGAAGCGATCCGTCGCGTCGTGCGATCCGAGGGGGTTTGGAAGGGTTTACAAAAGGGGGATTCCTACGGTCGACAAGAGGCGGATTCCGTGATCGAGGAGGTACTCACCAGATGAAGGAGACGGGCGCTATCACCGGCGTGAGCGTCGCCCACTCCCGCGCGACGGTCGACGAGATCGAGGCCGCGGGCGGCGACGGCGTCCGCGCCACCGTCTCGGACCTGCTCGCGCGCGACGGCGTCGAGGAGGCGTTTGCGCTCCAGACCTGCAACCGCTCGGAGGCGTATGTGGTCACCGACCGGACCGTCGACGGATCAGCGGCGCTGGAGTCGTTCGCTCCCGAGGTCCGAAGCGGAGCGGTCCGCCGACTCGATCATGAAGAGAGCTTAGAACACCTGATGCGGGTCGCGTCCGGGCTCGAATCGCTCGTGCTCGGCGAAGACCAGATCAGCGGTCAGCTCCGTGAGGCGTACGAGGAGTCAAAGTCCGCGGGCGGGATCGGTCCCGTGCTGAAAGACGCGGTGACGAAGGCGCTCCACGTCGGCGAGCGGGCGCGCAACGAGACGTCGATCAACGAAGGCGTCGTCTCGCTCGGCTCGGCCGCGGTACGGCTGGCGGCCGGTGAGATCGACCTCACCGACGGCTCTGCCGTCGTGGTCGGCGCCGGCGAGATGGGAACGCTCGCGGCTCGGTCGCTCGACGACACCGCGGTCTCGGAGATCGTCGTGGCCAACCGGACGGTGCCGAATGCGGCGTTCGTCGCCGGCGAGGTTGAGACCCCTGCGGAGGCGGTCTCGCTCGCCGACCTCGCGACAGTGGTCCCGGACGCCGATCTCGTGATCACGGCGACCGGCAGCCCGGACCCGGTGATCCGGCCGGAACACGTGACGGGCGCCGACCGACTCGTCTGCATCGACATCGCGCAGCCGCGGGACGTGGATCCGACGCTCGCCGATCGCGACGGTATCTCGCTGTACGACATCGACGCGTTGGAGGACGTGACCCGCAAAACCCGCGAGAGCCGCGAGGAAGAGGCACGGGAGGTCGAGGCGATCATCGACGAGGAGCTCGACCGGATTCTGGAGGCGTACAAGCGCAAGCGTGCCGACGACGCCATCTCGGCGATGTACGCGGGCGCCGACCGCGTGAAGGCCCGCGAGGTCGATCGCGCCGTTTCGAAGCTCGAGGCGCAGGGGGAGTTGACCGACGAGCAGCGCGGGACCGTCGAGGACTTGGCGGACGCGCTGGTCGGCCAGCTGCTCGCCGCCCCGACCCGGTCGCTGCGCGACGCGGCCGGCGAGGACGACTGGGAGACGATCCGCACCGCGCTCCGGCTGTTCGACCCCGAATTCGACACGCCGCCGGAGGGGCCGGGAGCGAGCGAGTCCGGCCGCAACGGGGCCCCCAGAGATGTCGAGGCTCCGCTCGACTCGGTCACCGAGGAGCTCGACGACTGATCCGGGCTCGAGATCTTGCTTTGTAAACGCCCGTGAGCGGCCGCGACGGCGCCCCGTTCAGTCGCCGGCGACCGCGAACCGCGAGGCGTCGCTGTCGGCGGTCGGCGCGGTGACGAGCGAGACGCCGACCGTGAGGAGCGCAGAGAGGACCATCAGCCCGAGCGCTACGTCCCAGCCGCCGGCGACGGTGCGGGGCAGCGTCGGCACGGAGGCGACGACCGCGGACAGCACCACCGCGAGGTACGCGACTTGTGGGACGAGCACGCCGACGATCATGCCGGTGCGCGTCGTTCGGTCCCAGTAGAGCGCGCAGATCACGGGGAGCGCGAGCAGCGCGAATCCCGAGAAGGCGGTGCCGCCGACCTCGATCAGCGTCCCGGGCCGGAAGAGGCTCGCGACGAACGCGAGGAGGGCGAAGACGGCGACGCCGATCCGAGCGATCCACGCCTCACGGCGCTCGGAGGCGTCGGCGTTGATCACGGGTCGGTACACGTCGCGGGTGAAGTACGACGAGCCGGAGAGCAACATCGAGTCCGAAGAGGACATCATCGCGGCCATCGCGCCAGCGATCACGAGCGCCGCGAACCACGCCGGCGTGTACTCGTTCAAGACGACGGGGAGCACGTTGGCGTCGGCGGGCACCTCGACGGGCATCCCGACCGCCCACGCGCCCAGCATGAACGCGGGGAGGAAGAGGAGGAGGACGAGCACCGGCCACAGAACGAACGACCGCTTCAGCGTTTCGCCCGACTTCGCAACGAAGAACCGCTGGTTGATCTGCGGGAACATCGTCACGCCGAACGCGATGGTGATCGCGGTGGAGATGATGAAGCCGGGCGAGTAGAGCCCGCCGCCGAAGCTCCCGAACTCGGGCTGGGCGTCGAGCATCGCACCGGTGGCCGCGCCGACGCCGCCGATCGCCGAAACCACCCACACGGCGGCGATCCACACGATAGAGAGCATGAACAGGCCCTGGACGGTGTCAGTCCACGCCACGCCGCGCATCCCCGCGAGGACGACGTAGAGGATCATGAACGCGGTGACCAGCGCCGCGCCGCCCCAGTACGGGACCGCGCCGTCGGTGAGTCCCACCAGCGCCTCGCCAGCGCCCATCTGCTGAAGCATGACGTACGGGAACAGCCAGAGGAGGCTCACCCCGGCGACGAGCGCGCGCAGTCCCACGGAGCCGAATCGGTCGCCGAGCATCTCTCCGAGCGTGACGTAGCCGTTGCGGTCGCCGATCAGCCACTGCTTGTAGCCGATCGCGTACCACAGCACCGCGAACAGTACCCCGTCGAGCGTCCCCATCACGATCAGCCACTCCGGACCGGCGGCGAACGCGAGGTTCGGTCCGCCGAAGAACGTGAACGCCGAGAGCAGGGTCGCGAACGTGGTGAAAAGCAGCACGACCGTTCCGATCGACCGGTTCGCGAGGTAGTAGTCCTCAGCGGTGGTCTCGGAGACGCGGTAGGCCACGAGGCCGACCGCGAGCGCGAACAGCAGGTAGCCGACGATGATGCCGAGCGACAGCCCAAGCGTCATCGCCGATCACCCCTGAGCGTCGAGTTTGGTTCCGACTCCGGACGGCGACCCATCCCGCGCTCCCACGCGCCGCTCCGGACGAACAGCGAGAACAGGACGGTACACAGCCCGAGCCACGCCACGTGCCACCAGATCCACACCGGTAGCCCGGCGACGACCCGATCGACTCCCCAGAGCGGCCACGGCACCGCGAAGGCGACGAGGACCGCGAACGTCGGTATCCACACGAGATCTCTCCGCGATCGACTCATGTAGAACCACATTAGGATTCCTCGATTAAATACTATTGGGATAGTTCGATATTGAGTACCGAAGAGAATTTTTCTTCAATAAATAGCGACGCAGGCGCGTGCGATAACTATTTTCGCCGACAGACATAATGCCACACGGGCGGCGTACGCCGCCGATCATCACCATTCACCCATCATGAAAGACACCGAAAAATACCTCATCCACGCCACTATCGCGGCCGACGGCGTCGTCGAGCGGAGCGACGTCGTCGGCGCGGTGTTCGGCCAGACCGAGGGGCTCCTCGGCGACGAACTAGACCTCCGTGACCTCCAAGAGTCCTCCCGGGTCGGGCGGATCGACGTCGCCGTCGAGTCCGAGAACGGGCAGTCGTTCGGCGAGGTCACAGTCGCATCGAGCCTCGACAAAATCGAGACCGCGATCCTCGCCGCCGCGCTGGAGACGATCGACCGCATCGGTCCCTGCCACGCCTCGGTGGAGGTGACGAGCATCGAAGACGTGCGGGCGGCGAAGCGCCGCGAGGTCGTCGAGCGCGCCAAGGAGCTGATCGCCGGCGGCTTCGAGGAGACCAGCCTCAGGAGTGACGACATCCTCGAAGAGGTCCGCGAGGCCGCCCGCGTCGAGGGTATCGTCGACTACGAGGGGCTCCCCGCCGGCCCCCGTGTCGGCGACTCCGACGCCGTCATCGTCGTCGAGGGGCGCGCTGACGTGTTGACCGTCCTCGAGTGCGGCATCAAGAACGCCGTCGCGGTCGAGGGGACGAACGTCCCCGACGCGGTAGCGGACCTCACCGCCGACCGCACCGTTACGGCGTTCCTCGACGGGGACCGCGGCGGCGAGCTCATCCTCCGCGAGCTCGCGCAGGTGGGCGACGTCGACTACGTCGCGTTCGCTCCGCCGGGGGAATCGGTCGAGGACCTCGACCGCAACGCCGTCTTCGAGGCGCTCCGCGGGAAGGTGCCGTACAGCAGCCTCGTCGACGAGCCGAACCTTCGCGAGGCGGCCGCGGACGACTCCGGAGACACCCCGCTCGAAGAGAACGGGACCGGTCTCCCCGCCGGCGCTTCCGACACCCCCCAGAGCCGGGGCAAGAACGCAACTGGGAGCGAACGAGCGAGCGATCGCGGAGACGCCAGTGTCGTCGCCGACGGGGCCCGCGGTGCGACGGGGGGCGGACTCGTGGAGGCAGTCGAGGACACCCCGGCGGGAGCGGCGACCGACTCGGAAGGGGCTGACGCGCAAGGGCCCGACACGAACCCTGAGAGCGGTAGCGACGGAGCGACTGACGACACCGCTGCCGACGACGCCGAAGCGGGAGGTGACGCGTCGCTCGACGAGGAACCGCGCTCGATCGAAGAGCACGTGCAAGAGATCGTCGACGCCGGCAGCGACCGCGCTCGGCTGCTCGGTGACGACCGCGGCGTCCTCGCGGAGGTCGACGCAGGCGACGCCTTCGACGCGGTCGAGGACGCAGAAACCGCCCCGCACACGGTCGTCGTCGACGGGCTAATCGATCAGCGCCTGCTCGACGTCGCCGCCCAGCGCGGCGTCAGCGAGTTGCTCGGCCGCGAGGTCGGCGAGTTCGTGAAACGGCCCGTGGGAACGCGAGTGCTCACGGTCGGCGACCTCCGCGCCGGGAGCTGAGGGCAGCGCGGGACGTCTCCGGTGTGAACGGATTCGTTCGTGAACCGCTTCTGTAAGTCCGATTCCTCGGACAGAACGCGGCATGAAACAGTCGTTTGATGAAGACAGAGTACCGACCACGGAGAGTTTTGTTAATCCAATGGGGGGTTTCGAGACTGTGCGAGATACAGAGCGCGTATCTCGCACAGAACCATTCCCGATTCGATCAGAGTGGATCGGTCAGTACAGCAGACTCACGGATCGATCAGTACAATAGAGACACATCTCACTGTGACATCACGGTGCCTACTCACCGATGGCAGTCACAATATGGAGTACCAGAACGACGGCAGTGACAACGGTCAGTGATCGGTGGATCCACAGCCACCGCGAGAATACCACCTTTTTCGACAGTGTAAGGACGTTTCTGAGGATCGCAGGTGATTCGCCGCCACGGCCAAGCCGGATCACGTGCCGGTGTAAATAGTATCCGTATAGGCCACTGATGACCTCGATGGCGAGTAACACTCCGACAGCGAAGCCGAGTCCTTCCCATTCCTCGACACCGAAAAAGTGTGGGACAGTGAGGGCTGTCCCGAGAAGCATCGACCACTCGTGTGCGGGGAGCAGGTATCGTCGGTATTGAGTTGGGACAACAGATGTTCGTTTGGCGAGCATATATCCTCCAAGCCCAATAGTCAATATCACAACACCGAGTTCGACAAGTCCCATATATGCCGATTCCTGTGCCTCTTCACCGAGCCCCCACCAGTCGCCGATGACAGACCCTCCGCCTTCTTCTTCCTCTCCGTCTTCTATTTCGCCTTCTTCATCCTCCACTTCGACTTGTTCAATCTGCACTGTATCGGGAGATATGACCTGCTGCCCGAGATGGTCTGAAGCGCCTTCGAGATCTTCGGACGATATAGTGTCCGCTCCGGGAGAAGAAGACACTGGGTGCGCAACCACAACGCCACTTGTTCCAACAATTAGTATAAGAAGAATACACCCGATGAGACCACGCCGAAGACTTCCTTGAAGATTCATCTTTCGTGCCTCCAAATACGGGTAAATGACTCCTGATAAAGTATCGTTTGGTATATGAGTTCAACAGTGGTACACGTCTTTAACGACTGAGTATAGTGTATCTCACAGTCTGATTAGTATTGTTTCAATAGTTTAGTTTACAATAAGACGGTGAGCCGCAGCCGGTCCAATTTCGCTTTGTCCAAACTGAACCATAAATGTGTAGTGAAGAGGTGTTTGATGGGTATATCGTCTATGTCTTTCAGGCGGTTCCTGACTGGGTTTGGGTAGATATCGACCCGTACTGGTACGCAAGTTGTCTTTTGTGACCGGTCTGATCTGATCGAATTTGAGGACAATTCTATATATATGGTTAACACGAATTCTATAAATAATAATCCTGATGTACTGGGGTGCTAGAGGCGTGTACCACTGCTAGACTCATATACCAAACGACACTTTACACGTGGTTCCCAATAGTCGTAGTGAGGCCACGAAACTGATGGAATCTAAGAGTCGGACCACAATCGGAGCCGTCGTCGTTGCACTCACCTTGCTCGCCGTCGTCGGCAGCGGGGTAGCATTCGCCCAAGGCACCGGATCGTCACTCGTATCGGACGTTGATGATGACGATTCGATCCCAGCGAGTAACGTCACACTCTCTGAGCAAGAAGCGATTGATATCGCAACTGCCGAAGCCAATGGGACCGTCAACGAAGTTGAACTCGAAAACGAGGGTGGCGCACCTGTCTACGAAGTTGAACTCGTGACGACAAACGGCTCAGAAATCGAAGTTGCCGTCCACGCAGACGATGGCACGGTCCTTGAAACCGAGACCGAGGACGACGAAGATGAGCGCGAAGAAGAGGAGATGGACGACGACGATGAGTACGAAGACAGCGACAACGAGTAAACTGTGATATCGGTCCCTAAACTGACTGTCAGAACCAGCTGTCGCGTGTGACCATCGCAGCAAATAATTAGATAGCTCCCACACCCAATTTTATCAGATGACGGAGATTGAACTGTTTGAACCGGAAACGTTCATCCGGGCTCTCACGCTCTTGGTGACGATGGCCGTAGTCCTCGTTACCGCGCTCGCCTACTACCGCACCCGGGTCCGTCGCATTCTGGTCCTTGCTCTGCTCGCGGCGCTACTCGCAACCGATCTCTTGTTAGAGGTCGGTGACGAGTTCTTTGAGGAAGGTATCCCGTACTTCGAGTTGCTCACGAGCCTGTTCGCACTGGGAATTGCACTCCTCCTGTTATCGACAGTGGTGTGGCGCTTCGACTGGCAGCCACGATGACGCGCCTGATCGCCATTCCCGGTTCACAGGGACGGAACTCAGATGGTTAGACGCCGATCTGACGACGGCGGGGAAGACATCCTTGAGCTAGAAACACGCAAGGAAATCTTCGAATACGTCAAAGCAAGCCCGGGCATTCACTTCAGCCAAGCGAAGCGCGATCTCGACATGGAAACAGGGCTCTTACAACACCATCTCGACACGCTCGAAAACTACGACGTGCTCATGAGTGAGGACCATCAGGGTAAACGTCGGTTGTTCGTCGCCGAGGAACTCAATAACGAAGAGCGTGAGATACTGTCGTCGCTCCGGTACGAGACGACCCGCCATGTCCTGTTGTTCTTGATACAAGAGGAGACGGCCCGGAATGGGGCAATCGCCGAAGAGCTCGGCGTGGCACCAGCGACGGTTTCTTGGCACGTGTCACGCCTCGTTGAAGAGGAGATTATCTCCGAGGTTCGGGATGGCCGAACGACGCTCTACACTGTTACTGACGAGGAACTGACGATGCAACTCCTCGTCAGATATCAGGAAAGTTTTGTTGACAGGGCGGTCGATAATGTCCTTGACTTCTGGGGCTGACCCAGTAATCTGTGGTACAAACAAGCATGGAAAAGACAATTTAATCTCCGTTACGCTGCGCAACATATGCACTTGTCTCCCGCACAGCCATCGCAACAGTTGTTAAACTGGTTGAACTTCCGGCGACCAACACGCAAGTCTACTACACGGCGTATTCTCTCAGTCGAACCTGAAAAAAGCGACTTCAGTAGTGTCGCCTTGTCCCAGAAGTCGCTGCGCCGCTCAGTACAATCGAAGAACCGTTCAGTACAGAGCGAATTTGACAGAACATTCAGGATTTATGAAAAGACATTTTGGTGATGGTTTGATTGTATAGGTATGCAGCGAAGGCGAATTCTACGGGCGATCGGAGTCTGTTCTGGTATGCTGCCGCTCACAGGCTGCGTGGAAATGCTTCCAAGCGGTAATACGGGCCTTGAGTACCCAGGTGGGACACTGGTTGTTGAGAATACCGGTGACAGCCCTGTGAGAGTCTCTGTAAACACAAAATTGGAGCAGTTCGATGCCGCACTTGACACGGAAATCGATGGCGATGAAACGGTTGTGCGTCGTGAATTTATCACCGCCGAACCGGGTGACATCGTGACTCTTGAAGCTCTCCTCGGAGAGACTGGGGAACAGATGAGTTTCCAGTTTCTCCCCGCAGGCGGTGACGAAGGGAATCCGCCAGAAGTAGCTCACCTTACTTTCGAGACTGCTGTCGAAGCGAGTGCAACTTGGACCGCGACAAGCAGGACATGAATCGGTCCAATAAGACGGGGTATTTAATGAAGCCTTCCCCTTTGAATCGGCAGATGCTATTTCAAGTTTGATACACCGGTTATAACCGTCGGTGAGGTCACCCGTGCGTATGGCCCCTAAATGGTCACGACGAAAGACCCTCCACCTCTCCAGTGCAACAGTCCTCACCGGCCTTGCTGGTTGCAGCGCCGCCGGCTTTGACGCGCGGCCACAGGTCGATTCGTCGCTTGGAACGACTACTTATGATGTGATTATTGATGATCAACCAACTCCTGAGAGGGGTGTCCCCGGGGTCTGGGGGATAATACTCGCCCATCCAGACGCCGCACGCAAACTCATCAACTGGGGAGCACTCACGCCAGCAGAAGGCGACAGCGGCCCCGGAACGGAGTTCCGCACGTTCGACCCGGATCGGCAGTTCATGTCGGTTATTGTCGGCGTCCTTCCAACGGGTGACGGCCTCATGGACTATAGTGAAGAGAATAAGAATCTCGTCGAAGATGTCGTTGATGAATTCACTGACGACTCCGTCTACCAAAACGGGCGACTCCGATACGACGTAACCTCATACCAAGCCTTCCCACCGGATCCGGACACCCCTGAGTATCATTACGACTATTCGTTCACTCTCTGGCGTCTGAACGGTGCCGACCGACCAACTGAGATAACTGTTAATTATCATGATCCCTGAAACAATTCAGTATTTTTGATGACCATCGTAGAGATTCAGTTGTCAATAGGCAAGCGCATTCTATCGGCTGATTCAGGATTTACATGGAGAAAATAACGCAGTTCCCACGCAGACTCCAACCTCTGAGTCGGTCACGCTAATTGTGACAGAGAATGGGTAGGTTGAAGATGTCAGTGCGAGATGGATCCTCTGTATCTCACACAACGCTCTTGACGGGCAATGATCCGATCCAACGTTGAATCGAACGTACGCCCCTTATTCTGACAGAAACCGGTTCGGAATGTGTTGATCGCTGCGGATTCAACCAGATCCTCTTAAACCCACCCGACAGCACCGAGGACCGCGAACAGCGCGTCGCCGAACGTCAGCGAGACGACCAGCCCGATCACCATCGGGACGACGAACGGCATCCCCGGCGACACCAACACGCGGTCCTTCTCGGCGACGACCGCCAACCCGCCGCGGAGCGTTTCGGCGTCGGTGCCGTACGCGCCGTGATCGATTTCGTCGAGGAAGCGCTCGGCGGCCCACGGGTCGGCCGCGACTGATTCGTCATCGGCTTCGATCGTCGTCCCCCCGTCCGTCCGCGGTCCGACGTGCGTCCCGCCGTCGGTCGGGTCGTGCGTCTCGCCGACGCTGTCAGGGTCGCGGAGCCGGTCCGAGTTCTCGCGAAGGCCCGCGAGCGTTGCCCCCCGCCAGCGCAGGTACATCCGGAGCGCGTCTAGATCGAGGCCGTTCCGGGTCGTCCCCGCGTCGTCCTCGAACAAGCGTCCGTGGCGGTCCGGCAGCGAGTCGGTCGCCACCGGCCGCGCGAGGAACATCGTCGCCGAGCGCTCTCCCTGGAGGAGGTTGATCCCGGCGAGGCCGATCGGGTACGCGAGCGCGATCAGGACGGTGTTCGTGAGCACCGTCAGCGAAAACACGCCGATCTGGGTCTCGACGAGCGGGAGTTTCGCTCCGGCGACGGCGTACTCCGGGAAGGTGGGAAACAGGACCGCGATCGCGATCAGCGCCTTCGCGTCGGCCCCGCCGAACGCGCCGAGGTACCAGAACGCGTAGCCCAGCGGGGCGACGAACAGCAGGCTGATAGCGGCCTGAACGAGGAACAGCCGTCCCTCGACCCCCGCGAGGGGCCATATCGCCGCGATCTCCCAGAGTAACAGCAGCGCCCCGAACGCGTACAGCGGGGGCCACAGTCGGTTCGGGAGGCGTCGTGTCCGGACGTCCCGCAGGGCCGCCCACGCGAAGACGGGGACGACGAACAGGCGGAGGGCGTCCGGCAGCGTCGCGAACATGTCCCCACGGGCGGCGCGGGCGCAATTAGGCGTTCGGGTTCGCGTATCGCGATCGATAGCGCGGAGCGGAAGCGGCCGGCGAGGTCACCGCGCCGGCCCCGCGTCGCGATGGAGATATAGGTACGCGAGCACCGGAACGATGGTGAACACGAGCGTCGAGAGGCCCCAGAGGACCGCGTAGCGGCTCCCGCGCGCGCTCGCGTCGCGGTAGATCCACACCGCGGCGGCGACGACGACGCCGTAGATCACGAGTGTGAGCGGGAGTGACCACGGAAGCGGAACGCCGGAGAGAAGCGTCATTGTCGTCGATTCGCCCGCCGCCATTTATAAATCGTCGGTCGTGCCCGAACCGGTGAGATCCGCGGCCAACACGAAGTCGGGTTCGGCCGCCACCGGCACCCGGTTCGCGCCGGTGTCGCTCACGTGCTCGACCGTCTCCGGGATCAGCACCCGAGTGGCGTCGGCGTCGACCGCGGCGGCGTCCGCGGCGATCGCGCGGTACAGCGTCCCTGCTGCCTCGACGTCGCGCCACGCGGCGACGCCGTAGGTTGCGGTCCGAGTCGTCTCGCCGTCCGTCTCGCGCTCCGTCACGCGAGTTCGGACCGCGAAGCCGGCGAGCGCGTCCGCGTCGGCGACCGCGAGCAGTCGGTCCTCGGCGGCCGCGGTCGCGAGTCGCTCGCGGGTGAGCGCCGAGCACGCCCACGACTCGTCGGGATCGAGCGTGAGCCCGCGCAGGTGGTCGCGGGCGTCGCTCTCGTTCCAGAACGCCCACGCGGCGTTGGGGTCGGGATCGTCGAGGGCGTCGAAATCGGTCGCATCAACATCGGAGGCGTCCGGTACCGGCTCTGCAAACCGAAACTCCGTCGCGGGCTCGAAGCCGACCGTGCGCGATTGCCCGAGCCCCATGACGTTCCACGAGAACACCATGTTGCGACACACCCGCGCGCCGCGCTCTCTGGCCCAGTCAAGCGTGGCCGCCGAGAGCGCGGTTCCGACGCCGAACCCGCGGGCCGCGGGGTCGACGCGGATCCCCTGTCCCCACGCCTCCCACTCGGAGAGCAGGACGCCTTGGATACAACCGACGACCGCCTCCGGCTCGTCCGGGGCGGCCGCGCCCGACCCGTCTCCCTCAACGAGGGTGTCGCCCGATTCGCGATCGTCGCTCGCTTCGATCGCGTCGCTCTCGGCGACCGCGTCCGGCGGCAGCGTCGCGACGAAGGTTGCGCTGTCGGGGTCGTCCGAGGCGGCCCACTCCGGGAACACGCGGGGGATGTAGTCCTCTTGGCGCTCGCCCCACGTGTCCCGTGTGAACGCTGCGACCGCATCGGCGTCGGCGGAGCGAGCCTCGCGGACGACGGGGGTGAGCGTGGACTCCCCCTCCGAACTCGTCATCGCCAGGGCTGGGACTCCTGGGTCAGCTCGCCGGCGAGGTCCCGGCCCATCGCCTCGGCGGGGTCGGACAGATTCGCCAGCGCCCACATCAGCTTCACCTTCGCGGTGCCGGGAAGGGTGTCCCCGGCCTCCACGACGCCGGCGTCAAGCAGGTCGCGGCCGGTGTCGTACACGCGGTCGCAGACGCGGCCCGCGAGACACTGGCTCGTCATCGCGACGACCGTACCGTTCTCGACCAGTTCCTCAATCCGTGGAATGAGGTCGGTGTGGACGTGACCGAGCCCGGTCCCCTCGATCACGACGCCGTCTTTTCCGTCGAGGTACTCCCACGCGGCCGGGTCCATGCCGGGCGTGAACTTCACCAGTTCCACGTCGCTGTCGAGGTCGGGCGCGGTCGCGAGGTCGACCTCTCCTCGCGGGAGCGGCTCGCGGGTCCACTCGATGGCGACATCGGCCGCGTCGCCGTCGGCGCCCGCCTCGGCCGCGGCCTCGTAGTCGATGCGGCCGAGGGGCGCGGCGCCGACCGTCTCGAAGGCGTCGCGGCGGGAGGTGTGGTTCTTCCGGACGCGGGTCCCGCGGTGGAGCGCGCAGGCGTCGTCGGACTGGGCCGCGTGCATGCAGACGAGCGTCTCGGCGTGGTCGGCCTTCGCGGCCTCGACCGCGCACACCGCGTTCATCACGTTGTCGGAGGAGGGACGATCCGCGGAGCGCTGGCTCCCGGTGAACACGATCGGAACGGGGGAGTCGAGCATGAAGGAGAGCGCGGACGCGGAGTACTGCATCGTGTCGGTGCCGTGCATCACGACGACGCCGTCGGCACCGGCTTCGATCTCCTCGCGAACGGCCTCGGCGAGCTCTCGCCAGATATCCGGTTCCATGTTCTCGGAGAGGATGTTGGCGACGACGCGGCCCCGGTAGTTCGCGCGCCCTGCCAGATCCGGGACGGCCCGGAGCACGTCCTCGGCGTCGAACTGGGCGGTGACCGCGCCGGTCCGGTAGTCGACGGTGGAGGCGATGGTCCCGCCGGTGGAGATGAGCGAGATCGTCGGCAGGTCCTCGTCGAACGTGATTTCGGAGGCCTCGCCGCCGCCCGCGTCGGCGCCCTCGTCGACGTCGCGGGCGCCCGATTCGAGCACTTCGACGTCGGCCTCGTCGCGGTCGATACCGACGTTGTACCCCCCGTCGAGCTTGACGACGAGGTGGTCGCGAGTCGTCGAGGGGAGCAGTACGCCCTCGTTCGTGACGTCCCCGCGGTCGACGCGGACGCGATCTCCCGGTTGCATACCACCCGGTTCCCCTGCGGCGGACTTGAATCCAACCGTTCGGCGGTCCGGGGAGAGTCGGTGTTCGACTGGAGTCATCGCCGAGACCGGACCCAGCACGTCTTTTACCGGCGCCCCCGACCGTGCGTACATGGACCACAACGAGTTTGCTGCTAGCATCGACCACACCGTACTCGGCCCGGAGACGACGTGGGGAGACGTCGAGACCGTCCTCGACGAGGCCGCAGCCCACGGGATGAACGCCTGTATTCCGCCCTGTTACGTCCCCGAGGCCGCCGACTACGGGAACGCCCCGGAGACGATCGCGACCGTGGTCGGCTTCCCGCACGGCCAGCACGCGCCCGAGGCGAAACGCGACGAGGCGGTCGACGCGTGGAACGACGGCGCCGACGAGATCGACATGGTGATTAACGTCGGCCGGCTGAAGGCCGGCGAGACCGACGCCGTCGTCGCCGAGATGTCCGACGTGGTCGCCGCGGTGCCGATCCCGGTGAAGGTGATCATCGAGACCGCGCTCCTGAGCGACGACGAGAAGCGCCGCGCCTGCGAGGCCGCCGTCGACGCCGACGCCGACATGGTGAAGACCTCGACGGGGTTCGCCGACGGCGGCGCCACCGTCCCCGACGTGGAGCTGATGAGCGAGTACCTCCCGGTGAAAGCCTCTGGCGGCGTCGGATCCTACGATGACGCGATGGCCATGTTCGACGCCGGCGCAGCCCGGATCGGCGCCTCTTCCGGCGTCGCGATCGTTGCGGGCCACCCCGAGAGCGAGGGCGAAGAGGGCGACGCCGACGGGAACTAGCGTCCGAGCGACGGCGGACCCCGTCCGTCGCGTTCTCTCGTCGTGGGAACGCCGTCTCACCCATTTATATGGAGAACTCGTATAAGTGGGCATGAGTCATTCGACCGGACCCGAATCGGGCGGACTGGACGTTGACGCGGCGTTCAAACTGTTCGGCGCGGTAGGCATCCTCATTTCTGTCGCGCTTATCGTCGGCATACTCGTGCTGACCAACCCGTTCGGCGGGCTCGTCACGACCTCGCCGGCGGTGTTCGGGAGCCTGCTGTCGGTGGGGCTGCTCGCTGCCGTCGGCTACGCGACCTACGCGCTGCGCCGGCGCTAGGGGGCAATCCGGACGATCGGCAGGGAACTGGAGAACGGAAACGGCGAAAGCGCGAGGGACCGGGCAGCGGAAACGGGAGCGGTGGTGTATCGGCGACCGATCGTCGGATCAGTTCGGTGCGGTGGCGGACTCGGTCTCAGACTGGTCGTACTTTTCCTCGAACTCTTGAATGAGCTGGCCCATCTTCGCATACCAGTCGTTGAGCATGCGCTGCATCTCGTCGGTGATCTGCTCGGGATCGGTCGGGGAGTAGACGTGGTAGTACCCCCCCTGATCGTAGTTGATCTGCTCTTTGGTGATGAACCCGGTCTGGAGTAGCCGCTGGACCGACCGGTAGGCGGTCGAGCGCTCGCGGTCGACCTCCTCTGCGACCGCGTCGATAGTCATGGGCTCGTCGCTGGTGACGAGCGCCCTGAAGCACTCTCGATCGAGCGGCTTGAGCCCGTGAAAACACTCGAGTAACCCCTCGCATTTCATATCGCTCTGGAGCTGTTCGGACAAGGAATCCGGCATATTGTTACTGTATAGTATAAGTCGTACTGATAAAAGGCTTGTGTGTGGATACCACAATCTTGCAGTATTCTGCCGATCGAATCGGGTGAACGATCGGCCGTGAGATCCGCTCCCTACGCCGTGCGCGGCGGGGGCACGAGGAAGACGTTCCCGGTCGCGCGGGCGACGATTTCCTCGGAGACGCTTCCCAACAGCAGCCGACGGAGCCGGCTGCGTCCGCGAGAGCCGACGAGCAGGGTGCTCGGGTCGTACTCCGTCTCGGCGGCGAGAATCTCTTCGGCGGGGTCGCCGCGCCGGACCTCGGTGCGAGCGTCGAGCCCCCAGTCCCCGAGGCGGTCGGCGAGGTCGGCGAGGCGAGCGGTGGGGTCGACGTCGCCGCCCGCATCGTCCTTCGGGGATTCGACGTGGACGAGCGTCACCTCCTCGGTCGCGTACTGGAGGTACTCGAACGCCTGAAAGGCCCGCTCGGCGTTCTCCGAGAAGTCCGTCGCGAACAACGTCCGTTTAAATAGGTGTCGTCGGATCGGGGCCGGCTCGTCGACGCCGCGCTCGATGCGGTCGACGAGCAGCGGGACGACAGTCGTGCGGGCGAGGTTGCGTGCTGTCGACCCGATCACACGGTTCTCGAGCGGGCTCTTCCCGCGGGAGCCGACCATGATGAGGTCGGCCGCGACCGACTCGGCGATCCCGTTGATCCGGCGGTGTGGCGTTCCGCGGACGACGTGCGCCTCGACCTCGAATCCCGCGTTCTCGATCGTGGACCGGTAGTTCCGCAGCGCCTCTTTCCGTCGCTTCTGGAAGTTCATGCCCGGCATTCCCGAGTGGACGTTCGAGGGGACGACGGTCACGAGGTGGATCCGATCGACGCCGATATTGTCGAGACAGGAGAGCCCCGTCTCGGACTCGACCATCGTCTCGCTGGCCGCGGACAGATCCGTCGCGATCACCGCGGACCTCCCGCCGGGAGGGGAATTTCCGGTCGCCGTTGAGCCGTTAGTCATCGCCGCCCTCCGAGGGCGATCTGTCGTCGGGCTGGTTCGCGGTTCTTGTTGGTATTTCTCATACCGCACAATACTCACTTGCGAGCGATAAATCCCCCGGTCGGAGCGCGGCGGGACCGGGACGGCGAGAGGTATAACCCGACGGCGGTCGAACCGACAGCCATGAGCGACGAGCCGATCGAGGCCGCGGTCGAACGCTTCCTCGACGAGACCGAGTCCTCGCTGGACAGCTACGACCAGGGGTACGCGGACGCCGACGCGACACTCACGGTGCTCCGCACGAACATCGACGAGTTGGCCGCTGCCGTCAACGACAGCGACGAAGGAGCGGAGTAGGCGGCGGGGAAAAGGCGGAGTCGGGGGCAACGAAAGCGAGTCGACGCTCAGGGCACCGCGCCGATCAGCTCTCGCACGCGGGAGACGTACTCGCCGAAGGCGGGGTCGCCGCGCTCGCGCGGACGCGGCACGTCGACGTCGACGATCTCGTCGACGCGGCCGGGCTCGGCCGCCATCACGACGATCCGGTCGGCGAGCGTCACTGCCTCGGCCACGTCGTGAGTGACGAACAGGACGGTCTTGCCGGTCGAGGCCCACACGTCGAGCAGCTCGCGCTGCAGCATCTCGCGCGTCTGGGCGTCGACCGCGCCGAACGGCTCGTCCAGCAGGAGCAGTTCGGGGTCGACGGCGAGCGACCGCGCGATAGCGACCCGCTGTTTCATCCCGCCAGAGAGCGACTTCGGGTACGAGTCGCGGAATCCGGTGAGCCCGACGAGGTCGAGCATCTCGT
This sequence comes from Halorubrum shenae, assembly GCF_051194165.1. NCBI lineage: Archaea > Methanobacteriati > Methanobacteriota > Halobacteria > Halobacteriales > Haloferacaceae > Halorubrum > Halorubrum shenae. The sequence continues at coordinate 38,715 of NZ_JBLZNI010000001.1, read as the reverse complement.
CGACCCGCCGCTCGCGCTCGGCCGCGCTCCGGTCGATCCGCTTGAGCCCGAACTCGACGTTCTCCTCGACGGTGAGCCACGGAAACAGGTGGTACTCCTGAAAGACCACGCCCATGTCCGTCGTGGGACCGGTGACGGGCGCGCCGGCGAGTCGGACCGCCCCGTCCGTGGCGTCCGTGAGCCCGGCGATGATCCGGAACAGAGTGGTCTTCCCGCAGCCGGACGGGCCGACGACGCAGACGAACTCGCCCGACCCGACCCCGAAAGACACGTCGTCGAGCGCTCGCACCGAGCCCCCGCCGTCGCCGTCGTCGTACGTCTTGCCGACCGCGTCGACGGCGACGCTGGGATCGGCCGACTCGGCCCGCGATCCGGAGCCTCGGTTCACGCCTGCCATGCTAACACCCGCCGCTGGACCGCGCGGAACGCCGCGTCGACGGTGAGGTACAACAGGCTCAACACGAGGATGTACGCGATGGCCCGATCGACGCGGAGGTTGTTGCTCGCGCGGAGGATCTCGCGACCGACGCCCGGCACGGAGAAGATCTCCGCGGCGATCACGAGCATCCAGCACCGGCCGAGTCCGGTGCGGATCCCGGTCATGATTCCCGGCAGTGACGCCGGCAGGACGACCGACCGGATCATGTCGAGGTCGCCGCGCACGCCCAGCGTGCGCCCCACGTCGATCAGGTCGTCCGAGACCTCCTCGACGGCGCCGTAGCTCGCGTAGAAGTTGATCCAGAACCCGCCGACGGCGATGATGAACGCCGCGCCGGCGTGGTTGAGCCCGAACCACGCGATCGCGAACCCGATCAGCGCCAGTGGCGGCACGGGACGGAGCACCCGGACCAGCGGGGCCGTCACGTCGTCGAGCAGGCCGCTCCACGCGAACGCGACGCCGGCGCCGATACCGAGTCCGGTACCGGCGATCGTGCCGGGGACCCAGTGACGAATGCTCGACGCCAGCGCCGCGGTCATGGTTCCCGAGACGAACTGACCGCGGAACTCCGCCGCGACCGCGACCGGCGAGGGCAACACGATCGCCGGCTGGGTGAGCGAGACGGCGTACCAGAGCACGACGAAGCCGGCCAGCCCCGCTGCGCCCCGGAACAGCCGCCACGGGTCGTCGAGGCCGAGGCCCGTCTGTAGCCCGCTCCCGTCGAACTCCAGTCCGGTGTCGGTGGCCATCAGAGCGAGTCGTACACGTCGAAATCGAAGATTTGGTCGTTCGTGAGCTGTTCGTCGATCTGCCCGTTGCTCGCGGCGAACTCGGAGAACACCGGGGTCGCCTCACTGATGGACGCGGGGTCGGTGACGAAGTTCGACAGCGGCGAGTCGAGGGCCGTCCGCGCCCGGTCGGCCGGCATCCCGATACCGGACTCGACGTGTCGGGCCGTCGCGTCCGGGTTCTCGCCGATGAACTCGGTGGCGCGGACGTGCTGTTCGAGGAACTGCGCCGCGAGCGGCGAGTCCCGGACCGCGTCGCTCATCAGCGTGACCGCGGCCGGCTGTCCGGGGAGAATCTCGGCGGCCGTCCGGAGCATCGTGACCGAAGAGCCCTCCTCCTGAGCGATCGTCGGTACGGGCTCCATGATCGAGGTCCCGTCGATGTCGCCGCCGTTGATCGCCTGCCAGACCGCGTTGGCGCCGTTTATCTCCCGGATCTCGATGCTGTCGTTCGCCTCGGGGTCGACGCCGGTCTCTCGGAGCCAGTACCGGAGCAAGACGTCGGGGACGCTCCCCTGCGGGAACGTGCCGAACCGGAAGGGGCGGCCCCGCTCCTCCTCCCACATCGCGAACGCGTCCGCCCCGTGTTCCTCGAAGGTGTCGTGGAACGAGGAGTCGGCCATGACCCCCATCGGCTCGCGGATGTTCGCCGCGGTCACCTGTGCGGGAATCTCCTTGTCGATCACGATCATCGCCGGGACGATGCCGAACATGGCGACGTCGATGTCGCCGCCGGCGAACGCCCGCACGATCGCCGGGCCGTCGGTGAACTCTCGCCCGTCGATCTCGGCGTCGATCCCCGAGAAGTAGCCCTCGCCCTCCATCACGTACCACTGGAGGTCGGGGTAGATCGGCATGTGCGCGACAGTCAGTTCGTCGAGTCCGGCGTCGCCGTCGCCGCCGCCGAGACAGCCGGCGAGACCGACGGCGGCAGCCCCGCCCGCGGCCGTAAGAAAGGACCGTCGCGAGGCGCCCGCGTTTCGCTCGTACATACCGATCCCAGGGGTCGGACGTGCAATACCCCCGCGCCACCAGCAACTGGAGCGCATACCGGTGACGGCGCATGTCGGCTTAAAAAGCCGTCACGACCGGTTTGAGGTGAATTACGACGGGATACACCCTCGCAGCACCGTCCCCGCTCGGCGCAATACTTGCGCCACCGGTCGGTGAGATCGCCGTGGATCTCGACCACCGCCGCCGATCCGCCGCCGATCCGCCGCCGATCCGCTACCGACCCGCCGTCGTTTATGAGGCCCCCCGTCAACACGCGCGTATGGTCTCGGAGATCTTCGACCCCGACGCGTGGGAGCCGGTCACGGACGAGTTCGATGACGTCACCTATCACCGCGGCGTCGACGTGCCGGTCGTCCGTATCGCGTTCGACCGCCCGGAGGTCCGGAACGCGTTCCGACCGGGCACCGTCGACGAGCTGTACGCCGCGCTCGACCACGCGCGCAAACAGGCCGACGTGGGCTGCGTGCTCCTCACCGGCAACGGCCCCTCTCCTGATGACGGCGGCTGGGCGTTCTGCTCGGGCGGCGACCAGTCGGTGCGCGGCGGCTCGGGCTACGAGTACCGCGACGACGACGAGGCGGGCGACGAGGACGATCCGCTCGTCAAGGAGGCGCGCGCCGGGCGGCTCCACATCCTGGAGGTCCAGCGGCTGATCCGATTCATGCCCAAGCCCGTCGTCGCGGTCGTGCCGGGCTGGGCGGTCGGCGGCGGCCACTCGCTGCACGTGATCTGTGACCTCACGCTTGCCAGCGAGGAGCACGCGAAGTTCCTCCAGACCGACCCCGACGTGGCCTCCTTCGACGGCGGGTTCGGCTCGGCGTACCTCGCGAAGCAGATCGGCCAGAAGAAGGCCCGGGAGGTGTTCTTCCGCGGGAAGACCTACTCCGCCGAGGAGGCCGAAGACATGGGGATGGTCAACGAGGCGATCCCGCACGAGGAGCTGGAAGACGTCGCGATCGAGTGGGCCGACGAGATGACGAAGAAGTCGCCCACCGCGATGCGCATGCTGAAGTACGCGTTCAACATGACCGACGACGGGATGGTCGGCCAGCAAGTGTTCGCGGGCGAGGCGACCCGCTTGGCGTACATGACCGACGAGGCGCAGGAGGGCCGCGACGCCTTCTTAGAGAAGCGGGAGCCGCAGTTCCGTGACTACCCGTGGCACTACTAAACTGAGACGTATCCGGTCGGTCACAGCTCAAGAGTGGTACTCGAAAGGAACAGGAACTGTAGAAATATCAGTACTCGGTGGATCAACGCCAATCGTGACGCTCTCGCAACTGCGGGGAGTCCCTACTTGTTCCCAACCAGTCATTCAAAGCGTATCTCGGCGGCATATATCAACCAGATCGTGAAAGACGCCGCAGAGGCCGCTGGCTTGCAAGATAATGAGGTGTTCGTTGACGCCGCTGGAAGGAGCCGTAGAAAAGTGACTGCGCACGTACTCCGTCACAGCTACGCAGTCCAGTCACTCAAGAATGGCATAGATACACGGACATTATAGAAACTGTTAGGCCATGCACAGATCGAGACGACGGAAAAGTATCTGCGTCTTTCGAGAGATGATATTCTCGAATCGGCGCGTCAATACGGAGCCGGTTCGGAGTAGTTTCCTAACCAAACTCGGAGTGGAAAGGGCACGAGATTACACTTCAACGGCTCTGTTGAAATTCTATTCTTCAGATATAAAATGGGCTGAAACAGACGGTCGCTGAAGACCGCACATCGATTGCGGGATGTTCCACCAATACGAACGCATTTCCAGTTATCGTGGTAAATACACGGCGCGTATCTCACATGACAGAACCCCTGAGATTGGGCATTAGATTCGTTCAAAATAGAGGGTGTTTTCTCACCTGTATAACCTTACTCCAAATCGCTGAGACGGATCGTTCCGTCAGCGTCCACGGAAACCACCACGTTCTCGTACTGGAACGTGATTTCTCCCTTCTGACTTCGGTCGGTCCGGGATGAGGCGAACAGGGCATCGAGTGCGTCCGGTTCAATAACCGAGTAGAGCGGGTCGAGATCAGTCGTTTCGACTTCGTAGAACGTGGAGACGGCCTCGACGACTCGTACAGATACGGAACCATTCCTCGGATCGAACGCCGACTCGAAATCTACCGCCTTCGTACCATCAGCATGTGCCATACTGCGATGAGGAGGTAGTATAGTGTGAACTACCCCACCCTACCGCTCGCCTGACGGCTCGCGCTTGAGGGTGGGGCTTCCTGTTTCCACGACGCGCTTTGCAGATACAGGCGTATCCACAGGGAGCGCAGTCTCCACAGGCGTTGACGAGAGCAAAGCTCTCGTCCGCACATCAGAATCGCTCTGCGATTCTGAGGACGTTGATTCGGAGTGAACCACTCCTACATCTTCAAGACCGCGAGAAAGAATGTTCCACGCCGCGTTCGCGTCCCTGTCCGCCTCAAACCCGCAGGCGGGACAGGAGTGTTCACGAACCCACAGCGGTTTGTCCGTCTTGACACTACAGGACGCGCACTCCTTCGTCGTATCTTTCGCGTCAACCGCGACGAAGTGCGTTCCCTCACGCTCGCACTTGTATTCGAGCATCCGCAGGAACGTCCCCCACGCCGCACCCGCTCGGTTCCGTGAGTTCCCCGGTAGCTCGACCAAGCCCTTCGCGTCCAAGTCCTCGACCGCCACAAGGTCATATTCTCGGGCGTAGTAGTTCGACAACTTGTGGAGGAAGTCTCGTCGCTTTCGCTTGAGATTGGCGTGTCGTTCGGCCACGACCTGCCGTTGTTCCTCCCAATTCGCAGAGCCGTGTTCCTTCCGCGAGAGGTCGCGTTGGGCGCGTTCCAACCGTTCACGTTCGTCGCTGAAGTCGGGACTCTCGATGGCATACCCGTCGGTGTCGTGGGCGTACTTGAGAATCCCTACGTCGATACCAACGACCTTCTCGGGCGTCTCTGGTTTTTCAGGCGTGGCATCCTCCACGCTGATGCCGAACGTAGCGTACCACTCGCCCGTGGATTCTCGTTTGACCGTGACTTGTTTGATGGTCGCGTTCTCGGGAATATCGCGGTGGAGGTGAATCGGAATCTCGCCAATTTTGCTCAACCACAGGACAGACTGACCACTCGTATTCTTGAGTTTGAAGCCAGACTGATTGTAGGTGAGCGACCGATATTCCCGAGGCGGTTTCCACTTGAGTATTCCCACGGTGCGTCCGTTCTCCTTCTGTGCTTTGAGCGTGGAGAGGTTGTCGTAGACGCGCTTGACGACCATCTGCAACACTTTCGAGTGAACGTCCCCGAGGTCGTCCCACCACGTTTTGAGATCGGGGAGTTGTCCCTGCACCTTATATCGGGCGGGAATCTCGTCCACCTCGTTGAGTTTGTAGAGGACGTGGTTGTAGAGTTGCCTACAAGTATCGACGTGGGACAGAAGCGTCTCGGTGAGGGCTTCCGGTGGGTTGAGTCGATACTTGTAGTTGTACTGCATCTATGGCTCTCGTTCCTCGATGAGTTCGTCCAGTTTCTCTTGAACGAACGAGGAGAGGTTCAGGTGGTTGTCCTGAATCCACTCCTCTTGATCGTCACGGATGGAAATATTTTTGCGAGTCGTCACAACACACTATACACAAATTGCACAAATAAGAGTTGCGATTGTGTGGGCCTGTGGGCCGGTCGTCGCGGAATGTTTGTGAGACTATGACGGCACTGTATCCCCTCCCTACTGCGCTACTCGGTCGCTGCGCTCCCTGCGTTGCTCCTTGAGGAAGGGGACTTAGCGCCTGAAAACAGTTAAACATTCCATAAAAGTGTCAATCAGTATGTTACTTTATACTAACTATTTCAAGAGTGGTGTACGAGCCAAGATGATGCCAGAGTACACCCCTGATGAAATCAATCAACGATTCGAACTGTTAGGTCAGTACGACCGCCGATGTGTCATTCGCTTCCTACAAGAAGCCGAGACGGATCACGTATCGGTCGATGATGTGGTGGATCACCTCCAAAAGCACGGCCGGACGACAGACGAGCGTGACAAACTCAAAATGACGCTAAACCACCACCACCTTCCCAAACTCGCCTCGACTGCCGTGGCTGATTTCGATTCCCGTTCCGAGACGCTCCGATACCAAGGTGATGAACTCGTCGAAACACTCCTCGAAGTAGCACCGGAGACAGGCCTTTGAGAGCCTCTCGCCTCAAAGACGCGCGCTGTCAAACCTCATCGAGGGGGGTCCCGTGGCACTACTGAGAGACCGAACTCTCGCCGCCCGTTCCTACCCGTGCGTGTACCCGCGGTCGGAGAGCGGGTCGCCGTCGGCGGTCACCCCGTTCGCGGCGTCGACGACCTGCCCCACGCGGGTCAGCCCGCCCGGACACGCCTCGCGGGCGGGTCCGACCGCTTCCTCGGGGACCGCACAGACGAGTTCGAAGTCCTCGCCGAAGTGCGCGGCCAGCTCGAAGCGCTCGGCCGACCCGTCGGCGACCGCGTCGACGGCGGGGTGAACGGGAACGCTGTCGGGATCGAGTTCGAAGCCGACCTCGCTCGCCTCCGCGAGCTGGTGGAGCGAGCGCGCGAGCCCGTCCGAGGAGTCCATCATCGCGGTCGCCCGGCCCGCGAGCACGAGCCCGTCGGCGACGCGGGGCGTGAACCGGAACAGGTCGTTGGCGCGTTCGACCGATTCGTCGTCTCCGCTTTTAAATAGCCGGAGCGCGGCCGCGGAGCGCCCCCACTCGCCGGTGACGCAGAGCGCGTCGCCAGGGCGCGCGCCCGACCGCGTGACGACGCCCGCGTCGGTGGCGTCGCCGATCGCGGTCGAAGCCGTGGTGAACTCGTCGTGGCTGTCGAGGTCGCCGCCGACGTACTCGGCGTCGACCGCCTCGCAGACGTCGACCGCGCCGGCAACGAAGCGGTCGAGCTTCTCCTCGTCGAAGGTGGCGTCGGCGTAGACCGCGACCGCCGCGGTCGCCGCCGCCCCCATCGCCGCCACGTCCGAGAGCGACGCGCCGACCGCGCGCCACCCGGCGGTGTACCGCGTCGTCCCGGGCGGGAAGTCGGTCCGCTCGTGGAGCATATCGGTCGTGATCACTGTGTCGTCCACGACGGCGGCGTCGTCGCCCGCGTGCGGGAGGCCGGCCGCGAGCGCCCGAAGCGCGTCTCGCTCGTTCACGATACCGGTGAGTCGGGCCGGAACGGAATATAACTGATCGATCCGGGCGCCGCGGCCTCGACTCCGGTCCGCCCCCGTCTTGCGGATAGTTACCAAGAACCATTTAAATGGGTAATACACATTAACGTATATTATCATTATCAATCATTATGTTTATTACCCACCATCCGAACGTACCGAGTGCAATGACAGTATCCGTACGCGGACACGCAGCACCCCGACCCGCCGACAGCACGATCACTAGACGACCGCCGCAACCGCCCACACGACCCGATGACGACACCTAACGACACCACGCCCACCGACGAACCGACGACTCGAACGACCGACCGAACGACGACCGACCGATCTGCGACCGATCGAACGACGACGGATCGGCGCACCTCCGACACTTCTCTGCGGACGATCCCCGGGCGCATGCCGATCACCGAAGAGGCGGGCGCCCCGATCGTCCCGACGACCCGCACGACGACGACGGAGTCGACGGCGACCGACAGCCCTCGACGCCCGAGTCCGCCGCCGGCCGACGGCGAGCGGGACGCCCCGCTGGTCCCCGACCTGCGACCGACGCGTCGCTCGCGGACCGACGGGGGGTCGCGATGAGCGCCGTCCCCATGGCGGGGACCGGGCGCGGACCGCGACCGGACCCGACGACGTTCACGCGGCGTGCGACCGACCGATTCGACGACGCGACCGACCGATTCGACGACGCGACCACGGAGTGACATCAATGAATCCCAACGAACTCGACGACGACGTCTTCACGAGAGAGATCGACAACCCGGCCGGCCGGCAGCTCCGCGAGCTGTTCGAGGAGCAGGACTACACGTTCGCGCCCGGAATCTATCACGCGCTCGACGCCCGCCTCGCGGAGATGGCCGGCCTCGACGCGGCCTACATGAGCGGCTACTCGACCGTCCTCGGCCAGTTCGGCTTCCCCGACCTGGAGATGGTCACGATGAGCGAGATGGTCGAGAACGCGAAGCGGATGGTCGAGGCGACGAACCTCCCCGTCATCGCCGACTGCGACACCGGCTACGGCGGCGTCCACAACGTCCGGCGCGCGGTCCGCGAGTACGAGAAGGCCGGCGTCGCCGCGATCCACATCGAGGACCAGACCTCCCCGAAGCGCTGCGGCCACATCGCCGGCAAGCAGATCGTCTCCCGCGAGCAGGCGCGCTCGCGCTTCGAGGCCGCCGTCGACGCCAAGCAGAGCGAGGACACCGTCATCATCGCCCGCACCGACGCGTACGGCTCGGCCAACGGCGACTGGGAGGAACACCTCGAACGCGGTCGGATCTACGCCGACGCGGGCGTCGACCTCGTCTGGCCCGAGATGCCCGACCCGTCCCGCGAGGACGCGGTCGAGTACGCCGAGACGATCCACGAGACCCACCCCGACCTGGATCTCGCCTTTAACTACTCCTCCTCGTTCGAGTGGGGCGCACAGGAGGACCCGCTCACCTTCCAAGAGCTGGGCGATCTGGGCTACCAGTACATCTTCATCACGCTGTACGGGCTCCACTCGGGCGCACACGCCGCTTACGAGGACTTCGAGAGCATCGCGCAGAACGACGAGGAGGCGCAGTTCGACCTCGAAGAGCGGTACATCGGCCACGAGACCGAGAGCCACCACGAGCTCTCCTTCGTCCCGCGGTATCAGGACATCGAGGCCGAGTTCGACCCCGACGCCCGCGAGCGGCAGGAGGAGTCGGCGGGCTTCACGGACGAGGAGAGCGACCCGATCACCGCCGAGAGCAACGACGACGACTGATCGTAGCGCCCAGCAACGGACGATCCACCGCCGGATCGCGACGCCCGCCGGTCACCGATCCGGAATCGCCCCCCGTTTTTTCAGCTCGACGATGTCGCCGTCGCCGTAGCCGTAGGCTCTGAGGACGGTCTCCGTGTGCTCGCCGAGCGAGGGCGGATGCCGCCGGACCGTCGTCGGCGTCCGCGAGAAGTGCATCGGCGAGGCCGGCACCCGCATCGGTCCGGCGGTCGGGTGGTCGAACTCGGCGACCATGTCCCGCGCCGCTAGCTGGGGGTCGTCGAACACCTCGGCCATGTCGCGGACGGGGCTCGCGGGGACGCGGTGCTCGTCGAGCCGATCGAGAGCGTCCCCGGTCGTGAGCTCCGCGAACGCGGCGTCAAGTTCGGGATCGAGCGCGTCCCGGTTTCGGACCCGCTTCTCGTTGGTCTCGAACCGCTCGTCGGCGAGCAGGTCGGGGCGGTCGAGCGCCTCGCAGAGCCGGGGCCAGAACGCGTCGGACGCGCAGGCGACGACGACGTACCCGTCGCGCGTCTCGAACGCCTGATACGGTGCGATGTTCGGGTGTTTGCTCCCCATCCGCCCCGGCGGCTCGCCGCTCGCGAAGTAGTTCGCCGCCATGTAGCTGGTCCACGCGGCCTGTCCGTCGAGCAGGCTCACGTCGATCTTCTGGCCCGTTCCGTCGCCGAGCTCTCGTTCGAGGAGGGCCGCGAGGATCGCCTGCGTCGCGTACATCCCCGCGCCGATGTCGGCGAGCGCGACGCCGATCCTGACCGGCGCGCCGCCATCGACCCCCGTGATCGACATGAAGCCGCCGCGGGCCTGCATCATGATGTCGTAGGCGGGCTTGTCGCGGTCCGGGCCCCACTCGCCGTACCCGGAGATGCCGCAGTAGATCAGCTCGGGGTTCTCCTCGGCGAGGTCCGGGTAGTCGAGGCCCCAGTCGGCCATCTTGCCGACCCGAAAGTTCTCGACGAGCACGTCGGCCTCGCGGGCGAGATCGCGGAACACTGCCCGCCCCGGCTCGCTCGCGAGGTTCAGCTCGACGGAGCGCTTGTTGCGGTTGACGCTCGCGTAGTAGGCGCTCTGGGAGCCGTCGCCGTCGTCCTTGCGGTCTCCATCGCCGCTACCCTCTCCCTCACCGAAGGCCGGCGGGCGCCACGTCCGCGTCTGGTCGCCCTCGTTCGGGCGCTCGATCTTTATCACCTCGGCGCCGAGGTCGCCGAGCTGCATGGTGCAGAACGGTCCCACCAGCACCCGCGAGGCGTCGAGCACGGTGAGTCCGTCGAGCGGCCCCGCGTCGCCCTCGGGGTCGCGCGCTTCACCGACCACACGTGATCACCCTCGATATCGGCCGCCGTGTCGCGTCCATGCCTCCCGACTCGGACGGACGGGTTATGAGCCTCTCGGCGTGGAGCGGGAGTCGCCAGTCTGCCGTCTCCAGATTCCCCCGCCGGCGATGCCCGCCGCGTCGCCAACGGTTAAACCGGCCGGCGCCGTTCGAACCCGTATGGATCTCGACATCGAGGAGAACGTCGCGCTGACGACGGCATCGAGCAGCGGTCTCGGCTTCGCGTCCGCACAGGCGCTCGTCCGAGAAGGGGCGAACGTGGTCATCAACGGTCGCGACGGTGACCGTCTCGCGGAGGCGAAAGCGGATCTGGAGGCGGAAGCCGCCGGCGACGCCCGCGTCGTCGCCGTCGAGGGCGACATCACGGAGCCGGACGACCTCGACCGACTCGTGGAGACGACGCTCGACGAGTTCGGTCGGCTCGACCACCTCGTCACGTCCGCGGGAGGACCGCCGTCGGGCGCGTTTCTCGACACCGACGACGAGGACTGGGAGGAGGCCTACGAGCTGCTCGTGATGAGCGTCGTCCGGCTCGCGCGGACGTGCGCCGAGCCACTCGCCGACGGCGACGGCGGGACGATCGTCACCATCACCTCGCGGTCGGTGAAGGAGGCGATCGAGGGGCTGGTGCTCTCGAACGCGGTGCGGATGAGCGTGATCGGGTTAGAGAAGACGCTCTCGAAGGAGCTCGGCCCGGACGTGCGCGCGAACGCGGTGTTACCCGGCTCCCACGAGACGAGCCGGATCCGGGAGCTGGTCGATCAGGCTATCGAGCGCGGCGAGTACGACTCCTACGAGGAGGGGCTCGCCGACTGGGTCGACAACCCCCTCGACCGCATCGGCGACCCGGTCGAGCTGGGGAACGCCGTCGCGTTCCTTTCCTCGCCGCGCTCCGGGCACGTGAACGGGCAGGCGATCGTCATCGACGGCGGCGGCGGGAGTTCGAACCTCTAGTCGGGGCGGTGCGGCTGGTTCGCCTCGTCGCATCCCCCGCCCGCTACCGCAACCGTGAACCGGCGGGATCGCATCGCTCCGCGTAGATGGAGGTCCTCGTTCGGCTCATCGGGCTGCTCGCGTTGCTCCTCGCGGGGACGGGCCTCCGGCGGGTCGGCGTCCTCGACGCGGGCCGCACGGAGCTGCTCAACCAGGCGGCGTACTACGTCGCGCTCCCGGCGCTGGTGTTCGTCGCGACCTACGACCAGTCGATCGGCGAGATCGTCTCGTGGGAGTTGTTCGTCGCCGTTTTCGCCGCGCTCCTCGGGACGGCGCTCGTCGCGTCCGCCGTCCACCGAAATCGGTCGCCGAGCGGGCGCCGCAGCGTCGCGGTCGTCCAGTCGTACCACTCGAATCTGGGCTACCTCGGACTCCCGCTGGTCGCGGCGACGTTCGACGCCGAGGTGACCGCGATCGCGAGCGTCGTCCTCGGCATCGGCTCGCTGGTGCAGGTGCCGCTGACGGTGGTCCTGTTGGTGTCGATGAACGGGACGAACGCCGAGGGGGCTTTGGGGCGACACCTCACGTCGCTCGCGGGCAATCCCGTCCTCATCGCGCTCGTCACCGGAATGGCGATCGGGTGGTTCGAACTCGGCGTGCCGACCGCGGCCGCGACCGGCCTCGACTGGGTCGGGTCGCTGGCGCTCCCGCTCGCGCTGCTCTGTGTCGGCGCCACGCTGCAGGTCGACCCCTCGACGATCGACCCCGGCGCGACCGCCTCGGTGGTCGGGCTCAAGGTGGCGTGTATGCCCGCCATCGCGTGGGGCGCCCTCGCGCTGCTCGGCGTCAACGCCGCGACGGTCACCGCCGGGGTCGTGATGCTCGGGACGCCGACCGCGGTGTCGACGTACGTGTTCGCGACCGAGCTCGGCGGCGACGCCAGGTTCGCCTCGCTGAACGTGTTCGTCACGACGGTCGCGTCGGTCGCGTCGCTGACCCTGCTGATCGAGCTGGTCGGCACCGTGGCGTAGGGGGGGTCAGCGGGTCGGCTCGCTTCGGCTCGCTTCGACTCGCGAGCGCGTTCCGCCGCGATCCAAAGCGATTTGCTCCGGCGCGCTCAGGGTCGACCTATGGAACACGTCGCGTTCGACGACGCGGAGACGTACGAGCCGGAGGACGGGTGGGCGCGCGCCGCGCTGGCCGGCAGCGACCGATTCACCTTCGAGTGGTTCGAGAAGCCGGCGGGGCACTCCTCGCCGATGCACGACCACGAGAACGAGCAGGTGTGCGTCTGTCTGGAGGGCGAACTCGTCGTCCACACCGAGGAAGCGTCCGTCACGCTGGCGCAGTACGACTCGGTCCACCTCGGCGCGTGGGAGTCGCACCGCGTCGAGAACGCGACCGACGAGCGCGCGGTCGGCCTCGACGTGTTCGCTCCGGGCCGCGGCTTCGACTTCTGGACGGACCGCGAGGAGTGATGGCGGGCGACGCGTCGCGATCAGCGTCGGGCGCGGACGGCGGAGGGCCGACTCGGATCGCGCGGACCGTCGAGGGACGACCCCTGCTCGGCGACCGGAACGGCTTCGTCCCGCTGGCGGCGGCCGGAATCGACGGGGTCGACGATGCGCTCGGGGCGGCGTGCGGGACGTCAACGCTGCCGTCGGTCGGCGATCTCCCCGCCTCGCCGGTGCCGGCGGAGCAGCTCTCGTTCGGCGTCCCGTTCGACCCCGGGAAGCTGTGGGGGATCGGGCTCAACTACGCCGACCACGCGGCCGACCTCGACGCGGTCCGGCCCGCGGAGCCCGCGAGTTTCATGCAGCCGGCGACGACGCTGACAGCCCCCGGCGGCCCGATCCGGCTGCCGCCGACCGAGGAGGCGGCCCGCGTCACGGCGGAGGCGGAACTGGGCCTCGTGATCGGTCGGACCTGCACCGGCGTCGACGAGGCCGAGTTCGGCGACGTGGTCGCCGGGGTCGTCCCCGTCATCGACGTGACCGCCGAGGACGTGCTCCAGCGCAACCCGCGGTTTCTCACCCGCGCGAAGAGCTACGACACGTTTCTGGTCGTCGGCCCGTGGGTGTCGACCCCGGTCACCGTCGACCGGCTCGCGGGGACGACCGTGCGGACCGTGATCAACGGCGAGACGGTCGCGGAGAACACGGTCGGCCGGATGCTGTTCTCGCCCGAGGAGCTCGTCGGCGTCCACTCACGCGTGATGACGCTGGAGCGCGGGGACCTTATCTCGACGGGCACGCCCGGCGCGGGCGTGATCGAAGCCGGCGACACGGTTCGCGCGGAGATCGACGGCGTGGGCGTGTTGGCGGCCGACGTGGTCGGCGGCGACTGATAGCGGAAGCGGAGAGAAGAGGAGAGACAGTTCGGAGGTGAGAACCAGGCGGGATCCCGTGAATCAGGCCGCCAGCGTGCTGATACCGTTGATCTCGACGTAGCCGTACCCGCACTCGGGGCAGCGCCACTTCGTCTTCTCGCCGAGGTGGAGCGTCATTGCCGCGGTCCGGTAGAACGACTGCGTTTCTCCGCACGAGGGACAGTCAACGTCCTTTTCAAGGGCCATGTGCGCGGATCCGTTCGGCGCGGTTTTGAAGCTACTGATTCAGTGGTTGTACTCGGCTGATCGCTTTTAAATTGTTCCTGATAGATCGACGGTGAACACCGCCAAAGCCCCAGCCGGTGAAGACGCCGCACGCTCGCTGCGCTCCTCAGTCGCTCGTTTCACTCGCTCCCTGCGGTGCTTGTGTCGCCTGCGGCGTCTTCACCGGCTGCCCCTTTGAGTCCCACCCCGCACGGCACAGCCCCGCACCTCACCCCTCCCCAGCCTCGTCGCCGGCGCTGCGCGCCGGCTGCATGAGGGACCTCCGGTCCCTCTCTGCTCGCGGCGTCCCTCGCGTGTGCGGCTCGCGGGCCGATGGCCCGCTCGCCGGCACGCGCCACCGCAGAGCTATTTATAAATGGCCGTCGCCGCCATATCGATTGCGTATACATAACTCCCGCCGCCGTCGCTACTTCTCGTCGACGTGCCGGACCTCGCTGGCGACGCCGCGCGTCGAGTCGACCATCTCCGGGCCGGACATCTCGGCGCGCCCGACCGCGAACGCCTTCGGCCCCTCGATGACGACCTCGTCGCCGACGCGGATGTCGTCGTCCGCGTCGACGACGCCCGGCGCCAAGACGGAGCCGTGGGGGACGAACGGGTCGATCTGGACCCGCTTGGCCGGCGCGTCGCTCACGACCCAGTGGCGCGCGCCGGCCAGAGTAAAGGAGAGGGTCCCGTACTGCGGCACCATCGTCGCGAGCTGTTCGCCCGGCTCGCCCTCGCGGCCGGCGTCGGGGTCGTCGCCCCACACCTGGAGTTTGGGGTAGCGCCCGGTGGTGCGAATATCGGCCGTACCCGGGCCGCCGAACAGGTCGTCGCCGGCGCCGTCGCCAAGCAGGTAGTCGGCGAGCGCCCGGACCGTGTTGTGCTCGCGCTCGCGCTTGCTGTAGGCGGGCTCGCCTTGGAGGGCAGCGTTCAGCTCCCCGAGCGACTCGTCGCTCGTCGGGTGGCCGACGCAGGTGTACTCGAAGGGGATGTCGATCGCGGGGTCGCGCTCGACGCGCTCGCAGATCTCGCGGTAGCCGTCCTCGGGGACGTGCGCGATCACTCGGGAGTAGTCGTTCCGCTCCAGATATCGGCGGAGCACCTCGGTGACGAACTCGATCTCGTCTTCGCTCCAGTCGCCCGTGACCACGGCGTCGTAGTGCTGTGCGGGGTACGTCGTCTCGAGCTCCTGGGGCACCACGCCGATGGGCGAGGTCATCGAGACGGTGTGGCCGCGCCACTGGATCGCGTCGTGGAACTGCCCGTGGCTCTGGGAGTCGCTGTACGGCTTCGTGGCCGAGCAGGGGACGAGAACGAGCGGCTGGTTCGTGAACCGATTGCGGTACCGGCTCGTGACGCGGTCGGCGAACCGCCGGATCTCGACGCGGTCGAGCGTCTCCGCGGTCGCCGCCGTCACCTCGGCGTCGCGCATGAGGGGCGTCCGCTCTTCGAGGTACCCCCACTGGTCGTCGAACTCGCGGAACGCCGCCGTGAGCCACTGCTCGTGACGAGTCTGCCCCTCGATGTAGTCCCGCAAGCGACCCGCCCGGATGCGCTCACGGACCCGCCGGAGCTCGGCGCGGAGGGCGTTGACGTTGTGCTCGGCGCAGTCCGCGCGCGTAAACTCCTCGCGGGGCTGCGCGCAAGCGGGGCAGGCGCACGGCAGCTCGTCGAGGTCTTCGAGGAAGTGCTCGGCGTCGGCGGTGAGATACTTCCCCTGTGTCCCCTTCGTCCGCGCGAGCGACGCGTCGACGAGGTCGACGCCGGCGTACGCGAGGAGCGCGACGTTTCGGGGGGTGGCGACGCCTGAAAGCGTAAGGGCGGTGTCAGCCGGCAGGGCTTCCTTCGCCGCCACGATCGCGTCGCGAAACGCCTCGCCGTGGCCGACGAACCCGGAGGCGTCCGCGAGGACGTAGGCGTCGGCGCCGAGGTCGCGCGCGCTCTCGCTGTCGACGACCGCCGCGGCAGGGAAGTCGACGTCGGGGTGATCCACCGCGAACGACTCGCGGACCTCTTCGCGGGTGCCCGCGGGAAACGCTCGGTGCGGCAGAACGGTGAGCGACGCCTCGTCGCCGTCGGGGACCTCGCGGGCGCCGGCCCAGAGGCTTCCCGCGTCCTCAACGAAGGGGTCCGCGAGCGCCGGCGTCGTCACCGGGTCGGCGAGCCGGAGCTCACCGAGCCGGGCGGCGCCGTCGCGCTCGTGGACCTCGAAGTAATCGGTCATACCTCCTCTCGCGGGGGGACGGTGAATTCTCTTGTGTTCCGCGGTCGCCCCGGCCGAACCGTTAGGTTCCCCGCGCTCGTACCGTTTCCATGGACATCACCGGCCCGTGGGACCGCGACCGCGTCGACGAGTTCCTCGACGAAGCGCAGATTCCGGTCCGCATCGGCTGTCGCACTCCGGGCGACGCCCCGTGGATCGTCTCCCTGTGGTTCTCGTGGGACGGCGCGATCAACTGCGCGACGAGCGCGAGCGCAGACCTCGCCGACTTCCTCGCACACGATAACCACGTTTCCTTCGAGGTGTCGACGAACGATCCCCCGTATAAAGGCGTCAGGGGACGGGGACGCGCGACGGTGTCGCCGGACGCGGACAAGGAACTGCTCCGCTCGCTGTTAGACCGGTACCTCGGCGGGACCGACAACCCGACCGGCGATCAGCTTCTCAAGCCGGAGCGCGAGGAGATCCGGGTACGGATCGAGCCGGAGCGGCTGCACTCGTGGGACTACAGCGGACGGATGGAGCCGGAAGAGCGCTGATCGGGGAGCGAGCGCGATCGGGGTCGGAGCCTCAGCGACCGAGGTGCTGCAGATTCTCAATCTCGACGCGCTCCGGCACCGCGTCGACGGCGCGCGGCACCCAGTCGTCGTGGCCGAGCGTAATCTCGGTATCGGGGTTCGACTCGGCGAGGCTCGTGACGCCCTCAGCGGCCGCGAGTTGTGCCGCGCCGTCGATCCGCTCCGGGATCTCTGCGGTGAGCGGGTACGTCTCGGAGAGCGCCCGCGGGAAGGGACCGAACGGGGGTTTCACGCGCCACACCGCGTCGTAGTCGTGGGTCGACGGCGCGTCCGACTCGGTGAGGAGCAGGCGGTCGGGGACCGCGAGCCGCGAGAGCCGGTCGTGGTGCCGGCGGACCTCGGGGCGGCGAGCCGACTCGTGGGAGGTGTAGAAGAACGCGTCCTTCGAGACCGGATCGGTATCCTCCAGCTCGTCGGCGTGATCGAGAAGGGTTCGGAGTCCGTCGAGCATCGCCGGGTGGCCGCGAGCGCGACGGTCGACGAGCTGGAGGAGGTTCCCGGACCGGATCGCGGCCTTCACCCGCCGCAGCTCCTCGAAGGTGACGTGGAGGTTGTGCTCGGCGAGGAGCTCCTCCGCGGACCGGTCGGCGTCGGCGCCCTCCCCGCCGCTTCCGTCTATCTCTCGAAGCTCCCCGGGCGTGTGCTCGGCGCAGACGGGACACGAGCAGGGGAAGTACTCCATCTCCTCGAGGTGTTCGGTCCCCGAGACCGTCAGGTACCGGCCGTCGCGGGCCATCAGCGCGTAGGCGGCCGAGTCGAACAGGTCGCAGCCCGCGGCGACCGCCAGCGCGAGCATCATCGGGTGGCCGGCGCCGAACAGGTGGACCGGCGCGTCGGGGTCGAGCCCGCGCTTCGCGGCGCGGACCGCCTCGACGACCTCGGCGTAGCGGTAGGAGTTTAAAAGGGGAACCATCGCGCCGACGGGAAAAACGTCCAGATCGGTCGCGCTCGCGTGTTTCCCCGCCTCCTCGCGGAGGTCCGGGAACGTCGACCCCTGTACGGGGGCGTTGACGAGCATCTCGCCCGTCTCCGCGGCTTCGGCGTCAACGAGCGCCGTCTTCGTCGTCTCCAGCTCTCGCTCGGCGCGTTCGCGGTCGACATCCGGGGGAGTGGGCACGTCGACCGGGGTGGCCACGTCGCTGCCGATCCGTCGCTGGAACTCGATGATCTCCTCGGTGGTCACGTCGATGTCGCCGTACTCGGCGAGCTGGAAGGAGCCGGAATCGGTCATGATCGCGCCGTCGAACCCCAAAAAGTCGTGGAGTCCCTGATCGAGGACGCGGTCGCGGATCCGGTCGGTGCTCCGGATGATGTAGGAGTTCGTGATCAGCATCTCCGCGCCGAACTCCTCGGCGAGCCGCCGCGGCTCGACCGTGAGGACGTTGGGGTTGACGACCGGCAGGAGCGCCGGCGTCTCGACGGTCACCCCGGCGCGGGGGACCTCCAGCCGCCCGATCCGTCCGGCGGCGTCGTGATCCCGAATTTCGAAGTGATCGCGCATACCCGGAGTCCGGGGACGCGGGCGGTAAGGGTTGCGTTCGGGGGCGACGAGTCGATACTCCTCAGAGCCCGGTCGGATGACTCACGTACGTCGTCTCCACCCCCCACTCCTCCGTCAGCGCCTGTAACGACCGAACGCCGAACGTCTCGGTCGCGTAGTGGCCGGCGAGGAAGACGGTGAGACCGGCCTCGCGCGCGTCGTGGTAGACCTGCCTCTTCCCCTCGCCCGTGACCAGCGCGTCGGCGCCGGCGGCGGCCGCCTCGTCGAGCCAGTCGGTCCCGGAGCCGGTGACGACCGCGACGCGCTCGATCTCGTCGGGCCCGAACTCGATGACCTGCGTCGGCGACTCCGCACCCTCGCCGTCCGGCTGCCCCTCGAACCCGTCGAGCGTCTCGCGGATCGACGCCGCCGACCGCGGCGCGTTCGTCTCGCCGATCGTCCCGATCGTGATCGGCCCGATCTCGCCGAACGGCTCGCGGTCGTCGAGGCCGATTTCCGCCGCGACGCCGGCGGCGTTGCCGAGGTCGGGGTGCCCGTCGAGCGGGAGGTGTGAGACGTAGAGAGCGATGTCGTGGTCCGCGAGCGCCGCGACCCGGTCGTAGGTCCGGCCCGTGACGCGGTCGATCCCGCCCCACGAGATCCCGTGGTGGACGACGAGAACGTCGGCGCCCGCGTCGGCCGCGGCCTCGATCGTCGCGTCCGCGGCGTCGACCGCGAACGCGACGCGCTCTATCTCCTCCCGGTCCGATCCGACCTGTAACCCGTTCGCGCTGGCGTCGACGTCGGCGTACGCAGTCGTGTCGAGCCGGTCGTCGAGCCGCCGCACGTACTCGGAGCGCTCCATACCGAGGCGTGCGCCGGGTGGAAAATAAAGCGCGCGGGTCCCGCCGGGAGTTACGCGCTCTCCGCGACGAACGCCTCGACGGCCTCGCGGTCGGGGAGCGCCGTCATCCCCCCGCGGTCCTGCACCGAGAGCGCGGCCGTCGCGTTGGCGAACGCGAGCGCGTCGGCGAGGTCCGACGGGTCGCCGACGTCGCCTACCCCCGCGACCAACCGGCTTATCAGCCCGGACGTGAACGCGTCGCCGGCCCC
This sequence comes from Halorubrum shenae, assembly GCF_051194165.1. Taxonomy (NCBI): domain Archaea; kingdom Methanobacteriati; phylum Methanobacteriota; class Halobacteria; order Halobacteriales; family Haloferacaceae; genus Halorubrum; species Halorubrum shenae. The sequence goes on along the minus strand of NZ_JBLZNI010000001.1, from coordinate 19,276 downwards.
GGTGGCGTCGACCGCCTCGACCGAGAATCCTTCGTGGCGCGTCGTCGTCTCGCCCCACGGCGCCGCGGCCATGCTCGCCGCGACCGCACCCGCGGACCCGAGCGTGACGACCGCCGTGTGCGGTCCGAACTCCAGTAAGTCTCTGGCCAGATCCTCGCCCTCGTGCGAGGAGATGCCGGTCGCCGCCACGTCCTCGTCGCTGGCGAACGCCACGTCGGTGTCCGCGAGGATGTCGCGAACCGCCTCGACCACCGCGTCGCGCTCCCCCTCCGGCACCAGGTCCGGGCGGTAGTTCACGTCGAACGAGACGGTGCAGTCGCGCTCGTCGGCGACGGCCGCGAGCTCGCGCATTGCCGTCCGACCCGTCGGGTGCGTCAGGGCGACGCCACCGACGTGAACCCACGAGACGGACGCCAGCGCGTCGGTCGGGACCGCGTCCGGCTCGAACCCGAACGTCACGTCCCGCGAGCCGTAGAATCGGAACCGCCGACCGTCGACGCCCGGAGGTGAGACCACCGCGAGGGTGGTGTTGCCGCCGAGGCGCCGGGAGAGTGTGTCCGAGACGCCCTCCTCGTCGAGCGTCTCCCGGAGAAAGTCGCCGAACGGGTCGTCGCCGAGCCGGGTCCAGAACGCCGGGGGCACGCCGAGCCGCGAGAGCCCGACCGCGACGTTGGCCGGGGCGCCGCCCGGTCGGTGGGTGAAACCGTCTACGTCACGCAGCGTCTCGCCCGCCCCGGGAAGCAGGTCGACGAGCGTCTCTCCGGCCACGAGAATGTCCGTCATGGGTAGAGGGAGGGGCGCCGTCCGGTATGAACGTTCGCGGTTCGCCGGCGGGCGTGGCGACGGGGCGGCGGAAGCGGCGACTCGCTCGCGGGCGATCCCTACTCGTCGCCGTCGGAGTCCGACTCGTCGGCCGCCGCCGCTTCCGCGACCTCCTCCGCGACCGCCTCGAACGCCGCGAGGATGACCCGCTTGCAGGCCTGCCCCTCGGTGGTCCAGTGGTGCGCGTAGTCGAGCATGTCGTCGTAGATGTCGGGCTTGCAGCCGGCCGCCTGCGGGTGCCCGCCCCCGTTCACCTTCCCGGCGACCTCGTGGGCGTGTTGGAAACCCTCGGAGCCGCGGATCGACGCGGAGCCGGCGGGCTTGACGATCACCGCGCCGTCGGCGCCACGCTCGCGAAGGGCCTCGGCGACCTCGTTCTGCGAGCAGCGACCGTACGTCACCGCGATCGTCCACTCGCCGATCTCGTGGGTGACCGCGCGGTCGACGGCGGCGTCGATCCGGGCCTCCTTCTCGACGCGCCGGTCGGTGACGTACTCCCGGACGGTCTCGGGGAGGTCGGCGCCGTACGCGCCCACGATCGTCGTGTACTCCTCGCTGCCGGCCCAGTAGGAGTAGTCGGCCAGGTCGTCGGAGCGCGGGTCCTCCTTGAGCCAGAGGTCGTGGTCGCGCGTCACGGTCGCCAGCTCGGCCCATCGGTCGTCGAAGTCGTGATCGAGCGAGCGGAGCGCCACGTCGGCGGTGCACTCCTCGTCGGACTCGCCGACGACGAGGTCGACGCCGAGGTCGCGGACGGCCGCGGCGGTCGACTCGTCCCACTGGTGGTGGTCGAACCACCGGATCGAGGCGGTCGACTCCGCGAGCGCCTCCAGCGGCTCGGCGATCCACTCGTAGTCGTCGGGACAGAGGTCGCAGACGAACAGATCCACGTCGTCGTCGGCGTAGGCGAACACGCGTTCGAGCGACGTGTCGATGGAGTACGGTCCCGCGGCGACCAGCCCGACCGGCGACTGGGTGTGGGCGTCCTCGGTGGGATCGTCGGTATCGGCGTCTGCCGACGCTTCGTCGTCGCCCGCTCCCTCGTCGGGCTCTTCGTCGTTTCTCTCCCCGTCTCCGAGCCGCGCCGCGATGGCCGCCTCGAAGTCCGCGGGGTCGAGCGCGGCGTCGTACGCCTCCCGGATCATCGCCGCGCAGGCGAGCCCGTCGGCGTCGCCGTCGGCGATAACGACCGCCTCGCTTCCCTCGATCGTCTCCTTCGCGCGTCGCTCGGCGCGCTCGTCGTCCAGCGAGTCCGGGTAGAAAAAGCCCTTGCCGGGCAGCCGCGTGTACCGCGAGCGGGGGATGTCCCCCTCGTCGATGAGTTCCTCGTCCATACCGTTGAGCCGGGCGGAAGCGGGAAAACTCCGCCGTTCTCTGGCCGCCGAAAGACGTGGCCGCCCGTCGGAGCCCCTCAGATCGTCGTCCGGCGCGGGTTCTCGTCCGTGAGCTGGCGGACGGTGAGGACGGGGATCGGACACGTCCGGACGACGCGTTCGGCGACCGAGCCGATGAGGAACCGGTTCTCACCGTGTCGCCCGCGCGTGCCCATCGTGACCACGTCGGCGTCGATCTCCCGCGCGTACTCGGAGATCTCCGGAGCCGGTCGGCCCTCCCGAACCTCGGCCGTGATGTCGAGGTCGGCGTCGCGCGCGGTCGCAGCGTCGGTCACCTGATCGAGTGCGGCCTCGCCGTGGTCGTCGAGCGCTTCGCGGAGGTCGTCGCGGACCTCGTCCGGCGTGGACTCGACCTCGCCGCTGTCGACGACGTAGACGGCGTGGATCTCCGCGTCGAACCGTATGGCGACGTCGACTGCGACGTCGACGGCCCGGCGGACGCTGTCGGAGCCGTCGGTCGCGACCACGATCGTGTCGAACATATCCACTCGTTCGCCGAGGCGATAGTTAAAAACAGGCGGTTGGGTTCGGCGGTGCGGCGGGGAGGGCAAGCGCGGCAGCGAATGACGGTTATAAAGGATCCACACGGTGCGGTGGCGCGCGCCTCCGAGCGGCCGAAGGGCGCGAGGAGCGCCGCGCGAGGGAGTCGCTGGCCCCGAAGCGAAGCGGAGGGTGCCAGCGACGAGGCTGGGAAGGCGTGAGGCTGCGGTGCTGTGCGGTCGGGTGGGACTCAAAGGGGCAGCCGTGAGGCGGTCGCAGGTGACGTAAGGACCGCAGGGAACGAGCGAAGCGAGTGACCGAGGACCGCAGCGAGCGTGCGACCGCCTCACGGCTGGGGCTTTGGCGGCGGTCGCCGCCCCGTCGATCGCAGACACTTAAAAGCGACCAAGCGTGTCCTCACAAAATCCGCATAAATCCCGCTCCGCGTCCCGTCTCGCCTACGCCAAGAACACGTGCCGCGGCCGATCCGCCAGCACCTCGCGGCCCCACTGAACCGTCTCGCGGAACTCGTCGGAGCCGAAGAACGTCATCGCGTCCTCCTTCGCGTGCCACTGGCTGGCGATGAACATGTCGTTCTCGTCTTCGACGTTCATCATCAGGTCGGTCTCGACGTGACCGTCCATCTCCGTGAGGATGTCCCCGATGTCGTCGAACGTGTCGGTGAAGTCCTCCTGATGCTCCGGCTTGACCGTGTAGAACATCCCCATCGTGCCGAAGCCGGACTCCTCGCCGGCCCGGGCGACGACGCCCGGCAGCTCCGAGAGGAAGCCCGCCGCGGTCTCGGCGGCGGAGCCGGTGTCCCAGATGGAGACGACCGCGGCGCGGTCGGTCACGCGCCCCTCGTACACCGCCGTCTTCACGTGGGTGCCGTAGTGATCGAAGTTGCCGCGGAGCCCCTCGACCTCGTCGAACAGCTCGTCCATGTCGGCCTCGCTGTAGAGTACCGTCGCGTACACGTCCTCGCCGTGGGGCTTGCCGGCGTAGATGTCGAGATCCGCGAGCTCGCCGCGGATGTCCTCGTCGGCGACGTCGCCGTCCGCTTCCTCGCCGTGGGGGTGGTCGCCCTCGCCGCCCGCGTTGTCCTCGCCGTGGGGGTGGTCGCCGTGTGCGGGCCCGCCGGCGGCGCCGGCGTGATCGTGGCCCTCGCCGTGGCCGTGACCGTGGTCGCCGCCCTCGCCGTGATGGCCGCCCTCGCCGTGGCCGCTGCCCTCGGCGTGACCGCCGCCTTCGCCGTGGCCGCCGCCCTTCCCCTCCGGCGTCGGTACGGTCTCGCCAGCGAGGTACGCCCCCAGATCCGCGGGCGGGAACCGGCGACCGATGTAGAACTCGCCGAACTCGCCGTAGCGCGAGGAGGCGGGGTCAAAGCGCATCTCGTAGACGATGTCCTTGATGTCCGTCGGGTCCGAGCCGAACAGCGTGACGCCCCACTCGTGGCTGTCGAAGCCGACGGAGGAGGCGATCACCTGTTTGATCTTCCCGGCGTACTCCTTGCCGACCTCGCCGTGGCCGGCCATGAGGTCGGCGCGGTCCTCGAACGAGAGGTCGTACCAGTTGTACTCCTCTCCGCGCCGCTTGCTCATCGGGTAGAAGCAGACGTACTCGTCGTCGGGGATCTCGGGCGTCATCTTCCCCTCGATGTAACTTTTAAGTCCCGTATCGACCGTGTCGGGGTCCTCGAAGTACTCGTCGGAGACGTAGCCCGAGACCTCGGTGACGGAGACGTAGGAGGTCGTTCGCTCCGTGAAGTTCGCGAGCGCGGTGTCCTCGAACCGGCGCTCGATCGACGACAGGTCGTCGAGCGTCGGACGGAAGTGGACGAACAGGAGGTCGGCCTTGTGTCCGATCACGGAGAACAGCCCCGACTCGCCTTCCTCGGCGTCGGCGATCAGCTCCCGGTGGTTTAAAAAGGTCTTCCCCTCCTCGATCGCCCGCTCTCGCTCTCGTTCGGGGGCGTCACGCCACGCGTCCCAGTCGATGGACCGGAAGTCGTGCAGCGCGAACCAGCCCTCCTCGGTCTGTGGTGCCTCGACCATACGTTGGCTTGGGTCGCCGGGACTTAGGAGTTTGCGAGTCGGCGGCGTCGTCGCTGTGTCTCCGCGACCGAAGTCGTTTCGACGAGTCGAGATGTCTCACTTGTGAAACCTCCAACAAGATTAATCATCATTAGCGCATTGGTGGCGCATGGCAATCGCTCGGCACGAACGCGGACGACGAGCGGACCTCCAGGCGCTGCTCTCGCAGGTCCATCCGGTGTTCATGTTGCCGCCGCTCGCGGCCTCGTGGTTCGGCGCGGCCATCGCCGGCGAGTTCGCGCTCTCAGTGGGAGCGATTCACATGACCGCGATCTTCTTCGCGGTGTACACGGCGCACGTGAAGGACGGCTACGTCGACTTCCATCGGCGCGGCGAGGACGACGACCACCCGATGACGGTCCGCGGCTGTCGCCTCTGCCTCCTCGGCGCCGGCGTCGGCTTCGCCGCCTGTACGCTCGCGCTCGGCGTACTCGTCGGTCCGGGCGCCGCGCTCGTCACCCTGCCGACCTGGTTCGTCGGGTACCTCCACGCGCCGCAGCTCGACACGAACCCGCTCACCACGACGCTGGGCTACCCGACCGGTATCGCGCTCGCGCTGCTCGGCGGGTTCTACGTCCAGACGGCCGAGCTGACCGCGACGATACTCGGCTTCGCGCTCGTCTTCCTCGTGACGCTCGCCGGGGTGAAGATAATCGACGACGAGCAGGACTACGCGTACGACCGGTCGATCGACAAACGGACCGTCTCGGTGCTACTCGGCCGACCGCGAGCCCGAACGCTGGCGTTCTCCCTGCTGATGACCGGGCTCGTCGGCGTTCTCTGGGGGACGATCGGCGGACTGTTTCCCCCGTCGGCGCCGGCCGCGGCGCTCGCGTTCGGCACGATCGCGCTGGTGGCCAGTCGGGCGGGCCCGACGATCGCGACGATGCTCCTGATCCGCGGCGCCTACGTCTTCCTGGCACTCCTGCTCGTGGCCGTCTGGTTCCGTCCGCTGTCCGGCGCCGCGCTTCCGGACATCACCGTTCTCGGGCCGTACACGTACCTCGCCACCGAGGTCGTCTTCGGAGCGGTCGCGTTCGGCCTGCTCCGCTACGCCGGCGCGCTCCGGCAGGCGGCCCGGACGGTCGCCGCCCTGTATCCGATCGCGTACCTCTGGGACTGGTACACGCTGGAGGTCGGCGTCTTCGAGATCACGATGCGCACGGGGTACGACCTGTTCGGAATCCCGATAGAGGAGCATCTCTTCATGATCGTCGTGCCGGCGCTCGTCCTCGGCCTTCATGAGACCATCCGGACGCTCTCGGTCGAGTCGGACGAGGCGACGGATAGAGACGATTGAAGAGCGGGGACGGCGGGATCCCGATTGTCGCCGCTACCGGTCGATGAGCCGTCCGAGTATCCCGCTCGGGAGCCCGGCGCGGACCAGCCGATCGTACAGCCGATCGGGGAGCACCGCGGCGGCCCGCGGGAGCCATCGCGCGCGGCGGCTCACTCGGTAGACCGCCCGCGGTCGCTCAGTCGTGGTCGCGACGACGACGCGTTCGACCACGGTTTCCAGGTCGGTCGCGGCGGGCGAGTACCCCTCGAACGCCCGGTACGCCTCGGCGTAGGGGCCGTCGGGATCTGCGTCCGCGTTCCGCTCCGCGATCCCCGCGGCCGCGCGCTCGTTGAACCCGGTCGGAACCGGGCCGGGCTCGACGAACGCGACGGTCACGCCGTGGGGCTCGACCTCGCGGCGGAGGGAATCGACGTACCCTGACAATCCGGCCTTTGCAGCGCTGTAGGCGCCGTGGTAGGGGAGCGCGGTCGACCCGACCATCGACCCGACCACGACGATCCGACCGCCGCGCTCGCGGATCGACGGGAGTGCGGCCCGGACCACGGTGTGAACCGCGGTCAGGTTCGTGTCGAGCTGGCGGCGGAACGACTCGGCAGTCGTGTCCTCGACCGCCGCGATCTCGCACCCTCCGACACAGGAGACGACTCGGTCCAACTCGCGGTCGGCGAGCAGCGTCTCGACCGCGTCGCCGTCGCGCAGGTCGAGCGCGTGGGTCTCGACGGTCTCGGAGAGCGCGGCCAACCCGTCGGCGTCGCGGTCGAGCCCGATCACGTCGTGGCCGGCGGCCGCGAGCGTTCGCACGACGCCGCCGCCGATCCCGCCGGCCGCCCCGGTCACGAGGACTCGCATGCGGAGCGGTTGCGCCCGGAAACGGGTGACGCTGGCGATTCGGGGCGGGCGCGGAGTCGAAGAGCGACGCCTCGGACCGCACCCCCGAAGGCATATACCGCCGACCCGCGACTACTCGACGTATGTCCACAGACGAACCGTCCGTCCCGATCGTGTGTACCGAGTGCGAGACGGAGACCAGCGTCCCGCTGTCCGACGTGGCGGACGCGCTCACCAAGCACAACGACGGGAAACACGACGGGGAGGAGATTGCAGAGGTCAAGCCGGCGCTAAAAGACCAGCTTGCGGACCTCGTTGCGGAGGATCTCGGGCTCTTCGACGAGGCGTGACCGGAAGACCCGGAGCGAACCGCGAGAGCGACCGGACGCGATCGAAGGCGGTCGACGGGCGCAGCGAGATCGTCAATCGTCGCGAAGCCGCGAGACGGCGATCGCCGGGAGCCGGTCCCAGTCGCGAACGCGGGTCCCGCGGGCGGTCCGTCCGCGGGCGCGGTCAGTCGTCCTGTGCGAGCGCACCCTTCGGATGGCCCTTATGCTGGAGGTTCCGGTTGTCGCGCTTTCGCGTCGCCGTCGCGGGAATGACCTCGTCGACCCTGTCGCGCGGTCGCCCGGTGTAGCCGTGATCCGGGTGCTCAGCACAGTGAGCCATCGCGTCGTGAGGACCTTCCCACGGCCCCTCGTGGCAGCCGTCTGCCGTGCAGACGAACACTATGTCATCGGACATGTTATTCGCCTGTTGAGACTGGCTATATAAAAACGTCACAGCCAAATTATCTAGATCGATAACAAAACTACTCGGGCGGGAAGCGAGCGCCGCAGATCCGGCGGTCAGTCGCTGACGACCGGCGCACCGGACAGTTCGACGCTCGTGCCGTCGTCGCGACAGGCTTCGAGCGCGTGCTTGGCCGCATACCCCGCCTCGTGGGGAGAGGCCCCGCGACCGACGCCGACCTGCAGTTCGATGCCGGCGTCGTCGTTGACGTGCGCGATCGCGTCCGTGAACGCCCGTTCGGGGAGGTCCGGACAGACGGCGATGACGTTGTCGCCGCCGACGAAAAACGAGAGGGCGCCGTGGGTCTCGCGGAGATACCGAGTCAGGGAGCCGTAGGCGCGCTCGACGTTCAGGAACGTGTCGAACTCGTTGAGGCGGTCGGTGTATTTCCCAGTCACGTTCACCACGTCGAAGTGGGCTATCTGGAGGTCTGACGGGTTGGTCTCGGTGAGGTAGTCACCGGCGAGCACCTCCGTCCGACTCTCGTCTTGCGCGCTCCCCTCGGTCTGGAGCAGGCGGTTCGCCGCCTCTACGGCGTCGATCGGTCGCTCGGCGACGCCGGTCCCGAGACTGACGCTCACGGGATACCGGTTCCCGATCGACTCTTGGAGCGCCGCGTGGGTCGCGCCGTCGAGGCCGTTCGTCACGGCGATCATGTTGTCGTAGCGGGTCGAAAAGACGTACGCGTCCCGCGGACCCATAAACTGGGCAACATCGGCAAACAGCCGCGACTGAAGTGCTTGGAGATCCATTTCCCGGCGCGGCTCCGGCGTCACCGTCCACGGCCCGTAGTTATCGATCTGGACCAGCGTCACCTGGGTCGTCGTCACAGTGACCATAGGTTGGGAACCGCCCCGCTTTACGCTTCCGTTATCCCGAAGGTGGAACGGGTCCCGGATATGGAACGAGAGCTGCGAACCAGCGAGGCGGCGCAACCCCTACGGCGGTGGCGCCACGAATCCTCCCATGGAGTTCAGCGGCGCCGTTCTGGACGTGGACGGCACGGTCGTGCGAGGCGACGATCCGATTCCCGGCGCGCCGGCGGGCTACCGGCGGCTCCGCGAGTCCGGGATCGAGACGTTGTTCGTTTCGAACAACCCGACCAATGCGCCGCCCGCTTACGTCGATCGACTCGGCGCCGCGGGCTACGAGGTCGACGCGGACCAGGTGTTCACGGCCGGGACCGTGACGACGCGGTACCTGCGCGAGCGCCACGCGGACGACGAACTGCTATGTATCGGCGATCCGGGGCTGGTCGATCAGTTCGAGGCGGCCGGGCTCGCGACGACCGACGATATCGACGCCGCAGACGCGCTCGTCGCTTCGATCGACCACGAGTTCGACTACGACGATCTCTGCACGGCGCTGTGGGCGCTCGACCGCGACATCCCCTTCATCGGCACCGATCCCGACGTCGTCATCCCGACGCCCGATCGCGATATGCCGGGATCCGGAGCCGTGATCAACGCCATCGCGGGCGTCGCCGAGCGCGAGCCGGACGCGGTCCTCGGGAAGCCCTCGGAGACGGCGATCGAGATGGTCCGCGAGCGGCTCCCGTACCCCCCGGAAGAATGTCTCGTCGTCGGCGACCGCCTCAACACCGACATCGCGCTCGGCGAGCGCGCGGGGATGACCACCGCCCTCGTCCTCTCCGGGGTCACCGACGAGGCGACCCTCGCGGACGCGAGCGTCTCCCCGGACTACGTGCTCGAAGACCTCGGCGAGGTCGACCGCGTGATCGACCAAGTCGACGACTGACGACGCGACAAACACCCGAGCACAAAATCCCACGCTGAGACGTTTTGCGCCGGTATCGCAGCGGACCACTTTCGCAGTGTGGACAACATTTATAAGCGCCAACACCGACCGGACGAACATGAGTGAGGTTACCTCGCACGAAGATCGGACGGGCGACGACGAGGAGGACCCGGAGCAGTCCGTTCGCGTGATCGAGGGACACGCGGTACAGTTCAACGAGTATCGCTAGTAAACTACCCTACCCTACTTCGCTCACCCCATACGGGGTTCGCTCGTTGAGGGTAGGGCTTTGATGTGGACTCCCAGCAATCAGTCGCCAGCAATGGGCTGGTGACTCTTGCCGTTCAACGTCCCACCATTCACACGCACGTCTACTGGTGCGTCTCCGCTCCCCGACTTGGGCGAGGAACGAAGTCTGTGTTGTCGCTTTCGGGCATAGCGTAGCCCAATATTCTTCGCTGCATTGTAGTCTGCGTTGACCTCGTAGCCACACTTCTGGCAATAGAAGTGTTCGCCGTCACGGTTCGATTCGTGCGTGAACCCACAGTCCGTTCGAGAACAGCGTTGGGACGTGTGGTTCGGCTCAACTTGCTTCACGGAGACGCCCTGTTCGGGCGCTTTGTACTCCACGTACTCGGCGAGGCGTCGGAACGCCCAGATGTGGTGCCACTTCGCCTGTGGAAGTTGCTCTCGGATATCGGCCAAGTCCTCAAAGACAATAACACCGCAATCGTGATCGACAGCTTCCGAGACGATTTCGTTGGCAACGGTGTGGATGTACTGTTTCCGCCACGCTTCTTCGCGCTTTCCGAGGCGAAGCAGGGCGTTGTGCGCGGCTTGCGTCCCACGCTGTTGCATCTCACCACGTCGCTTCTCGAATTCACGGCACCAGTGATCGTATTCGTCGCCCTGCCAGAACGTGCCGGTCGAAGCTACTGCGAGGCTGTTGACGCCGAGGTCGATACCAAGAACTGTTTGGTGCTCGGTATCTTCCGAAACCTCGGACTCGTCGGTATCGTACTTCCGCGTCGTGATGTGGAAGTAGAACTCGTCAGTCGCCCTGTCGTATTGCAGTGTGCTCGCCCGAAACTCGTAGTCCTCCGAGAGAACGTACTGCTCGTAGGGAGTCGGGCTATCCGCCGGAAGTTCAAACTCGCACTCGACGCGCCCGTTGACGGTTGAGAGAGACACGCGGTTGCGGTAGAACGTCGCGCTTCGCTTGTCGTAGACCATGCTCCACGACGTGAACTCCGGCTGGCTCACCCGCTTGCCCTGTTTCCACCGTTCGACGCACCCTTTCGTCGCTTGGACGGCGCGTCGGATGGCCTCTTGAACGAGGTTCGCAGTAAGATCAGTTTCCTCTCGCAGTTGTTCGTAGAGCGCGTCCCGTGCGGTCGAGTTCGCCGTAACGCAGTTGAGGTAGGAATCGTCGTCCCAACAGAATTCAGCGGCACGATTCGCACAATGAAGGAACTGTCGCGCGGATTCGTGGAGGTCGTCGCGCCGCTCATCGGGAACGACGAGTTTGACTGGCGCGGTTCGACGCACCTCCATGTTTCAGATTGCTACCCGACGGTACTTATATGCTAGGGAGTCAGGTAGCAACTGTCCTGTGGTTGCGTCGTGCGTTGTCGGTTTCCTCTCCGACCTACTCGCTCGCTGCTCTCGCTCCTTGAGGTCGGAGGCTCCACCTCGAATTATGCTGAATCCGCCGAGCGGCCGCGTAGCCGCGGTGAGCGTACCCTGACGGCGACGGGGCGGTGTCGGGAGCGTTAAGTGCGCGTCGGGGGAACCGGAGGGTGTGATACGGAGGCTTCGACGGGCGAGTGTCTTCGCCGCGGTGGCCGCGGTCGCCGTCCTCGCGCCGGCGCTCGGCGACGCCGCCGCGGTGCCGTTCCTCGCCGCAGCCGGCCTCGCCTTCTTCGGGGTCCGCGACGGCGAGTGGTTCGAGACGCTCGCCCTGCCGGGCGATCGCGAGGAAGAGCGCCTCTACGGCTTCGTCGCGTTCGCCCTCGCGGCCGCCGGCCTCGCGCTGTTCGCCTCCCTCCCCCGCGCCCCGCTCCCGTACGAGGCGTTCGCCGCGGCGGCGCTCGCGGTCGGCTGCGGTCGCCTCGGCCGCGCGGTCGTCGCCGGACGTTCCACCGACGAGTTCTCCCTCGTGGCGGGGTACGTCGCCGGCGGGACGCTCGGCGCCCTCGCCGGACAGGTCGCCGTGCTGCTCCAGACCGACGGCGTGGGGCTCGCCAACGGACCGAGCCTCGTCGAGGGCCTTCCGAGTGTCGTCTTTCTCGCGGCTGTCGCCGCGCTCACGGCGGCGCTCATCAGATCGCTCGTCTTCGACCGGGACGCGCACATCACGGTCATCCTCGTCGCGTTCGCCGTCTGGGGGTTCGTCGCGGTGGACCCGACGGTCACCGTCCCGCTCGTCGCCTTCGGGCTGGCGGTGACCGGCGCGCTCGGCTACGTCTCCTTCGCGCTGGGGACGGCCTCCGTCCCCGGTATGCTGACGGGCGTGTTGTCCGCGCTGCTGGCCGTCGTCCTCGGCGGCGTCGGCTGGTTCGCCACGCTCATGTCCTTTTACGCGATCGGCGGATTGGCCTCGAAGTACCGCTTCGACGAGAAGGCGAACCGGGGGGTCGCACAGGAGAACGAGGGCGCCCGCGGCACCGGGAACGTGCTGGCGAACTCCGCGGTCGCGCTCGTCGCCGTCGTCGGCTACGCGGCGACCGATCACGTCGGCGTGCCGGGCGCGCTCTTCGGCTTCGCGTTCGCGGGCGCGACCGCGACCGCGATGGCGGACACCCTCTCCTCGGAGATCGGCGGGCTCTACGACGGTCCCCGCCTGGTGACGACCTTCCGCCGCGTCGATCCGGGCACCGACGGCGCGGTGACGTGGCAGGGCGAACTGGCCGGGGTCACGGGCGCGCTCCTCGTCGCCGGCCTCGCCGCGCTCTGGATGCCGGTCGGGGGCGCGGTCACCGGCGGGGGAATCGTCGTCCTCGCGGGCGTCGCGGGGATGACCGTCGACAGCCTCCTCGGCGCGCTGATCGAGGGCGAGCGCATCGGGAACCAGGCGGTGAACTTCCTTGCGACGCTGTCGGGGGCGATCGTCGCCGTCGGCGCCGCGGTCGCGCTCGGGGTGGGCCTGTGAGATGACAGGGGAGCCACTCGGAAACAACCACGGCGACGGCGACAGCCCCGCTCCCGATCCCAGAGTCCGCGCCGCCCGCCCGGCCGACGCCGCCCAAATTCGAGAGCTACAGGACCACCTCAGACAGCCAAACCCCGACCTGCTCGAGTACGGGCTCGCGGTCGGCTCGGCGCTCGTCAGCGTGGCCGACGGGCGGCCGGTGGGCTACTTACTCCCGGTCGACGCGCCGAACCGTCCCGGCGTCCACATCGCCGAACTCGCGGTCGCTCCCGACTACCGACGGGACGGACGCGCCCGCGGGCTGCTCTCGTCTGTGCTCGGCGACGCGACCGGTCCCGTGACGCTGCAGGCCCACCCCGACAACGACGCCGCGCTGTCGCTGTACGAGGGACTGGGGTTCGAGGTCGTCGACCGACGCGCCGACGCGTACGCCGACGGCGACGCCCTGGTGTTACGCCGGGAGTAGGAGCCGGTGACGAGTGAGGACAGACAAAAGGCCTATTCGAGCCCCACGCGTCGGGCGAGACATGACTAACGCCGATGCGGGAGCGGAACCGATCGAGGTCGACTTCGGCGAGGACGGGCTCGTCCCGGCGGTCGCGCAGGACGCCGACTCGGGCGAGGTGCTGATGCTCGCGTACGTCTCGCCGGAGGCGCTCGAACAGACCCGCGAGACGGGCGAGGCGCACTATTACTCGCGGTCGCGCGACGAGCTGTGGCACAAGGGCGGCTCCTCCGGTCACACCCAAGAAGTCCGCGAGGTCCGAGTCGACTGCGACGCCGACACCCTGCTGTACCTCGTCGACCAGAACGTGGGGGCATGTCACACGGGCCACCGCTCCTGTTTCCACCGGACGATCGACGGCGAGCACGTCGGCGAGCGCGTCTTCGACCCGGACGAGGTGTACTGATGCCGGACGGGGACGCCCCCGTCCGCGAGGCCGGCGAGGCGACCGCGACGCTGCGCGAGCGGTACGACGAGCTCGCCCGGATCGAAGCCCGGATCGCCGACCTCGGCCGGGACCGAGTCGAGACCGCCGCCGACACGTACCGCCGGGCGCACCGCGTGCTCGACGGATACGAGGAGGACGCGGTCGGCACGGGAGACTTCGGCTCGTACGTCCAGTTCCGGGGGGAGTTCGGGGAAGCGGTCGACGCCGACGACGACGCGCTCGCGACCGACGCGTTCGCCGCCGCGGACGAGGCGGTCGACAAGCGCCGGCTCTCCGAGGCCGACTTCGCGGCCGCCCGCGACGCGTTGGAGCCGGCGGGCGAGTACGTCGACCTACTCGCCGACCGCGACGAGGCGCTCCACGACTACCGGGCCGCGCGCAAGGCCGCGCGGGACGCGAAGAAGGCGCTCGACGCCCGCCTCGAGGAACTGCGAGCGGTCGCCGAGATGGCCGACGCCGACCTCGACGCCGACGTGACCCGGATCCGGGACCCGATCGAGACGTACAACGAGGCGGTCCGTGAGGCGTTCGACTCTTTTTATAAGTCGGCGTCGGCCCGAGACGTCTTCGCCTTCCTCGACCGCGCTGACGGCACCCCCTTCGTCGACGCTGACGTGCCGCCGACCGACCTCCGCGAGTACGTCGACGAGTACGACGCGGGCGAGGAGCCCCTGCCGACGCTCTTGGAGTACGCCGACTACTCGAACTCGAAGCTGGAACACTACGTCGACGACCCTGGCGCCCTCCGGACCGCGGTCGCGGTCCACCGCACCTACGTCGAGCGGCTCGACGCCGAGCCGCTGACGCTCGACTGGCCGCCGGCGGGCGGCGGCGAGCTGGCCTACGAGATCGACGAGCTGATCCCCCTGGTCTCGCGGGTCGCCGACGACGAGACGGTCGCGACGCTCCGGTCGATCCGCGACCTCTCGCGCGAGGACGCCTACGAGCGCCTCCGCCGTGCGGCCGCGGTACGGGACGCGCTCGGCGACCCGGAGCTGGACCTTTTAAGAGATGGCGTCATCGACGATCGGGTTCGCGAGGCGGAGCGAACGCTGTCGATCGCCGAGGACGTACTCGCGGAGACGGAAGGCGGCGCGTAGCGGGTACGAGAGTCCGGGACTTCGCCGCGACCGCGTCACCCCCGGAGCCCGTCGCTGATCATCCGCAGGTTGCGCTCGATCCCCCAGTCGAACTGGCGTTCGAGCAGGTACGCGACCGCGATGTACACCACCGCGCCCGACGGAACCAACACGAGGAACTCGACGAGCGGGGTCAGGTTCGTCGCGGACGCCCCGTACCACAGGGTGACGAACATCACCGAAGCGGCGACGAACGGGTAGAGATACTCGGCGTACAGCTGTCTCTGCCGGGCGTTGACCATCCGCGCCGAGAGGTACACGTCCAGCGGAAGCATCGGGAAGGCGTACACCCCGACGACGACCAGCGCTGTCCCCTCGATCCCAAACCTCGCCGTCGCCGGCCAGATGAGTACGGCGATACACGCCACGCGGAGCAGTCCGGTCTTGACGATGTAGTCCGGGCGGTTGAGCGCCTTCCAGATGGCGCCGAAGTTCCGCGTGATCGCGTGTAACAGCCCGTACAGCGCGAGTATCTGCATCGCCGTGATCATCGGTCGCCACTCGTCGCCGAGGACCGCGGGGACGAAGCTCGGCGCCACGACGGCGATACCGAACGACAGCGGGAACGCGATGAACGCGGTCAGACGAGTCGTGTGAAGCAGCGCTCCGCGGAGTTCGTCGAGGTCGCCCTGAAGCCGAGAGTACGCCGGAAACGTGATCTCCGAAATGATCCCGGAGACCTCGGACGCGGGCATGTCCGCGAGCCGGTACGCGTACTGGTAGAAGCCGAGAGAGGTCGCGTTGAGGAACCACCCGACGAAGGCGTCGTCGCCCTCGCTGTAGACGAACCCGACGATCGACGCGCCGGTGATCCACTTGCCGTAGTCGATGAGGCGGCGCGCGATCGCCATATCGAAGGTCGGCCACGGGCGGTACTCGTGGAGGACGTACGAGAGGAGGAACTTGGAAAAGGACCTACCGACGGTCGCGAACACGAGCGCCCAGACGGTCGGCGAGTACAGCGCGTACCCGACGCCGACCACGAACTGCACGACCGATCCGCTCGATTTGAAGACGAAGTCCTTGTGAAAGGAGAGGTCCTTCTGGAAGTAAACGACGGCGGGGTTCCGAAGCCCGTACAGCAGTGCGCTTAGCCCGAGTACGCGGATCAGGTTCGTCGCACCGGGCTCGTCGAAGAACCCGGCGATAAACGGCGCCACGAGGGCGAGCACGCCGAAGATGAGGAGCCCCCGTGCGGCCTCCAAACACCACGTCGTGTTGAGGTACTCGTCGACGTTCTCCTGTTTGTCTTGAATGAGGGCCGCGTTGATCCCGATATCGGTGAAGCGCCGGATCGCGGAGAGGACAAGCAGCGCGATTCCCATCAGCCCGAAGGCGCGCGGATCGAGCAGTCGCGCGAGAACGATCAGCATCAGAATCTGTGACAGCCGAACTGCCATCTTCGTCGCCGTCACCCAGATCCCGCTTTTGACGGTTCGCTGGATGACAGAGCCCGAGGGGATCGCGCGTTTGACGAGTTCTCGGAGACGGTCTCTCATGAACTGCCGCGCCCGGTCGACCCGAGGCGTACGGCGGCTTTGCTGGAGCGGTTCATACCCGAACACCACGCGACGAAGGCATTGTTATGCCGCTCGTAACGCTCGACTTCGAACGGATGAGTACGGTCGGTTCCGACCGCACTCGGGTACTCCGGTTATCCGTATCGACGCCGGAACCGACGAGCCAGTGGTCGCATCGGGAGTGGTCGACGTTTCGACGTCGCGGCGAGCGACGACTTCGTATCGACCATCGAGACGAGTTGGTCGAGGACCGAGACACGGGAGCGTTCCGGGAGACCGATCATAGCCGCGCGTTAACGAGACGGCCTGTTTTCCGGTGCCCCGGTTGGGAAATCATACTTATTCGGGAGTGTCACCAACGGCGATACATAGTGGCACACTCACGAACTGACCGGCGCGCGCCACAGTTTACACCTGACGGGGCGTCCGCCGAGAGACCAGTCGGTCGATTCCGAGGCCGATGACCGACGGCGACGACTTCACGCTGCTGTTGATGAGCGGGAGCTGGTACCCGGAGAACGCGTATATGACGCTGCTCGCGGACGCGCTCCGCGAGACCGGCGTCGAGGTCCGGACGCCGCCGCTCCCGCTGTTTTTCCCGCTCACGCGCGCGGTCCTCGCGAACCGAGACGCCGACGCGATGCAGCTCGACTGGATCTACGACTACTACGTGACGACCGGGACGGGGTTCGGTCCCGCGAACGCGCTGGTCTCGTTCCTGCGGGCGGCCGCGTTCCTCGTCGACGTCGCGCTCGTCTCGCTGCTCGGCGTCGGTATCGTCCGGACGGTTCACAACGAGCGTCACCACGAGGGGTTGTACCCCCGAACAGAACGGATCGTCAACGAGTGCGTGTTCGCCGTCGCCGACGCCATCACGGTCAAGTGCAGTGCAGCGGCCGACGCGGTCGCGGCGGCGTACCGCGTCCCGACGGCCGACGAGATGGCGGTGATCCCCGACGGGAACTTCGTCCCGGCCTACGAGAACGACGTGTCTCGCGAGGCGGCCAGACGCGACCTGGGGATCGACGACGACGCCTTCGTCGTCCTCTTTTTCGGGCTGATCCGCGAGTACAAGGGCGTCCCGGACCTCGTCGAGGCGTTCGCCGACCTCGACGCGTCGGACGCGGAGCTGTGGCTGGTCGGGAACCCGCACGACGACCGGATCGAGGCGCAGGTTACGGCGCTCGCCCGGAGCGACCCGCGGATCGAGACCCGACTCGAATTCGTCCCGGACGAGCGGATCCAGTACTTCCTGAACGCCGCCGACGTGCTCGCGTTACCGTACCGCAGGATACTCAACTCGGGGACGGCGCACCTCGGGCTCTCGTACGGCCGACCGGTGGTCGCGCCCGCGATCGGCTGCCTCCCGGAGACGGTGCCACCGGAGAACGAGTTCCTCTACGATCCGGCCGACGACGACGGCCTCGCGGATGCGCTGCGGCGGGCGTACGACCATCCGGACCTCGAGTCGATCGGGCGAGCGAACCACCGGCACGCCCGATCACAGAACTGGGTGCAGGCGGCTGAGGCGCTAACCAGCGTCTACCGAGGGACCGTCGACGACGGTCGACGCCTCGACCGTTCGATCCGCGCGAACGAGTCGTAGACGATTCCGGTGAAATACGTCCGATCTGGGTGAATTTCGGCCGATTCAGGGTCCGATTGTCCGGTTAAGTGTAGCACTAACAATACGTTGCAACGACATGTTCGCTGATATGGTGATATCTCACATATCCTCCTCGATCAAAAGGCGACCGGTCGTCGTCCGGACTGCCTGGTGGGCGGGTAAACTGGCTAACCACTACGCACCGAGGCTGATCGCGCGGGCTTCGAACGGGGGAGAGCGGGCCATCACTGGGGTTCACCCACCGAGTAGCGGAGATGATATCGCGATACCGAGCGAGACCGCGGGACGTGAGCCGCCGAACCTAGAGGAGTATACGGGGACGGCGCACAACCCGGTGTTGGTCGCCGGTGACGTGACGGACTACGGCGCGGTCGACTTCGTCGCCGACCCGTTTCTCTTCCCCGGTACCGATAGGTGGCACATGTTCTTCGAGATCTTCAACGCCGACCGGGACCCGGACGCCGTGATCGGCCACGCGACGAGCCCCGACGGGATCCGCTGGGAGTACGATCAGGTCGTCCTGAAAACGGGGAAACACCTCTCGTTCCCGTACGTGTTCGAGTGGGAAGGCGACCACTACATGATCCCGGAGACCGGCGGCGCCGGGGACGGGATGGTTGAACTGTTCGAGGCGGTCGACTTCCCCACCGAGTGGCGCCGTCACGCGATTCCGGTGTCCAGCGACCACGAGTCCGACGACGCGGTCGTGTTCCGGTGGGACGGTCGGTGGTGGGCGCTCGTCGGCGACGACTCGATCGAGGGCGCCTACCTCTACTACACTCAGTCGCTCACGCGGGACGACTGGCACGCGCACCCGGAGAACCCGGTAATCACCGACCGGCCCACCGCCGCGCGTCCCGGCGGTCGACCGCTGGTGACCGACGACGGCGTCGTTCTGTTCTACCAGGACTGCGCGGACGCGTACGGCGAGCGGGTCCGCGCCTACGAGATCACGGCGCTGGACACGGAGACGTTCGCCGACCGCGAACTGTCCGCCTCGCCGATCCTCGAAGGAACGGGCGCGCCCGTCGGCTGGAACTCCGGACGCATGCACCACGTCGACCCGTGGTGCGTCGACGGTCGCTGGATCTGCGCCGTCGACGGCAACGTGAACTATCCCGGACTGTTCACGAACGACCACTGGTCGATCGGCGTGTTGATCGCCGACCCCGACTGAGATGATCAGTCGGGACCGAGGAGAAAATCCGGGCTCGATCGCTACAGAGACGGGTCGTCCGGATCGGCGCGCGCGGGTGACATCCTCCTCGCCGTAAACGGAGAGGGATCGGAGATCCCTCAGGCAGTCGGGCAGAGCCCGACGACGGCGAGGCTTCCCGTCCCGCAAGTGGGATATTTGCTGGTCTACGACACGACCTGTTCTCGCGGTGCAAAGCATCCGCTCTCGCGGTCGAACAGGTATGT